>JBEKZL010000099.1:0-23297 GCA_049509915.1 Bryobacteraceae bacterium | reverse complement strand
TCGCGGATATCCTCGCTGAGGAATTCCACATCGATCTTCTTGAGCAGTTCCTTGATGCCCTCGGCGCCCATCATGGCGATGAATTTACCGGGGAATTCCTGGTCGAGCTGCCGCTTGCGCTCGTCGGTGATGACGTCGCCGCGGGACAGGCCTTCCACTTCACCGGGCTCGACCACTACGTAAGCTTCGAAGTAGAGGACGCGCTCGAGCTCGCGCAGGGTGATGTCGAGCAGGTGGCCGATGCGGCTGGGCAGGCCCTTGAAAAACCACACGTGGGAGCAGGGGCTGGCAAGCTCGATGTGGCCGAGCCGTTCGCGGCGCACGCGCGCCAGGGTCACTTCGACGCCGCACTTGTCGCAAATCACGCCGCGGTGCTTCATGCGCTTGTATTTGCCGCACAAACATTCCCAGTCCTGGGTGGGACCGAAAATGCGGGCGCAGAACAAGCCGTCGCGTTCGGGCTTAAAGGTCCGGTAGTTGATGGTCTCCGGCTTGGTGACTTCGCCGTGGGACCAGCTCCGGATCTTCTCCGGAGAAGCCAGGGAAATGCGGATGGAATCGAAATCCGCGATTAAATTCGCTCGATCGTACGGAGAGGATCTCAAAATAGCCTCCAGTATTAGCTCTCAGCAATCAGCGATCAGCTTTCAGCCAAACCGCTCACCGCCGCGAGCTTGTTTCTAGCTCGCCACAACTCTTAGCTTCAGCCATCGGCGATCAGCCCTCAGCGCAGCCCGTTTTAGCTGATCGCTGAAAGCCGACCGCTGACAGCTCTTCCTAATCCGCCGCCAGGGCCGTATCCGGCACTTCCCGCGGCTTCTTCATCAATTCCACGTCCAGGCAGAGCGACTGCAGCTCCCGGATCAACACGTTGAAGGATTCCGGCACGCCCGGCTCGATGGCCGCTTCGCCCTTGACGATGGCCTCGTAAATCTTGGCGCGGCCGTAGACGTCGTCCGACTTGGCGGTCAACAGCTCCTGCAGGATATAAGCGGCGCCGTAGGCTTCCAGCGCCCAGACTTCCATTTCGCCGAAGCGCTGTCCGCCGAATTGCGCCTTGCCTCCCAGCGGCTGTTGGGTAATCAGCGAGTACGGTCCGATGGAGCGCGCGTGGATCTTGTCGTCGACCAGGTGGGAGAGCTTGAGCATGTAGATGTAGCCCACCGTCACCGGCTGCTCGAAGCGGGTGCCCGTCATGCCGTCGTACAGTTTGGTCTTGCCCGAGGTCGGGAGGTTGGCGTCGGTAAGAGCCTTCTTGATTTCCCGCTCGGTAGCGCCGTCGAACACGGGGGTGGCGTAATGCAGGCCCAGAGCCTGCGCCGCCCAGCCCAGGTGGGTTTCCAGAATCTGCCCCACGTTCATGCGCGAAGGCACGCCCAGCGGGTTCAACACGATTTCCACCGGGGTGCCGTCGGGCAGGTAGGGCATGTCTTCTTCCGGCAGGATGCGCGCGATGACGCCCTTGTTGCCGTGGCGGCCGGCCATCTTATCGCCCACCGAAAGCTTGCGCTTCATGGCGATATAAACCTTGACCAGCTTGATCACGCCGGGAGGCAGCTCGTCGCCCTTGCGCAGCTTGGCGATCTTTTCGTCGGTGATTTTTTCGAGCACCGCGATCTGGCGCGAGGTCATCTCCTCGATTTCGTCGATCTGCTCGTTCAGGCGCGGGTCCCGGGTGGAAAGCCGCATGCGCTTGAGGTCGCGCGATTTCACCTTTTCGATGATGTCGCGCGTCAGGTCGGTGTCTTTCGAGAGCAGGCGCTTGTTGGTTCTTTCGTCGTGCAGGTCGGCGGTGAGTTTCTTGCCTTCCAGCAGGTTGCCCAGCCGCTTGGCGCGCTCGTCGGTGAGGATGCGGATCTCGTCCTGCAGGTTGCGCTGCAGGCGCTGGATCTGGGATTCCTCGATGGCCCTGGAACGATCGTCCTTTTCCTGGCCCTTGCGCGAGAAAATCTTGCAATCCACAATGGTGCCCTCGATCCCCGGCGGGCAATAGAGCGAAGCGTCCTTAACGTCGCCCGCCTTTTCGCCGAAAATCGCGCGCAGCAGCTTCTCCTCGGGGGTCAACTGGGTTTCGCCCTTGGGAGTAACCTTGCCCACCAGGATGTCGCCCGGCTTCACCGTGGCGCCGACCCGGATCACCCCGCTCTCGTCCAGATTGCGCAGGAAGGAATCGGCGATGTTGGGAATGTCGCGGGTGATTTCCTCCGGCCCGAGCTTGGTATCGCGAGCTTCGATCTCGAATTCCTCGATGTGGATGGAGGTGTAGTAGTCTTCCTTGACCAGCTTCTCGCTGACCAGGATGGCGTCCTCAAAATTGTAGCCGCGCCACGGCATGAAGGCGACCAGAACGTTGCGGCCCAGGGCCAGTTCGCCCATATCGGTGCAAGGACCGTCGGCCAGCACCTGGCTCTTCACCACCCTTTGCCCCACCCTGACGATGGGCTTTTGGTTGATGCAGGTGTTCTGGTTGGAGCGTTTGAACTTGATGAGCTGATAGATGTCGGCGCCCACCTCGCGGGAGAGCTGACCTTCCTGGGAAGCGCCTTCCACGCGCACGATGATGCGCTCGCTATCCACCGAATCCACCACGCCCGGGCGCTTGCACAGCACTACCGCGCCCGAATCGCGGGCCGTCACGTGCTCCATGCCGGTGCCCACGTAGGGAGCATCGGCGCGCAGCAGCGGCACCGCCTGGCGCTGCATGTTCGACCCCATCAGGGCGCGGTTGGCGTCGTCGTTCTCGAGGAACGGGATCAGGCTCGCGGCCACCGACACAAGCTGCTTGGGACTGACGTCGATGAACTGGATTTCCTCGCGCGGCTTGAGCACGAACTCGCCGGTCTGGCGCGCGTTGCATAATTCCGGAACGATGCGGCCCTTTTCGTCGAGCGGCACGTTGGCCTGCGCCACCACGTACTTGTCTTCCTCCCAGGCTGAGAGATACTCGCAGTGGGCTTCGTAGTCGGCGGGCTGCTTCTTGGCGGCCAGCTTGCGGTTGGATTCCTCTACCTGGGCGCGCGGCACGATGTCGCCGACTTTGAGATCGACGTCGCCCGGATTCAGGATCTTGACTTCGTCGATCACGATCCCCTTGACCACGCGCCGGTACGGGCTCTCGATAAAACCGTATTCGTTGATGCAGGCAAAGCAGGAGAGCGAGGAAATCAGCCCGATGTTGGGACCTTCGGGAGTCTCGATCGGGCAGATTCGTCCGTAGTGGGTGGGATGCACGTCGCGCACTTCGAAACCGGCGCGCTCGCGGCTCAAACCGCCTGGTCCCAACGCCGACAGACGCCGCTTGTGAGTGATCTCCGACAGCGGATTGGTCTGGTCCATGAACTGCGAAAGCTGGCTCGATCCGAAGAATTCGCGGATGGCCGCCATTACCGGTTTGGCGTTCACCAGGTCGTGCGGCATGGCCGTCGACATTTCCTGGTAGACCGACATCTTCTCTTTGATAGCCCGTTCCATCCGCACCAGGCCGATGCGGAACTGGTTTTCCAGCAGTTCGCCCACCGCGCGCACCCTCCGGTTGCCCAGATGGTCGATATCGTCCACCGCCCCGAATCCCTTGCGCAGCTTGAGCAGGTACTTGATGGTGGCGCGGAAATCCTCCACGTCGAGGGTTCGCTTGTCGAGCGAGGTGAAGTCGGCGCGGTCGAACAGCTTGATGTTGAATTTCATCCGGCCCACGCGCGAAAAATCGTACTTGCGCGGATCGAAGAACATGCCCTGGAACAGTTGCGTGGCGGTATCGAGAGTGGGCGGATCGCCGGGACGCAGCTTGCGGTAGATTTCGATCAGCGCCTCGTTCTGGGCCTTGATGGTGTCCTTGCGGATGGTGGAGGAGATCACAGTGCCGACTTCGTCGCGCTCCGGGAAGAAGATTTCAAACTCGGTGATGCCGGCCTCGATCAGCTTCGAGATTTGCGTCGAGGTCAACTCGCTGTTGGCTTCCACGTAGACTTCGCCGCTGGCCGTGTCGAACACATCGGCCACCACATAGGCGCCTTCCAGATCGTTTACGGCGACTTCCACCTGCGGGATCTTGGCCTTCAGGATTTCCTTGTAGAGCGAGGGCGTAATCTTCTTTCCCTGCGCCACCACCGTTTCTCCGCCCTTGGCCAGGATGGGACAGGAGAGCTTCAGGCCCGTCAGGCCTTCATCCACGTTCCAAAACAGCTTCTTGTCCTTGATGGAGAGCTTGCTGACCCGGTAGAAGGCGCGCAGGATTTCTTCGTCCTTCTTGTAGCCCAGCGCGCGCAGAAACACGGAACCGTAGAATTTGCGCTTGCGGTCGATACGGACATAAAGAAGGTTCTTATTGTCGTACTCGAATTCCACCCAGCTCCCGCGGTAAGGGATGATCTTGCCCAGGTAATAGCCCTGCGCCGGAACGCGCTCGAAGAACACGCCTGGAGAACGGTGCAACTGCGAAACGATAACCCGCTCGGTGCCGTTGATGATGAAGGTGCCGTTGTCGGTCATCAACGGAATCTCTCCGAAGAAGACCTCCTGCTCCTTGATGTCGCGGACGCTCTTCTTGCCGGTTTCCGGGTCCTTGGCATAGACCGTCAGCCGGATGGTGACTTTGAGCGGAGCGGCGTAAGTCATGCCGCGCTCCTGGCACTCCTGCATGTCGTACTTCAATTGCAGGCCCACCGGGTCGCCGCACTTATTGCAGAAAGTAACCACGTTTTTGTTAAACGTGCCGCAATGCGTGCAGAGCACGTCGCCAGCGTGAAAAGGATCCGTACGGATGGTCGAGCCGCAGTTGCGGCAGGTCGAACGCAAGTGGTGCAAGCCCTTCAGATTCCCGCACTTGCACTCCCAATTGCCGATCGAATAATCGACGAATTCGAGGTCGCTGACGCCGCGAAAATCCGAGATCGGAAACACCGAGCTAAAGACCGTCTGCAAGCCCATGTCTTCACGTTCGTTGGGCAGCAGGTCCATCTGCAGAAAGCGTTCATAGGAACTCCTCTGCACCTCGATGAGGTTAGGGATGGGAATTGAGGTCTTGATTTTGGAAAAATCCACTCGCTCAGGGACGGCGCCGTTATTTTGTAATTCCATTCGTAAGCTCCTGACGGCCGAACAGCCGAAGCAAAGAAATTGCGCTTAACAGCACAAAGCCAGCGGCGCTCCCGTGGGCGATACCCTCGGGAGCGCCGAAAGACGACAAAGGGGCAGGAATCGAATCGGTGGTGCCGGAAAGAAGCCTGCAAGGAAGCGGGTAGCGAGAACGCGAGCACTCCGGGCGTATGGGCAGTATTCCAGCCGGAGGGCGGACAGAGGTGCCCTGTGTGCAGTCCCAGCCGAACTGCAAGTTGCGTGCCAAGTTGCGGGAATCAATGTCACCAATTGGGATCGAATCCGCTCGAATCCAACACCCAACTACTCAGGCTACCAGGACTTGGGCCCTGCGTCAAACCTACCCCGAAACCGGCGCCAAAGGCCGGTCCCGCAATCCGACTGGAACTCGCTGGTATTACTTCACTTCGACTGTCGCACCGGCATCGGTGAATTTCTTCCGGATGGCCTCGGCTTCGTCCTTACCGATACCTTCCTTCACCGGCTTGGGCGCGCCATCCACCAGGTCCTTGGCTTCTTTCAAGCCCAGGCTGGTGACTTCGCGAACTGCCTTGATGACGTTAATCTTGTTGGCGCCGACAGCGGTCAGGACCACGGTAAACTCGGTCTTTTCTTCCACCGCCGGGGCTGCTGCCGCGGCAGCTCCGCCGCCGGCCGCCGCCACCGGAGCGGCCGCCGCCGCCGAAACACCCAACTTCTCTTCCAGCAGCTTGACAAGCTGAGAAGCTTCCAGCAGTGTCAAGCCCTGAATCTGATCCGCAATTGCGTTAATGTCCGCCATTTTCCTCTGAACTCCTTAAGAACGTAAGCTTTCAGCCATCAGCCGTCAGCTAAAGCCTCGCCGCCGGACGCGCCGACGCTGATGGCTGAAAGCTGACGGCTGACAGCGTTACTTGAACTTGTTTTCTTTCACTCCCTGGTCCACTACCACGGCCAGGCTACGGCCCACCGCGCCTATCGCCGCCGCCAGTCGCTGTGCCGGAGCATTGATCAGGTAAAGCAGCTTGGCGAGAATCTCTTCCCGCGGCGGCATGCTGGCCAGATCCTGGATCGCCTTGACGTCGATCACGCGGCCTTCCACCACGCCCGCCTTGAATGTAAAGCTGGGATTGGCCTTGGCATAGGCGGTCAGCGCCTTGGCCAGCGCTACCGGATCGTCGAAGGTGTAGGCCAGCGACGTCATGCCGCGCAGGTTCTGGAGCACCTGGCCGGCGGGCGTGCCCTGGGAGGCAACCTCGGCGAGAGTGTTCTTGACCACACGGTATTTGCCTTTGGCGCCGCGCACCACCTTGCGAAGCTCGAAATCCTGGCTGACGCGCAGCTTTTCGTAGCCGGTCACGAACAGGTTCTTCGATTTCTCCAGGTCCTGGCGCAGCGCGTCGATATCTTTCTTCTTGTCGTTCTTGTTTTTCATGAAAGCACCTGCGCGGTTCTAGACCGCCGCCTTAACGCTGAACGGCGCCGTATCCACGGCTACGCCCGGACCCATGGTGGAACAGATTGTCGCGCTCTTGACGTACTTGCCCTTGGCGACCGACGGCTTGGCCTTGATGACCGCGCTGATCAGGCTGGCGGCGTTCTCGATCAATTTGCCCGCCTCAAAGCTCAGCTTGCCCACCGGAGCGTGGACGATGCCGGTTTTGTCGACGCGAAACTCCACTTTGCCGGCCTTAATCTCCTTCAGCGCCTTGACTACATCGACGGTGACCGTGCCGGTCTTGGGGTTGGGCATCAAACCGCGCGGGCCCAGCACCTTGCCGAGCCTGCCCACCGAACGCATCATATCCGGAGTGGCGATGACGGCGTCGAAACCAGTCCAGCCTTCCGACTGGATCTTGTTGACCATGTCGTCGCCGCCCACGAAATCGGCGCCCGCTTCCTGCGCCTCGCGCTGTTTGTCGCCAGAGGCGATCACCAGCACTTTCTTGGATTTGCCGAGCCCGTTCGGCATCACCACGGTGCCCCGCACCATTTGGTCGGCGTGCTTGGGATCTACGCCCAGAGACATGTGAATCTCCACCGTCTCATCAAACTTGGCGTACTTGATTTTTTGGATCAGCGGAACTGCCTCTTCGAGCCGGTACTCGCGGGCTTCCACTTTGCTCCGTGCGGACTGATACTGTTTACCTGGTGTGCGTGCCATTGTTCCTCATTGGTGCAAGCGGTTCGTCGAAAAAAACGAACCTCCCACTGAGCGATCGTCAAAAAGGGACAGTGACAAGTCTATCAAAACTCGATCGCCTCTGTCTACCAGGGGAAATTAGTAGTAACCGGCGGCCACCTGAAACCATCCTAACTAGTACAAGGATGCCGCGTCCCGTTGCACTTCTAACCTTGGTGGTGTGTTCAGTTTTGTGGGCTTGCGCACAGGAAGCCCCCGCCGCCCCGTCCGCTCCGGTGTCGAACGCGGCTGTGAAGCCGGACGCGCTCGATCCGCCGCCCTCACCGGATCCGCTTTCGCCGGACCCGGCCCAACCCGTCCCCAAAGAAGATAAACGGATTTTTGGCGTCCTTCCCAACAACCGCACCACTGAAAACTCGATCCCCTTTCAGGCTTTGACGGCGGGCCAAAAAATGACCATCGCCGCAAAGGATTCTTTCGATTACCCGGTCTACCCTACCGCCGGGCTGTTCGCCGTGCTGTATCAATTGGAGAACCAGAATCCGTCTTTTGGCCAAGGCATGGAGGGCTACGCCAAGCGCTTCGCCACCGCCTACGGCGACCAGATGATCGGCAACGTGATGACCGAGGGCCTTTGGCCCAGTGTCCTGCACCAGGATCCGCGCTATTTCCGCCGGGCCGAGGGCACCAAGAAGAGCCGCCTGGTCTACGCCGTCGAGCAGATCGTGGTTTGCAAGAACGATCAGGGCAAACGGGTCTTCAATCTCTCCGAATGGGGCGGCAACGCCATGGCTACCGCGATTTCCAACGCCTACTATCCCGATACGCGCGATTGGAACGACAACCTGCAAAAATGGCTGATTGCGGTGGCCACCGATACCTTCTCCAACGTGCTGAAAGAATTTTGGCCCGACGTCAAGCACTATTGGAAACACCGCCACGACCAGAAGGAAGCGGACTTCATAGGGGTTCGGTAAGCGCTTACTCTCGGCGTTTGTCGCTGTTCATCGGCCGCGTTGTTTCCTCACGCCTTGGCACAACCCTACTCGTCCAGCACACAAACATCGTCCAGATTGCGGTACCTCTCCGCATAGTCCAGGCCGTACCCCACCACAAACCGGTCTGGAATCTGAAAACCCACGTAACTGGCATGCACTGGACGCAAGCGGCGCTCGGGCTTATCCAGCAGAGCGGCAATGCGAATCGACTTGGGGCGGCGCTGCTCGAGCAGGTGCATCAGGTAATTCAGCGTCACCCCGCTGTCCACGATGTCCTCGACGATCACCACGTCGGCCCCTTCGAGCGAAATGTCGAGGTCCTTGGTCACCCGCACTTCGCCCGAGCTGCTCTTGCCCTTGCCGTAGGTCGAAATACCCATGAAGTCCACCGAGACGTCGCGCTGCATGGCCCGCGCCAGGTCGGTCAGGAAAAAACATGCGCCCTTCAAAATACAGATGAAGTAGAGGCTGCCGGTGGGATAGTCAGCCGAAATCTGGGCTCCCAGCTCGCGGATGCGCGCCTGGATCTTCTCGCTGGGGATCAGCACCTTCAGGTTGGGATCGGTCATGAACTCCCCATTATCCGCTGGAATACCGGCCGGAAGCTTTGAAAAATCAAATTCAAGCCGCCGGCGAGCACGGAGAACGCCGATAAATCTTTTGGTTTCTTTGAATTTTCATCGGCGCTTGGCGGCGTTCAGCGACGGCTATATTTTTCTGCCGGTACGCGGGGCGCCGTCGATTTTCAACGCCGCTTGGGGCATATCACCCACCCGCTATTCGTTCCGATGGGCAATCTGTTGAAAATACTGGGCCGATTTTTGGAAGACGGGATGCACGCGGTATTCTTAACTACAAAACCATGCCTCGATTCGATCAACTCATCCGCCGCGATATGATCGTTCGCGATGTGAAGCAGATTCACCCCGCAACCGTGCCCATATTCGAGGCCCTCCGCTTTCGCTCCAGTTGCGACGATTGCTCCATCGATACGGTGGCGCACAAGAACGGTCTCGCGGTTCAGGATGTGCTGGACTCGCTGAATCAGGCCGCGTTCACGCCCCAAAAGGATTCCGACGATGCTCGCTAGCAAAACCAACAAAAAGAAGTCGCGCCGGCAGGATGCCCGGCCGCTCGACGTGTTCTTTTCCCCCAAGACTGTGGCCGTGATCGGCGCCACCGAAAACGCTAATTCCGTCGGCCGGACGCTGCTGTGGAACCTTCTGACCAGCCCCTTCGGCGGTACTGTTTACCCGGTCAATCCCAAGCGGCCCAACGTGCTGGGCGTGAAAGCTTATGCTTCGGTGGGCGACATTCCGGAAGACGTGGATCTGGCGGTGATCGTGACCCCTCCGCCCTCGATTCCAGGCATCATCAGCCAGTGTGGCGAGGCAGGGGTGCGCGGCGCCATCGTAATTTCGGCCGGTTTCAAGGAAGTGGGCGCGGAGGGCGCGGCGCTGGAGCGCCAGGTGTTGGAAGAGGCGCGCAAGGCCCGCATCCGCGTGATCGGTCCCAACTGCCTGGGCGTGATGAGCCCGCTGACGGGCATGAACGCCACCTTCGCCACCACCATTGCGCGGCCCGGCTCGGTCGGCTTCATCAGCCAGAGCGGCGCGCTGTGTACGGCCGTGCTGGACTGGAGCCTGAAGGAAATGGTGGGTTTCAGCGCCTTCGTTTCCATCGGGTCCATGGTGGACGTGGGATGGGGCGACCTGATCGACCACTTGGGCAACGATCCCAAAACCAAATCCATTGTCATCTACATGGAATCGATCGGCAATGCGCGCGCCTTCCTTTCCGCCGCGCGCGAAGTGGCGTTGAATAAGCCGATCATCGTCATCAAGCCGGGACGCTCGGCCGCCGCGGCCAAGGCCGCCGCCTCCCACACTGGCTCGCTCACCGGCAGTGACGAAGTGCTGGAAGCCGCTTTCCGCCGTAGCGGCGTGCTGCGCGTCAACAATATCGCCGACCTGTTCTACATGGCGGAAGTGCTCTCGAAGCAGCCCAGCCCGCAGGGCCCGCGGCTGACCATCGTGACCAATGCCGGCGGTCCCGGCGTGCTGGCCACCGACGCCCTGATCATGGGCGGCGGCGAATTGGCCGAACTTTCACCGGAGACGCTCGAAGCCTACAACGCCGTTCTGCCCGCCACCTGGAGCCATAACAACCCGGTCGATATCATCGGCGATGCCTCCCCCGAGCGTTACGCCAAGGCCCTCGACATTGCCGCCAAGAATCCCAATTCCGACGGCATGCTGGTGATTCTGACGCCCCAGTCCATGACCGATCCCACCCGCATCGCCGAGGAATTGAAGCCGCTCGCCCGCCAGGAAGGCAAGCCCGTGCTGGCCAGTTGGATGGGCGGAGTGGACGTGGCGGCCGGCGAGGAAATTCTAAACCGCGCCAACATTCCCACTTTCCCTTATCCCGACACCGCCGCCCGCGCTTTCAACTACATGTGGCACTACAGCTACAATCTGAAGGCCCTCTATGAGACTCCGGCCCTGCCCGAGGATACCGCCGAGTGGAGCCCCGATCGTCGCCTGGTGGAAGAGATCATCGGTCAAGCCCGCCGGGAAAACCGCGAAATCCTCACCGAATTCGAATCCAAACAGGTGCTGGCGGCCTACGGGATTCCCGTCGCCAAGACCATCATTGCGGCCAACGCCACCGCCGCCGTCCAGGCTGCCGCCGAAATCGGCTACCCGGTGGTGCTGAAGCTGTATTCGGAAACCATCACCCATAAGACCGACGTGGGCGGGGTGCAGTTGAACTTGAGCGACGCCGCGGCCGTGGATAGCGCGTTTCAGGCCATCCACGCGTCGGTTTCCGAGAAGGTCGGCGCGCAGCACTTCCAGGGCGTCACCGTGCAGCCCATGGTGAAGCTGAAGGACGCCTACGAGCTGATCATCGGCTCCTCTCTCGACCCGCAGTTCGGCCCCGTGCTGCTGTTCGGCACCGGCGGGCAACTGGTGGAAGTTTTCAAGGACCGCGCCCTGGCTCTGCCCCCACTCAACAGCACTCTCGCCCGCCGCATGATGGAACAAACCAAGATCTACAAGGCTCTCAAAGGCGTGCGCGGACGCAAGCCGGTGGACGTCGCGGCGCTGGAAATCCTGCTGGTGCGCTTCAGCGCGCTGGTAGCCGAGCAGAGCTGGATCAAGGAAATCGATATCAACCCGCTGCTGGCTTCGCCCGACGGCCTGATCGCGCTCGATGCCCGCGTGGTGGTGCACGGAGCCCAGGTGGAGGAAGCCAGCGTCCCGCGCGCGGCTATCCGGCCTTATCCCACCCGCTATTCCGGGGCGTGGAAACTGAAGGACGGCACTGAGGTTCTCATCCGCGCCATCCGCCCCGAGGATGAGCCTCACATGGTGAAATTCCATCAGACGCTCTCGGAGCGTTCCGTCTACCTGCGCTTTTTCCACCTGATGAACCTGGAGCAGCGCACCAAGCACGAACGCCTGATGCGAACCTGCTTCATCGACTACGACCGCGAGGTGGCGCTGATCGCCCAGCGGCGCCACCCGCAGACCGGAGAGTTCGAAATTCTCGGCGTGGGCCGTCTCACCAAGCTGCACGGCGTCAACGAGGCCGAAGTGGCCGTGGTGGTGTCCGATCAGTGGCAGGGCCGCGGATTGGGCACGGAACTGCTGGCTCGCCTGCTGGTGGTGGGCGCCGACGAGAAGCTCTCCAAGCTCACCGCCAACATCCTTCCCGATAATCGCGACATGATCCGCATCTGCGAAAAAGCCGGCATGAAGCTCCGCCATTCGCCCGAAGACGAAATGATCATCGGCGAGTTCACGTTTTGAACCAAGCCGCCACGACGGCGGCGATGCACGAACGATCTATTCGTGCCGCAACGTAACCGCCGGATCGAGCGCCGCGGCCCGGCGCGGGGGTAGAACTCGCCGCCGCGGCCGTAAGCGCCAGGCCAATAACGACTGCCGCGTACGTACGTGGGTCGTTCGCCCTGACGCCATAGAGCAGCGTGGCGAGGTAGCGTGTCAGAAGCAGCGCTCCGGCCACGCCCGCAAGTGCGCCTGAAACCACTAAAGCCGCACCTTCTTTCATCACCAGCGCGAGTACGGTGCCGGGCGTCGCCCCTAATGCCATACGGATGCCGATCTCCCGCCGGCGCTGCGCCACCGAAAAGGCCAGCACGCCGTAGACGCCGACAATGGCCATCAGGAAGGCGACCGCGGCGAAGGTAGAGAGCAGCAGGGTGGTGAAGCGTGAGCTCGCGCTCAATTGGCCAATGGCGTGGTCCAGCGTTTCGGTTTTGGTGATCAGGCCGGCATGGTTGGCACGCAAGTCGTCCCGAAGCGCGCGCCACAAAGTCCTCGCCGGCCAGCGTGCGGACAATAAAGAGGAGGTCGCCGCCTCCAGCGGCCCCGGTGTCGTCGACGAACGCTTCGGGAGCGGCGGGGCGGTTCAATTCCTGGTTCTTCGTGTCCGCCACCACCCCCACCACGGTTTTCCACGTTCCGGCGCGGCCCCCCCAGGATCTGTTTGCCGATGGCGCTCTCGCCGGGGAAGTAGGCGTGCGAGGCGGCTTCGTTGATGACGGCGACCGAGCCGGGATGCGCGAAATCAGGTTCGGTGAAGAAGCGGCCTTCGAGCAGCCGCGTGCCCGCGGCCTTCGGGTAGTCCGGCCCGGCGCCGCAAACGCTGATATTATCGCCGTGATGAAATGGCTCCGGCAGAGGGCGGTCGGAGCAAGAAAACGTAACCAGCGAGATACCGGCCACCAGCGGCGTGCATTGGGTGAGCGCCGCCGCTTCGGTTCCGGGCATGCGGCGCAAATTCGTCAACACTTCCGAAGCCAGCGCCGCGCGGGCGGAGTCGTCGAGGCTCTTGCCGCGCACTGGAATCGAAACGGCAAGCACGTGCTCCGGAAGGAAGCCGAGATGGTCGTTCTGCATGTGCCACAGCGTTTCGAACAGCAATGCCGCGCCGGAGACCAGCACCACCGAGAGAGCCATTTCGATTGCCACCAGAACCCGCCGCGCGAGCCGGTGCCCACCGGAGGCGCTGGTGCGGCCAGCCTGTTGCAAGACCGATTGCAAATCGATGCGTCCGGTACGCAAGGCGGGGAGAGCGCCGCAAAGGAGAGCTGTCACGAGAGCCAGCAGCAAGGCGATGCCGAAGACCCGGAAATTGGTGGTGACTTCGCTCAGGCGCGGCAGTTCGCCGGCGGCAGAGTGGACGAATCCGCGCAGGACCACGGCTACCAGCATCATCGCGGCCGCGGTACCGGCCGCGATCAAAAGTGCAATCTCCGTGAACAACTGGCGAGCCAGGCGTCCTCGGCCCGCGCCCATCGCCGCCCTCACGGCCAGTTCCTGCGCGCGCGCCGACCACCTGGCCAAAAGAAGATTGGCAACGTTGGCGCAGGCGATGGCCAGCAGGCAGCCGGCCGCGCCCATCAATACGAATAACAGCGTGTGTATGTTGCCTACACGATGATTGCGTAGCGGCTGCAGCAACAGGGGATTATCGGCGTGAAAAAATCCCGGAAGGTCGGCTTTGCTGGCCGCATAGAGGATATCGAGATCGGCCCGCGCTTGCGCCAAGGTGACGCCTGGTTTGAGGCGGCCGAAGACGGCCCAGGCGGCCATGCTGCGATCGCGATGGCTGGCGGTCGGTGAAACCGGGAGGGTGGTGAGCGCGTCGACCTTCACGTCGGCGGGGTAGACGAACGATCACGGCAGCACGCCAATTACTGTGTAGGGCTGCGCGTCAAGCGTGATCTCGGAGCCGGCGATATCGCGCCGGGCGTGGAAATGATCGCGCCAGAACGCGTACGTCAGCAGAACCGCTCTGGGTCCGTTGGGTAGCTCTTCCTGCGCGCTGAAGGTGCGGCCCAATGCGGGCGCTACGGCACACGCATCGACGAAATTGGCGGAAACGCGAACCACGTGTACTTCGGTGGCGTTGGATCCGCCGAGGATCATGAGCCATCCGACACTGACCTGGGTGGCGGCGAGTTGCTGAAATACATGGTTGTCGCGGCGCCAGGCCACGTAATCGGGCGAAGGCATGCTGGGGAAGCTGACCCCCAGCCAGACGAGCCGGTCGGCATCGGCATACGGCAGCGGGCGCAGGAAGATGGTATCGACGATGCTGAAGACCGCCGTGGTGGCGGCGATTCCCAGCGCGAGCGACAGCACCGCGGCGGCGGCGAAGGCGGGCTCGCGGCGCAAAACGCGCGCGGCATATCTGATGTCCTGCCAGACGCGGGTCAGCCCGCCCCACCCCCAGCTTTCCCGCGTAAGCTCCATGACCAGCGCCTGGCTGCCGAGCTGCCGGCGAGCTTCCGCTTCGGCTCGTTCGCTGGGCTGGCCGCTCTCCATCAAACGCTTGGACTCGATGGCGAGACGGGCCTGTAGTTCCTCTTCGAGATCGGCATCGGCTGCCTGTCTCTGAAAAAAGCCCCGCCATATGGGTTCACTCCTTGACGGGTTTCATGGTGCGGGCCACCGCGCGCACCAGTTGTTTCCACCTGGATTGTTCCTGGGTCAATTGGCGCCCTGCCCTTTGGCGTGAGCGCGTAATAGCGGGCGCGGCGGTATGAATCCGCCGGTGCGTTCGTGCATGAGGAGCTTCCCGCGGCTGATGAGAAAGTTCCCGCGGGGCACGGGCTCGCCGCCGTCGCGCCCGTAACGGAAACGAACGAGCCTGCTGGTGCTTTTGTGCAGGCCGTATTTCCGGTGGTTGAAGTGAAAGTCCCCGCGGCGCACAGTGTCGAGGACGTTGCACCGGGACCGGCGGCGAACGAACCTGCCGGCGCATTCGTGCATGAAGCACTCCCCGCGGCTGATGAGAAAGTCCCCGCGTGGCACAGTGTCGCCGCTGTTGCTCCAGGACCGGCGGCTCGTTTCGGTTTGTAATACAATTTGAACGGAAATGTCGCCGCTCTCGCACCCTCCGTGTACCCAAAATATCCCGGTGAATCTCTGCCCGATGGAAACAAATGCAGCCGCTGTAATCGTTCTGGCCGCGCTCTTGGTTTTCGCGCCCCGGCTTGCGCCAGCCGCTAACCTTCGCATCTCCGTACGCGGCGCCGGTGTGGTCGAAATGGCGCTGGAACGCTACGTGGCTGCGGTGTTGGCCGGTGAGGGCGGCGTGCTGCAATCGGACTCGGCCCTGCAGGCGCTGGCGGTCGCGGCACGCACCTACGCCGTGCGGCTGAAGGGCCGGCACGCCACCGGGGGCTATGATTTCTGCGACACCACCCACTGCCAGCGGATCGAGCTGAACGGCATTACCCTGCGCCTGGAATCCATCGCCGCCGAAAGCGCGGGGGAATTGTTGTGGTACCAGGGTAAACCGGCCTTTACTCCTTACAGTCAGGATTGCGGCGGGCGGACTGAGGACGCCGGCGCGGTCTGGCCGGAGCTGGCCGCGCCCTATTTGACCAGCCACGCCGATCCCAACTGTTTGCGCGAGCCGGCGGCGTGGCGTTCGAGCCTCGATCCCCGCAAGGTGGGCCAAGTTTTGCGCCGAGCGGGCCTGCGCGCGCCCCGGCAGCCGGAACGCATCGCCATCGCCGAACGCACGGCTTCGGGCCGGGCGCGCACGCTGCTGCTATCGGGCGGCGGCGAATCGGTGCGCATCGCCGCCGGCTCGTTTCGCCTGGCGATCGACCGTGAGTTGGGCTGGAACACGCTGCGCGGCGATTTCTACGAAGTGGAGGGCACCGGCCGTCAATGGATATTTCGCGGCAAGGGTTCCGGCCACGGCGTCGGCCTGTGCCAGCGCGGCGCGGAGCAAATGGGCTTGAGTGGCGCTGCCTGGCGTGACATTCTGGCGTTCTACTACCCCGGCACGGTGGTGGGCCTGACCGGCCGCGGCCTGGCTTGGCAGCAGCTGTCCGGCGACCGTATCACCCTTATAACAGCTCGTCCCGCTGCCGACCGCGCCGCGCTTTCCAGCGCCGAGCCGCGGTTGCGTGCGCTTGCCGCTCGCACCCACTGGCCCGCCCCCGACAGGATCGAGTTGCGCGTTTTCCCTGACCTCGATACGTTTCGCGACGCCACCGGCGAGCCCGGCTGGGTCGCCGCGCACACGGTTGGGCGGCGCATAGAGCTGCAGCCGGTAGCCACCCTGGCCAGCCGTCGGGCGCTCGATTCCACCATCGGCCACGAACTGGCGCACGTGCTCGTCGAATCGCAGGCCGCGCCGGGGCTGCCGCTCTGGTTCCGGGAAGGCCTGGTCGAATATTTGGAACGCGGCGGCGAAGCAGCGGCTGCTCCGCGCGCACCCACGGACGCGGAGCTTCTGGACCGCTCGGACGACCAAGCCGCGCGCCGCGCCTATGCGCAAGCCGAGGCCGAAGTAGCGGCACTGGCCGGCCGCTATGGCGAAACGGCGGTTTTGGGTTGGGTGAGGCGCGGCTTGCCGCCCGAGGTAACGAAGGCAATCGCCAGCCATCCCGCCACGAAAAGCAAATAAGCCGCCACGGCGCGCGCCGCGAAACTCGCCATCTGCAGCCGGAAGCCGGCGATCTCCGGTACCCATGCCAGCAGCTTCAGCGGCAGCCACGCGGCAATCAGCGATAGCACCGGCGCTTCCACCCAGTAGAGCGGTTTGCGCCACCGCGAGCCCAGCGCCCGAAAGCCCCGCCACCCCAGCGAGGCAATCCCCGCCACCATCGGAAGCCACAATACCGGCAGCACCATCCAGCGCACCAGCCACAGCACAATCTCGATTGCCCGCAGCACCGCCGCCGGCCGCACCGGCTGGCGCAGCTTCAGCGTGAACCACGACGCGGTCGTCACCGCCCAGGAATTGCGCGATGCGGCGAAACCGTCGAGCGCGAAATATAGTACCGCCAGAAATACCGCCGCCACCGCCAGCGGCAACAGATGCCGCAGCGCCGTGCGCCAGGCCGCCGCCACCGGCGCGTCAAAGTAGAGAAACGCCGCCCCGTAGCACCAGCTTCCCAGCGAGACCAGCGCCAACGCCACCAGTGCGCTCCACAGCAGGGCCGATGCGCGCCCTTCACCCAATCCGAGCCAGTAGTAGCCCAGCCAGAGCAGCAGCGCGTTGGCCAGGGCGTGAATCGGGGCAAGCTTGAGAAAAAGCTTCATTTCACCTCCAGGCGCCGGCTTTCGCTGGTGGACATGACGCCAGGCTGGTACATCGGGCCCACCCGCGCCGGGCTAACCTGGAACGCGCCGGGATTCACCACCTTGAGCAGATAGAAATAATCCCGCTGGCCTTCGGCGAAGTAAGTTTGAAAGATCACCAGACGATCGTTGTGCAATTCGCGGCGCGTGAACCAGTATTCCCACCAGGGAGGCCGATTGCGTAGTTGATAGACGCTGTCGCGCTCGATGAATTCGGTCCCTGAAGGGATTGGGTCCTCGATCATGAGGTAGCGCCATTCCGAGCCGGTGACGGTGAGCCTGACGGCCAGAATATCGCCAACCGCAACCGGGCCGTTGAGCGGAACCGTGTCATAGACGATCCGGTCGCCCTGGCGCGTCTCGGCCAGGCGGAAGTAATCCCTCAGCAGGTTGAGCGAAACCGTGCCGGTCTTCTGGAACCGGTCGGCGCTGGAGTAAGCCTCCGTGCGCGCCGAGTAATAAAGCCGGCCCTGCCCGGTGACGCTCACGCGGATGTGGTTCGCCCCGGGCTGGAGCTTCGCTTCATCAAGCACGATCTCAGGCCCCGCCTCCACTCCATTGGGCCCGGTGAGGCGATCTATTTTTTGAGTCAGCACAGTCTGCCCGTTGACTTCGACGGTTGCGGTCAGATTCGGCGTCAGCTCGTGCGAAGCCTTGAGATAGTCGCTGAGCCCGTAGATCACCATGGCGGTCTGTTCGGTGGAGTTCCACCAGTAGCCTTCGTTGCGATGGTTCATGAGCCAGAGCGCGGCTTTGGGTAGCAGCGGGCTCGAGGGCCGCTGATGCGCCAGCAGCTTGACGGCGTAAGCCGTGGCTTCCGGCGTGGCATCGTCGGAAAAATCGAGCATGTCGTCGCGCGTGGCCGGCCACCAGGCCTGTTCGCCTTCCTGTTTGGCGGAGCTTTCGAGCGCGGCGGCGATATCGGCGGCGTGCGGCGATTTGGTCAGTTCCATCGCCAGGCCGAGCATCGCCAGTCCGTAGGGCGAGAGCCTGCCGCGGTTGGCGTCCAACTCGTGCAACACCCCCGGATCGGCTTGGCCCGCGGCCGCCAGCGCGTACGCCATATAAGCGCGCAGGTCGCCCGCCAGTTTGGGATCGGCGGCCAAATCCTTGCGGAGCCAGTCGGAGCCCTTCTGCACCGCCTCGTCTTTCACTTCGACTCCGGCGGCGCGCGCCTGCGCCAGGCCCGCCACCACGTAGGCGGTCATGAAGGGATGGCTCTCGTCGGTTTGCCACCAGCCCCAGCCGCCGTCTTCATGTTCGAACTCGGAAAGCCGGTCGAGACCGGCGCGGATCTTCTCGTCGAGCGATTTCCGGTCCACATCCGCGTTCAAACCGAGGTCGCCGAGCGATTGCCGCACCACCACGTTGGGCAAAAAACTGGACATGGTCTGTTCCACGCAACCGTAGGGGAACGATGTGAGATAATCGAGCGCGCCGAAAAGTGCTCCCACGATCGAAGGCGACAGATGAACCGTGAGCCGGCGCGATCCGGGGCGAATCTGCTCCGGAAAGGAAAGATCGAACGCAGCCGTACCGCCGGGCGCCACCGAGCCGCCTCGGGCGCCGGTCAGCTTCACCCCCGGAATTTCGACCGGCAGATCGAGCTCCATGGCGTCGGACTCTTCGTCGGTAAGCGCCTTGCCCACGATGTTGGCGCTCGCGACCGCGGCCGGCCGCACCCGCCAATCCAGCTTCACTTCGCCGCGGCTGGGGATTTCAATCTCGCGGGTGGCGCCATCGAGCACCTCCAAGCCCTTCAGGTCGAGCGATACACGGGCGGTCTTGGTGTTGGCGAGATAGTTGTGGACCAGGGCGGAGATGACGATTTCGTCCCCTTGCACGAAAAAGCGCGGCACCACCAGGCGCAGAATCAGGTTCTTGCGCACAATGGTTTTAAGCGAGGCCGCACCCACCTTGGTATCGGGCGTGGCGCCGCGGGCGGTGGCACGCCAGGTGGTGAGCGAATCCGGGAATTCCACCTTCGCCTGGGCGCGGCCGCCCGCGTCGGTGATGATGTCGGCCGCCCAGAAAGCCGTGTCCGGAAACGCCTTGCGAATCTTGGGCAGCACCAGCCGGTCTGGCTTCAACTGGGCCAGGCGCGTCGGGCGGCGCAGTTCGGCCAGCCGCATCCGGCGCTTGCCGGCTTCGCCGTTGAAATAATACTCCAGCGAGGCCTCGCTATTCACCCGGTTCCACTCGCGCTCGAAAAAGTATGCCACCGGATCGCGCGTGGTATCGGGCCGCAGGCCGTAAATGGCCTCGTCCACCACACCCAGGCTGAATTCGGCGCGGGGCACCGGCTGGCCGTCGGGCCCGGTTACCTGAATGTTGTATTGCGCGGTTTGGCCTGGCAGATATTGGGGCCGATCGGTGTCGATCCTCACGTTGAGCCGGTGGTCCACCGGCGGCACACTGATGTATTTCACGCCGTTATAGAACGCCCCTTTGCGGACGAACGCGGCGGCGATGGTGATGCCGGGCTCATCGCTCGTGCCCACCGGCACTTCGTAAGTCACGGTGGCGCCGGTGGAGCGCAGCAGTTTGCAATCGCGTAGCGTGCGGCCTTCCACGCTGACATACACGGCGGTGTTGGGCTGGCCGGTTACGATCAGCAGTCGCGCCGTGTCACCGGCGCGGTAGCTTTTCTTGTCGGCTACGATCTGGACGCCGCGGTCGTCGCCTGACGCGGTCTGCCAGCCGCCGCCCCCTTCCACCCACAGCCAGGAGTCGTCTTCCACCTCGCGGCCTTCCGGGGTCTTGGCGGTGACTCGAACCTGATAAGCGCCGCCTGCCGCGGGCAGGTCGAGATTGGCGGTGCCGGCGCCATCGGCGCTGAGGTCGACATCGGTAGCGGCGACCGTCTCCGGGGTATCCGACTTGCGTTTCCCTCTGCGCAGCAGCGCGACGTGAACCCGCGTCTGTACAGGCTTGCTGTCATAGTCCCGCGCCCCGATTTGAAAGGATCCGTGCGCGCCTGGCTCGTAGAAATAGCGGCTCGGCTGGACGTTGACGGCAAAGCTGCCGTAGGTGGCCAGCACATAGCCCTTGCCGGTGACCTCGCGATTGCCGGCGTCGGTGACACGGGCCTCGATCCGGTAGCGGTAATCGTACTTGTGGTCGGAAACGGTGGTGGGTAGGTTAATGGTCAGTTTGCCGTTTTCATCAAGCTGGCCGTCCTGCTCGGCGGTCTGGTCTCCGGAATCGTCGTCGGCGTCGCCCGTGTCCGAGGTCGCTTGATCGTCCGGCTCGTCCGCGTCGTACCAGATGGGCAGCCAATAGCGCGTCCGGTAAATGGCGTATTTGACCTTGGCGCCCGCCACGGGTTCTCCGAAATAGTAGCGGGCATCGAAGCTAACCGAGGCACCTTCGCCCTGGATGACGCGCGGCTTGGCGGCCTCGACGCGCACTTCGTATTCGGGCTTCTTGTATTCCTGCACTTCGAAATCGCCATCCATCTGGTCTTCGCCGGTTTTGAGCTGAATGCTGTAGTAGCCGAGTGAAGCGTTGGTGGGCAGGGGCACGTCGTCATGAATGGTACCGGTGGCGCTGGTGGTCAGCGTCTTCTGGTAGACTGCTTTCTGGTCGGTATCCTGGACGACCACGGAAACGCTTTGGCCGGCCGGAACCTGGTAACCCGCGTCGCTATGCTCCCGCAAAATGGCCTTGAAATGGACGGTGTGGCCGGGACGGTAGATGGGGCGGTCGGTGTAGACGTAGCCCGTCCATTGGCCGGCAGCGGCATTGAGCATGCCGGCGTCAATGCTGGCGACGGCGAAATCCTGGCCGTGGCGGGCGACCAGGCGAAGATCCTTGCCTGGCGGCGAAGGCTGGTGCAACTCGGCCATCCCGTTCGAATCCGATTCCACCTGCTCGATGGATTCGTCGCGCACCATGGAGTCGACCTTCGCGCCCCGCAGCGGCTGCCCGCTCGACCGGTCCAGCAGCAGGTTCACGATCCGCCGGTTGTCGTGCTTGGTGATCATCACCATGTCGGAAACGATCAGCAGGGTATAGGCGCGCAACTGCCCGTGTACGGCTTCCACCAGGTACACGCCTTTATCGGCGATGCCGATCGGGATAGTTTCCTCTTCCCAGCGGGCATGGCTCTTGATCGGCTGGTTGAAGGAGAGCACCATCTGCTGCGAATTGAGCAGCGGAGCCTCGGCGAAATGCGTGCCGTTCGGACCATTGGCCGCGGGCGCCGCGGCGCCGCGCGAAAGGGCGCTTTCAAAATGGGCACTGGGCGATTCGGTGAACTGTGCGCGCAGCGAACGGCGAATGCCGGCGCGGAGCGAACGCTTCCAGGAATGAATGCGCTCGAGCCAGGTAAGGCCGCGCGGCGGCGCCGGCGATTGCTCGCCGAAGCGGTGCGGGTCCTCGATCTGTTGGAAGAACTGGACCGGGTCGTGAACCCGGTAGACGCGAAACTCGACCGCGTTCACGTTCCAGCTACTCATCGAGACGAACGGCTTCGCATGGGAGGCAAACGTCCGGCTGGAAGAAAGCGCGAAGTAAGGTTCGTCCTCGGACTGGCCGAGCCCAGCCGCGGCCACGGCCAGGATCATGGCCAGCCGCACCGCCCCCTTACCGGCCGGCACGGTCGCCCTCCGGCGCTTCACGCAGGATATTCCAGCGATAGACGCCGAGGAAATGGGGATTCGCGGGAATCGGCCGCCATTCGGCCTGGGGAAATCGCATCAGATCCTCCGTAGACAACAGGCGAATTTCACCCGGATCTTTTCCGTCCGGCCCGGTGTGGTAAACCAGGTAACGGCCATTCCCGGCCCGAAACGCGCTACCACCCAAATAAATCATACTGTGATATACGGTACGGTTGGAATCCCGGCGGTAGAATATCAGGTCGCCGGGGAGGGCCCGGTCGAGCTCGCGGCTGACCAAGTGGGTGTTCGAGCGCCACAGAGTTCGGGCATCGGCGAACTCGAGGAAAGCGCCGCCGGTCAGATCGCCGGGGCGGAACGGGCCGGCGCGCACCCGGAACAGGGCCGCACCCAGGGGCGTGAAGGGATATTGATAGCGGGCCACCGAATCGAGCGCCGGCACCAGGCGCAGGCCGGCGCCGGCTGCCCAGGCGCCATCGTGGGCGCGCAGAGCCTCGCGGTAGGCGTAGCGGATCAAGGCGGCGCAATCTGTGATTTCGGCTGCCCGCGTGTCGGCGAAATACTGCTCCTCGGCCAGGTAGGTGAACCAGCGGCGGAAGGCTGCGCGGTCGTGGGCGTCGGTGAGGCGGAGGAAGTCGGGTGTGCCGTCCTCGGCGCTGTCCTCGGCATCGAGCGTGGTAAGGAGCGATGCTCTCGCGGATGGCCGTCCGGGGAAGGCTACTTGAATAGTAATGTGCCCGGGGATTATCCCGGCACGGATGCGTGCGCGCCAATGGCCGCCGCTACCGGTCAGGTCTTCGAGAGCCGCCAGGTGCGGAGACGCTTCCAGCGAAACGCGCGGCGGGGCGCCGGGGGAAGCGTCGACGGAGAGCACCGCGGTATCGTATCCATCCGCCACCAGAACGCGCGGCTCTACTGCGATCCGCGGAGCCGCCCGCCGGGTCTGGTCCGAACAGCCCGGCGGGACAATCGCCGCCAGGATGGCAATCCCCGCAGCCACGCCAATGCGAGTGTTCAAGCGCCCGATTATAGCGCGGGCGGGTAAAGCGTGGTGACCGCAAGGAAACACGGAAGGGACAGTCACCGGACATCCCCAAAAAAAATGCACAAAAATGCATATGGACTAATATTGATGGCGTACCAGCGACACCAGGGCGACCGTCCTGCAGCCCCGCACCGCGGATTGGCTCGACTCGATCCGTTCACAGCCCCCGCAAATAATTCCCGCCCAATCCCTTCAACCACTTACAGCCCTCGCCACCCCCTCCATCCCCCACCCCCATCGTACAGTGTAGTCGGAGGTTCACTAATGTCAGACCAACCC
>JBEKZL010000098.1:0-23454 GCA_049509915.1 Bryobacteraceae bacterium | reverse complement strand
TCGATCAGTCATCGCTCATTCGGATTCCGAACCGCGGAGAACTTCATCGCAGCCATCTATCATTGCTGCGCCCGGCTGCCACTGCCGACCGAACGCTAATTACACTTTTCGGAGGGGAACCCAAATTTCGCAGATCTTTCTCCGCGCGGAACGGTTGGCCGAGAGGCTCGCGGCAGAGCCGACATAGCACCCCGTCGCATCGCCTCATTGTTGTCCGATGCCACATCCACCACTTGAGCCATGAAATCAGCGTCTTTCCACGCTGGTCAAGGGATGTTCGTTACCCCTAACCGTGGCGCGGATCGTGCGGCCTCGGTTCCCCACAACCTAAAACAACAACTTCAGGCTGAGCTGGATGCGCCGCGGATTGTTGTTCTGCGCCGTGATCTGCCCGAACGCGCCACTGGTCGGAGTTGTATTGGGAGACGCGAACAGCGGATGGTTCATCGCGTTCAGGAAGTCGCCGCGGAACTGCCAGGTGAACTTCTCGCCGGTTTTCACAGATTTCAGCGCGGTGAGATCGAAGTTCTCGATACCAGGCGCGCGCACGTTCGACAGGCGAAGGGGGAAGGTCTGAATGTTATCGGCGAGCTGGGCGCTGGAAGCCGTCACGAAACCGGCGCCTGTGTTGAACCATTCGGCCACGCTCCGTTTATCGCCGGGAAGTGGAATGTCGTGGAAATCACCATTGAAGAGCACGTCTCCCCATTGGAGCGGCGCGCCGGTCTGTGCGGTGAATATTCCATCCACCTGCCAACCACCGAGTAAGACATTCAGCGGGGCGTTGATGCCGGACAGCCAATGCCGCTTGCGACCGAAGGGCAGTTCGTAGATACCGCTCACAGAGACACGGTTGGTGAAGTCCTCATCGGAAATGACTTTCTCCGGCATGGGATCGGCGGGATTCAGGTAATTGGTCGCCTCCATGAACTTCGACCAGGTGTATGCGCTGCTTACAGTGATGCCGCCGCTGAAACGCTTCTCGATTTTCCCGTTGAGTGAGTGGTACCACGAGTAACCCTGGTAAGTAGTAGATGTAACCGACGAAAACTGAGGATAGGGGAGCAGCAATTGCTGGCGCTGCACGACCGCGGCGGCAAGGTTGGTATTCGGGAGCAGCGGGTAAAAGGGATTAGGAACACTGGCGGTCAGGTTATTGATGGTGGCAGTGTCGCGGGTTGGCAGAGTGCTGAGATACCGTTCGGGCAACGCATCCAGATTCCGTGCAATTTCGATATGCGTGCCACGGTTGCCGACATAGCTCACATCAAGCAGGACACGCTTAGGGAGTTGATGTTGCACCCCGATCGACCAGCGCTGCATGTAAGGAGGCAAGGGATTCTGGTTGAAGAAGGAGACCGCCTGACCCAGGCCGGTCGACACACCGCCAGCAGCGCCGAGCGGCTGCTGAATGCCGTTGGGGAAGGGATTCGCTAAGGAATTTACGAACGTCAAGCCTCCGTCCAGCGAATCCACCTCGTAGGTCGTCTGGCTGAATCCGGTCTGAATGACATTGGTTCGTCTCGTTCCGAGGAAGCCGTAGTAAATGCCATAGCCCGCCCGCACCACGGTGTTATGGCCTAGCGAGTAAGCAAGCCCGAAGCGCGGCATAAAGCTCTTGCCATACGCATTCCATAGCCCTCGCGGCGCACCGTTAACGCCGGCGAAGGTCAAGCCTCCTTGCGTGTTGAATTGCGACGGAGACAATCCTTGCGTGGGATTCTGCCCGTAGTTGGACGCGACCTGAGCCGAGATCGGCAAAGTTGCTGTCGGATTGAAGCCCAGGACGGAACGGTTATACCGCTCCGTGATGGGGCTCTCATATTCGTATCGAAGACCGATATTCACAGTCAGCTTGTTCGAAACACGCCAGTCGTCGTGTATGTATCCAGCCCAAGTGGTGGACTGCTCCGCATAGCTGGCATTCACCGTCACATCTCCTGTATCGGAGATTCCCAACAGCATGGACGCCAGGCCTTGCCCTATCGGCGATGCCGCTGAATTGTCTAATGGCCCTTGCGTGTACGTGGTTCCGAAATTGAGTTGGCCGGTGGAGGTGTTATCTGGCTCAAACTGATTCTGACGGTAGGCACGAAATTCGGGGCCGAACTTGATGGCGTGGTGACCAATTTCCTTGTTGAAAGTCAAGGTGAAATCGTGATTATCGTTGGGGCGATCCAACCAGCCGTTCCAAGTCGATTGGTAGCCGGAAATTGTAAAGTACGGGAATCTGCGGATCGAAGTTGGGATCTCATTGTTATAAAACTGCGAAAATCCGAGGCTGGTCAGGTCGAATCCGTGGGCCGCGGGCAGCGAATCGTATATTCGGACGAACCGGTCATAGCCGTAGTGGAAGTTCATGACAAACGTCGGACTGATGGTGTAAACATCGTCAACGATGCCGCCGCGCGATTGAAATTCAAATGGCCGGGCGGTAGCGAGATTGTGGAACCAGTCCACCGCTGTGCTGTTCCGCTCCATATAGTTGACGCGGACAAAGATCCGATGCTTTTCCGTGAAGTTATGATCCACGCGCCCCATCGTGCTGTAATAGGATCCGTTCTCGGTGGCGTTCGGCTCCGGGAAGTTATTCGTTCCATTGGCCGTCCCCGCGACGATAGGAAGCGGGTAGTAGCTCAGGATATTGGTGGCAATGGGACTGATTCGCGACGACGGAAGAACGTTTCCGGGAACCGGACTCTCTTGATACCGGCCCCCACCAACGGATACGCGGCTGGCGGGATCGTAAAGTTGGTAATTGCTTCCCAGTTTCAGGAGAGCGGAGAAATCGCCCTGGCGCTCCGGAGCGGTAGGAACGGTTCCCACGTTTCCGCGTATCCGGTTGAAGCGAAGACCTTCGTATCCGGCGAAGAAAAAGGTCCGGTTGCGGCCATCATAAGCGCGGGGGATGTATACCGGACCGCCAACGGTGCCACCCCAACGGTGATAGATGATGCTGCCGCGCGGCTGGGCGATAGCGTTACCGAAAAAGGTGTTGGCCACGAACGCAGTCGGAATCACGGTGAAGAAGGCACTGCCGTGCAGCGTGTTGGTTCCGGATTTCAGCGTCACGTTGGTGGCCCCCCCTTCCGTGAAACCGACACTGGCATCGTAGGTGACCGTCTGCACCTTCAGTTCCGCGACTGTGTCAGGCGGCGGCATCCAGGATGTGATCAGTTCCATCGGGCCGTTGTTCGTGGATGAGGTGGGCACGCCATCCACCAGCACTTCGCTGAGCTGCGCGCGCGTGCCGGCGAAGGTGTATGAGTTGCTGAAGGAGTCGAAAGGCATGTCGTTGCCCTGGATGCAATTGACGCAACTGAGGGTCGGCGAGAGTCCCATAACCCAGAACGGGATGTCGTGCGGCATGGGCAACTCGCTCAGGCTGCGCGCCTCGACTACGTCACCTGCGGAGCCGGTGGCGGTTTCCAGCAGCGGCGTCTCACCGGTTACCGTGACAGCCTCGGCCTGGTTTCCTACTTCCATTGGAATGTTCAACTCCACGCGGTCATTCACGTGTAATTCCAGCCCGTCGTGCTGATAGTGCTTGAATCCAGCCTTTTCGCAAGCAACACGATAGACCCCGGGGATCAGGTAAAGGGCGACATAGTTTCCGGCCTCGTTGGTCTGGGCGGTGACGGCGACCCCCGTCGCCTGGTTGGTAATCGTGACCTGCGCCATGGGCACCACCGCGGAGGACGAATCGGTCACAACGCCGACCAAGGTGGCACGGGATTCCTGCGCCAGGCAGGGCAGGGTCAGCACCAGCATGAGAGGCAGCACTCGCGCCGGAAGGCAGCGTGTAAAATTCGACATGGTCCTTGTATATTCCTTTCTGTCGGGACGTGTCCCGCTTATAGGCGGACTTCTGCGGTCTGGCATATTCCACCGTTGACCAGTGAGTGCGTAGAGCAGCGAACAGGTCCGTCGCGGCAACTACGAATCCCTTGAAGTTCGAGCCGTGCCGGTATAGGCATTCAATACCTCGGTTCTCCGCGAGCGCCTTTGCGGGTTGAGCCGCGGACGCCATCCATCAAAGATCACTTCTCCGCGGCGGACTCGCCGTCCGGCCGATTGCGCCCCGGCCAGATGGATTCCAGCCGGTTGGCTTCGAGCGCGACGACGCGCATCGCACCACCCTCGGCGACGAGGCTCACTGTGTGATCCGGATGGTTCAGGGTGATGGCCGCGATAGTCACCTGCCCGTAGTCCGCGAATGTCTCGATCGAGGAGCGATCCACGAGGATGCGCAGCCGCAGAGTGTCGCCGGCCAACTTCAACGGCGCCGAAGTCGTTCCCAGGCGTAGCGTTTGATCGGTGGAGGAATAGCGGATCAACTGGCCGTGGACGATCAGGCCGAAATCCGTGGCGCCAGCCGACCTGACCTCAGCGCGGATGTCCAGCAGATCGGCATTTATTTCAGGCATCGGTTTCTTGCCTGCTGCCACCGAGAGATCACGCCAGGATCCCTGGGAGACGCGCAGATTGTTGATCTCATCGATGGGCTGGCGGCAGAGACGAATCCCCTCCGGAAAAGCACGTAGCGTCAGCTCGACAGGAAAGGACATCTGCCCATTCCACGTCAGAGAGCGATCGAGCGGATACCGCATCCAAGCCATCTGGTAGGCAGGACCACCTTCCATCGTACGTTTCCACGTCTGAGTAGCGTAAAGCGCCTGACCGTATTCGGCGTGCAGCTTTCCCGTTTCCGGAATGAATTGCGTGCCATCGAATTTGCCCAGCACGTAGGACCCGTTGCCGTCGATCAGCACCCAGCGCCGTTCGTCTTTCCGGTTCACCACTGGCAATTCCAAAATATCGGGGCACTCGTAATAGCCCTCGACGCGGCTCAGCCAGGTCCAATGCAGAAGGTCGCGCGACTTGTAAAAGGCAAAGCCCTTCTTTTCATATCGGACCATGCGCCACTCGTTGGCCGGCGCGTACCAGAAGACCGTCGGGTCGCGCATGTCTTCGGCCCCGTCTAGGACAGGGTTCTTGGCGTACCTAACCCAGGTTCTCCCCCGGTCGCGGCTGTACAAGATACAAGAGCCTCTCTGATAATCGGTATAGAAGATGAGGAGCGCCTTCTCCGGGCCTGCTCGCAGACCGCTACTGTTGTTCCAGTCCACCACGCCGCTGCCGCTTCCCGGCTTGTTGTCAATGAGAGTGTCCAGTACTGCCGGCAACTGTTCCCAATGGACGAGATCCGTACTCACCGCGTGGCCCCAACGCTTGTGCGCGAGACGGCCGCGGGACCACTCATCGTACATATTGAACAGGTGGTACTCCCCCCGATAATAGATCAGTCCGGTTGCATCCCCTATGTGTCCCTGGATAGGCGTGTAGTGGAATTGAGGGCGAAGGGGTTGTTCGTAATTCTGCTGGTCCGCCACCTCCGCAGGCGTCAGGTCGAGCTCCGCCGGAGTTGGCTTGGTTTGGCCAAGCAGCATCACGCCCGTGTTTATAACTACTACGGCAGTTGCGAGCCGGGCGTCACAGATTCTCATTGATTTCGTCCTCCTCGAATGTCAGGCGGGACGTCTGAAGTGCCGGCCATGATGTTGAGACTCCAGTGCCGGAGCGGGTGGCGCGCCGTCTGGCGGCAACCGTCGGCACGCTGGGCAGGACGCTGAATGCTGGCGCGATGCCGCAATCTGCGCGATACCGCAAAGGGTGCCGTGGGCACCGAGATCCGGATTGAACTGAGAGGTTCAGTTCTCTTGCTCCCTAGCCGCCCGCAACACCAGAAACCCGGATGCGTCCTGCGGCTATTGAGTACTATAGTATGTCGGTTTAAGGAAGCGAGCAAGGAAAAACACAGGAAACCAACGGGGAAAAACCGAGTTTCAGACACCCGCAGCCTTTTACATGAGGTTCAACACTGACCAGGACGGCGCCCAACTGGCGAATGGCGCGGCAGTGAGCCGTGCGGGTGGCGGGAATACGCGGTCGAACCAACCTTTGGACCGGCCAACCGGCCGAAGACCCCGGCTTGGCGGTATATTTCCTTTAATGCTCCTTAGTGCGCGGCTGGCACCCACGGAGCTCGACTCGTTGTCCGCGAAGACACTCCTCAGCAGCACGACTCACGTCCAGGATCTCTTTCTCTGCATTCATACGGTTGCTCCCATGTATCTTCTTGGCGAAGGTCGGCCTTCGATGCTGCAGCCCAAGCTTGACCAGCCAGTCGCCGGGCGAACCGCACTGCGGTCGCCTGCACTTGAGTTGTTAGTATAGGGCGTTCTCCGGCACCAGCTCGTCCGGACGGCAGGCGCGGGCGGGACAAGACAGGCAGTGTTTCCCAGGCACGGGCAACGGATTTCCGGTGACACTGGTCACCGCGCCAAGGAGCACATCCGTGGCGAAGCGGAGATCGGGCTTGTGCTCGGGAGCAAGATCCCGGTCCACCCAGTAGTGCAACACGCCGATGCTCTGGATTTCCCAGACCCAGTGAGTGCGTGGCGCAACGAACGGATCCGTCGCGGCCACTCCGAACCCAGGAAAATTCGAGCCGCCCGGGGCGACGAGGCTCACCGTGTGATCCCGATTTTCCAGGTGAGAGCCGAAACGGTCACCTGCCCCTGGTCCGCGAATGTCCCGATCGAGGAGTGATTCACGAGGACACGCAGACGAAGCGTGTCGCTTGGAAAACTTCAACGGCGCCGAAACCGTTCCCGCCAGGATTTGAGATGTCAATTCTTCAGAAAATGTACCGGAGAGTCACTTGTGTATACCTGCCTTGGTTCACAGTGGAAGAAATGGTCCCGAATGCAGGACTGCCCAGAGATCCGTTCGGAATCGAGAAGTTAGCGCGATTGAAAGTATTAAAGAATCTTCCGCTGAGCTGAAAATAGCGAAACTCGGTGACGTGTATGTCCTTCAGCACCGAGGTGTCAAAATTTATAAACCCGGGACCGGTTCCCGGCGATCTCGAAGCGTCGCCCAGTATGCCATTGCCAGGGAAAGCGTATGCCGCGGTGTTGAACCATTCCCTGACTCGTTGGGCGCGAGGCCGGTCAGTGGGCAGAGCCTGATTCCCGACGATATTGGCGCGCTGTCCCGGGGAAAAAGCTTCCAGATCGTTGGTCTGCATGTAGACGGAGTAGGGCGAGCCGGAACGTATCTCGGAGATCACTCCGACGCTCCATCCACCGGCTATTCGGTCGAAAACGGAATTATTCATTCGCAGCAGCTTGTTTTTTCCAATGGGCAGCTCATAGACGGCACTGGTCGCAAAACGATTGCGCATATCGTTTCCGGACAGACCTTTATCAAGATGCCGCGCGTAATAGCTCTGTTGGCCCTGATCGGAGGCCCCGGCGATTTCATTGCTGGATTCCATATCCGTGAGAAACTTCGACCATGTATAAGTGGCTAAGAAATTCAAACCGTTCGAGAAGCGCTTTTCCACTTTGACGTTAAGCGCATTGTAAGTCGAATTCCCCCAGTTCGGCGCGCGCCAGGTGACATCAGTGTACTGGGGGAACGGGCGGAGAAGCTGACTCTGAGTCGTGCCCCGCAGTTGCGGTGGGATCTCATTGATACTGACGGTGTCGCCATCGCCAAAGTGGTGGCCCATATTGCCAAGGTATTCCAACTCCAGGAGCATGGTACCGGTGAGTTGCCGTTGCAAGCTTGCATTGAAGTGGTGGGCGTAAAGAGTGCGGTGATTCTGATCGATAAAGTCCGGAGTGAAAATTGTCTTCTGGCCAACGGGAACAGCGCCAAATCCAGGACCCTGGGCGCCCAAGTCCGGCTGGGGCATGCCGTTTTGCAGGGTGAACGCCGGCGTGACACCGTTATCCGGCGAGGTGAAGTTGCGCTGATCGGTGTAGCCGGCATCCAGGGCACGGCCGAGAGAGGCATCGTAAATGGCGCCGTAGATGAGTCCGTATCCTCCGCGCAGAACCACGAAGTCTTTAGGCGCCCGCCAGGCAAACCCAAAACGGGGACCAAAATCGTTAGTTTCGAAATTGTTGGCATACTTCGAGACGCCGTTGACGCCGGCAAAGGTGACAATTCCGCGGGTTCCCGATACCGGATTAATAGCCGCGGGATTGAAGCCGGACTGCTGGTTGTGAATCTCCCAGCGGGGCGTGGAAAAGTCATATCGCAACCCAATATTGAGGGTGAGTCGCGAACTTAGTTTCCAATCGTCCTGGATATAACCCGCCAGATAGTCAGTTCGCGTCCAGGTGTTGCTAGTAACTACGGCCGCTGTGTTAACCCATCCCAGCTCCAACGCGGCTAGACCGGTACTGGTTCCGGTAGCTACGTTATTGAATGCGTAGTCACCCGACGGGGTGCCGTACCAATCGTCGTGATTCAGGCTGCGAACCCATTCACCTCCAAATTTCACGTTGTGCTTGCCCTTTAACCACGTCAATCCTTCCGTGGTGCTCTCGGTGATCTGGGGCGAGAGTAGCCTCTTTGATGGGCCCTCGCCGCTTGCGCCGAGCGAAGTCTCCCCGGTCACGTCGACTTCAGGCATGCCATTGGGAACACCGGTCAGACCTACCTGGTTAACCACGTTGTAACTTACGCCTTGAGGGAAAGCGCCATCGCGATGGGAATAGGTGAAATGAGCCTCGCTAAAGAGCGTCGGGCCGAAAGTGTGGTACCAACTAGGGCCCAGATTCCACAAGTGGAATGTTTCCGTCAAGGCGTAGATGTCTATGGCCCGAAGGGGGGCAGCATTGCCCAAGGAGTCCACTGCCGGATAAAAGATGCCACGGAAAGCGACGCGATCCTGCTCTCTGAAGGTGTGGTCGATTTTCGCGAGATAACTGTCTTGGCTGCCATGGTCGGCAGTATTGGCGATGAAGTTGTTCGCACCGGGCTTGGCGCCGGCAACGTTAGGAGCTGGGTAGAGAGCGGCCAGTTTCGCTCCGACCGGGTCCATACGGGAAGGTGGAATGACATTACCTGGAAATGGGGTCTTGCTGAGCGGGTCCATCAGGGTCCCGGATTGATCGGAGAAGTTGCCGGCCACTTCCTGCGGCGAAGGATAACTGTAGGTCCTGGTCTCTCCGTCCACGCGGCGGGTACCTTCGTAGGACACCATGAAGAAGGTTTTGTTTTTGCGGATCGGCCCATCTACCTCGGTTCCGAATACGTTGTAATGGCGTACCGGGATAGAGGGCGCAAAAAAACTGCGCGCATCGAAATCGTTGTTCCGGAGGTTTTCGTAAATGTTTCCATGGAATTGATTCGTCCCTGACTTTGTGGTGAGGTGGAAGACACCGCCAATGGCGTGACCGTACTCGGCGGGGTACGCATTCACCTCGACTTGGAGTTCCTGTGTGGCCTCCACTGGCGGATTAAACTCGATGGTTCGGGTGAGCAGGGCGTTAAGAGTAACACTGCCACCGTCTAGCCTGTACTCGTTACTGCGGGCCGGGCCGCCGGCAAGGGAAAAGTCGAGTTGCGGCTCAAACGTCTCCTCTTGTTGGAAGGCGACACCGGGAAGCAGGCGGACTAAAGATCCGGCACGATCACTTTCCATGGGCATGTCCTTAATGAACGAATTCTCGACCAGCGAGTTGATATCCGAGTTCGCCGATTGCAGCAGGGGAGTGGCGGCAGTCACCGTAATGGCGTTGGCAGCCTGTCCCAGCTCCATGGCCAAATCCAACTGCAGGACTTGGCCCGTTACCAGTTGGAGCGTACGGGTATAGCCGCGCATTCCGGGTGCTTCGGCCGTGAAAGTGTATGGCCCCGGGTTCAAGAAGGAAATGAGGTAGATGCCGTTTTCATTGGCGTGGCCGTCCACTTTGATGTTGGTGCTGGTATTGACCAGGGTAATGACCGCATTGGGAATGACTGCGCCCGTAGGATCGGTGACGGTCCCCGTGACTGATGCCGTCTGGGTCTGCGCGTGCATCGTTGCTGCGAGCAGCAGAATCAAGAGCACACGAATACACAGGGAAGTTCTCTCTAGCTGAATCTGCAACATACAAAAAACCTCCTTATTGAACTATCAGACCCGCTTTTGACCGACATCATCGGTTGGACCGCTAAAGCCTGGGCCGCCGGCAGCTACATATCCGTGGCTTGCACCGGAGGAATCCGAGGTTATCCAAAACGAAAACAAACGAGCATTCGTGAGCTGGAAACGCAAGCGGGCCGGGCGCCGGCGCAGCCCGGACAGATCGTCGGCGCCATGCCAGGAAACGCGCTGGCAGGCGCCGCCGCCGCGCACGGGCCGGCAGTTGGCGGAAGTGAACGGGGACATCACCCGACCATCGTCTCCCAGGAGCTCGACCGTCAACTGTCCTGCCTGCGCTTCCGCATTGACGAACAGATAGCGCCCGCTGAAGACGATCGGCCGGGTGACAAGAGAGGCAAGCTCCGGACCGGCGTCCATAGAAGCGAAACCGTCACGGCGCAGAATGGCTAGGCCGGTGCTGCCGCCGGCGTACAGATGACCTTTCAGGCGCGGCGATATTCCCGAGAATGCGCCGAAGTAGAAACGCAGCTCATCGTGCACGATCAGACAGACGCCGCCGGCCGCATGCAGGTAGCCGCGGTTCCAGGTGCCGGGCTGCCGAGAGCAGGCGAGGAACGCAGTGCGGTCGGGGCGGTCCCAGTGGATCCCATCTCGACTGAAACCTAGCACGAGGTCCGTGATCTTTGGAAATCCCCCTTTCTCGCAGATGTCGTTAGGAGGACCTCTGTGGATGGCAAAGACACCGAGCATCAGGCTCTCGTAAGCAACCGCGTCCACGTTGTAGAGCTGAGTTTTGTACCCGAGGGCAGGGTCGGGCAGATCGCGGTCGTCGGCAGAGGCAAAGAAGATCACGTCCTTTTTCGTCCAGCTCGCACCTTCCACGAAGTCGGCGCACTCGCGGTAGCTGCGGACACGGGGGGCGGGGGGTGGAGCAGGCATACGGGAAAGTTCGCGCGCGTCCCCCGGCCCGACATATTCCCCGTGGTCGCCGCTAGTTCGGATAGAGTAGAACCAGGTTTTGCGGAAAGCGTTGTAGAAGAAGTTGGTGTTGTCTCCGCAGGGACCGGTGGCTTTACGCTCGGTCCAGTGAATGCCGTCCGGGGCCGTATAGATCGAGCCACCATCTGACAGGGTTCTGCCTGTGTAGGGCACGCCGTAGCGGAACTCTTGCGGATCGCGCTGGCGGTGATAAACAAACATCTTGAAGCGCTCGCGCGCGTTGGAAGTGGTCTGATCCAGCCAGACGCCACACCCATCGCGCTGGTAAGGATCGCGGCGTGGGAGCACACGATTGGTGCCTGGCTCGATGTCCAGGTTCGGGCGCACCCAATGCAACCCGTCTTCGCTGTACGCGTAGGCGGTGCCGTCCATCCACCCGGCGGAATACCAGATCTTGTAAAGACGATCCTTGGGGTCGTAAAAGAGCCCATCCTGGAAAGGGCAAGCCATGGGGCAGTACCCGTTGTTCATTTCCAGGGGAGTCTCCGGCTTCAGCACCGGATTCGTGGCGGCGAGTTGCGGCTTGTGGTAGGTGCGCCGGAGGGTGGTCTGCGCAATCAGGTAATCATCGACGAACAACTGGCGACCGATATCGACGGAAATGGGCTCTGGTAAAGGTTTGGCGCGCACACTAGGTGCGGCGCCCAGCGTGGCGGCAAGGGTTTTGAGGACGCTGCGACGAGATCTGATTTTCTGATACATCAGTCAAATCTTAGCGGCAGCTTACACCTTCGCTAAAGTATTGTCAAGCACAAATATTTATGGCACAAATATTTATGGCGTTTTCCCAGGGCCTCTCATAGGCCCGGCAACTTCTCCGCAAATCTGCGGAACAGCGACGTGGGCGCACTCACTTCCCGCCCATGTTGTATGTTACTGATAATGAATCGCCCGTGAACTATTCGGTGTAGCGGCCCGGGTGGTTCCGCTCTCCGGTTTCGACACGTCAATGGGGTTTTCGAACCCGTCGTAGAAGCGTGAAAACTCAGAGGAAACTCATAGAAATACTCAAATTGAGCGCCAGTACCGCAGCTCGCGTTTCCGGACCAACGAGCCTGCGACGGCGGCCCAGTGACCTTGGCAGAGGCATGTCTAGACCGTGAGGTAGCCTGATATTCCAGTAATTGCGGCCGCATGTAAATTGCTGTAAGCTCACAGAGGAACTGCATGACATTCCAAGGAAATCTGACCGAACATGCGTACCTGTCGATTCGCGACCGTATCCTCCGTGGCGAGCTTCCATTCGGCACCGGGCTTACGCGCCGGGCGTTGGCGGAAGAAATGGGTATCAGCATTGTCCCGATCGGTGATGCGCTGCAGCGACTGGAAAACGACGGCCTGGTGGAGAGCCGTCCGCGTGTGGGCACGCGCGTCCGGATTCCGACCGCGAATGCGATCCGCGGCCACTACATCCTCCGCGAGGCCCTGGAATCGCAAGCAGCCCGAATCTTCGCCGAGAAGTCCAGCTTCGACGAGCGCGAAGAGATCAAGCGGCTGGCGAGCCAGTTGGACGGCCTATACGCCTTGATGCGTCCCAATGAGGATCGCGAGCGCGTTTTCGAGGTCCACCGCTTCCATATGCGCTTCCATATGCGCATCGCCGAGTGCACCGGTTGCGAGGAGCTGTGTCAGGCCGTGCAGAAAAACCAGGTTCTAGTTTTCAACTGGCTGTATGACACGGCCCTTGGCAATCAGCAGCCGCCGGCCAGTTGGCACTCGCAGCTCGCTCAGGAGTTGATCTCCGGCGACCCTAATGCCGCCGATGCCGCAATGCGCCGCCATACGCGCTACCGCATGGAAGAAGTGCTGCAGCGCATGGAACCCTACTTCGGATTGACCGAAGCACGCCTGGCAGCATTTTCCAAGCTGCCCCGCCGCAAGGCAACCGGTGTGGCGGCCGCGGACCGAAAATCCTAACTCCCCTGGCTGCCAGCTCCCTTGCGTGACGTGCCCCGCCACTCGCTGAACGACTCCGCCTATGGAGCCGTACCGTCTCCCACGGTATCGGTGGGTTCGGTAAATCCAGGTCCGCCCGCAGCGGTGTATCCGTGACTGGCGCCATTTCGATCCGGAGTCACCCAAAAGGAGTATAGTTCCCCGCTCGTCAGCAGGAACCGGAACCTGACAGCCCGGTTATTGAGAGCACCCAGATGGTGGCCGCCCTCCCAGATGACGGCCTGTCTTGTCTTGTTCGAACGAATGGGAATGCAGTTGCTGGCCGAAAACATCTCGATAGGTTTGCCATTTTCATCAAGCACCTCTGCCCGGAGTTCACCATGAGGTGCATTGCAATTCACGAACAGATGGCTTCCACGGAATTGAACAGGCCGGGTCGTGACAACGCCGCCAGACGAACCCGCATCCAACGAGGCGAACCCATCGCGACGCAAGATCGCCAGTCCGGTGCTACCACCGGCGTACATGTGACCGTCCAAGCGGGGAGAAATACCGGACCAGGCGCCGAAGTAAAAGTACAACTCATCACCGACGACCAGACAAACGCCACCGGCCGAATGCAGGTAAGCCCGATTCCAGGTTCCTCTCACCCGGGATCCAGCGAGAAAGGCACGTCGATCCGGTCGATGGAAGTGAAAGCCATCGCGGCTGTAACCGACAGTTAAGTCAACATATTTCGGGAATCCCCCCGCCGCGCATATCTCGTTCGGCGGACCCCGGTGGATCGCGTGCAGGCTGATCATTAGACTCTCGTACGCGACGGCGCCGACTTTGTAGAGCTGGGTTTGATAGCCGAGGTTCGGTTCCGGAAGATCCTGATCGTCGGCAGTCTGCCAGAACTGGACATCCTGATTAGTCCAGGTCGCGCCCTTGACGAAGTCGGGATGAGATCGATAGCCGCGAACCCTCCCGCGAGCATTGAACATCCTAATGCTGTAGACCCAGACCTTTCGGAACGGATCGTAGAACATTCCGGTATTGTCGCCGCAAGGTCCGGTTTTCGCTCTAAATGTCCAGTGAATCCCGTCGGGAGATGTGTAGATCTCGCCGCCTTCCCAATCGTTCGGTGCACCCGGCGGATACAGGCCGCCAAAAACGAACCCGATGTCCTTCTTGTTTCGGAAGTAAGTGAACATCTTGAATCGTTCACTCGGATCCTCGGCGTTCTGGTCGAGCCAGACCGCAGCACCATCGCGCTGATAGCGGCCGCGCTTTGGCAATATTCGATTGGTTCCCGGCTCAATGTCCAGTTCCGGACGCTTCCAGTTCAACCCGTCATCGCTGAGCGCCAGACAACTCGCGTTGTACCACCCAGCCATGTACCACATCTTAAACCTGCGCTCAACGGAATCGTAGAACACGCCGTCTTCGAACGTGACCGTGGTCGGGCACATGCCTTTGTGAAGTTCCAGCTCCGTTTCCGGTCTGAGGACAGGGTTGTTTTCGTAAAGCCTTGGTTGATGGAACGTCCGGTTCAGCGACGTGCTTTCAATCAGATAGTCGTCGACGAAAAACTGCCTTCCGACCGAAATCTGAACCGGCGATCGAGGCGGTTCGGGGGGGACGTCCGTGGTCTTAGCGGGAGCGCCCTCCTGAAAGGGTCTCCCGGCTTGGAGCAGAAGAGACCTCGTCCCCCCGGTCAGTATCCCCAAGAATTCTCGTCGTTGATAGACCATTCTGTTTCCTCCACTTGTACCCGGAGCACTTCACTATGCCCGGCCGGTGATTGATCCGGTACGGTCAAAGGGTTGCCGGGCTCTTGGTCGTTTCGCTCGGATTAAGCAGGTCCATGTGATCATACTGCCGCGCCTCGGCTAACCGGATATTTTCGAGCGCCCGCAGCGCCATGCGGCGGTTTGCCTCGAAGGTGCTGCTGCCGACGTGCGGTGTCAGGATCACGTTTGGCAGAGTCCGCAAATCATGGGTCGTGCCGATAGGCGAGTACGGTTCGCGCTCGAAAACATCGAGAGCCGCACCGCCGATCCGCCGTTCCGCCAGTGCATCATACAATGCGTGTTCGTCCACCACCGCTCCGCGGGCCGTGTTGATCAACCATGCATGGCGCGGAAATCTTTCCAGACGGGCGGCATTCAAATAGTGCGCGTTCGAGGGTGTTGCCGGGATGTGAAGGCTGACGTAGTCGGCGCTAGCCAGAGGCTCATTCACGTCGTCGGTCACGGTGTGGAACCCCACTATCTTGCGCCGCGTGCGGGCCACGCCCACAACCTGCATGCCGTAGCCAAACGCAGCGATCTTCGCCACGGCCTGCGAGATCGGACCAGTCCCTATCAACACCAGCGTTTTCGCGCTCAACTCAGAACCCACATGCGGAGACCACTGCGCCCTCCGCATTTCCGACGTCACGGTCATCAAATGCCGGGCTGCGGACGCGATGAGCAGGATCGTGTGCTCGGCCACCGACTGGTCCAATACATGTGGCGTGTTCGTACAGAGTATGCTTCGCGCCGTCGCAAAAACTTTATCGATTCCGTCGTGCCCGACACCGAAGCGTGCGATCACGCTGCCCGGCCCGAGAGCTTCGTACAGCGCCTTTCGATAAGGCTGGATGCCGACCACCACGTGCCGAGCGCCCCGATCGCGAACTGCTTGGGCCAGTTCATCTTCACTCGCCGGCGCGGGCGTGCAATTCAGGCCGGCAGAGCCGGCAAAGACCGGCTCTGCCTTGCGATACTCGACCTCGGTGACTAGCACGGTGGGGCTGGCCATTTCAACCCTGTCGCCAGATCGAGTGCATCGGGTAAATGTGCAAAGAGACGATGCGTGCGGCTCCAGCAACGGAGTAAAATTCCAGGCCGAGGTTGTTTTCATCCGGCAGGAAGCAACAGGGGATCGCGAGTTCGCCGCCGTTGCCAAAGACCTCCACCGAAGTCCGGTCCACCAGAATCCGTAATTGGAGCCTGCCGTCCTTGAGTCCCAGTTGCGCACTGTGTTGTGCGCTTGCCAGGGCATTGTCTCGGGCTTGTTCATTGATCGTGTAGTTCACCTTTCGTCCCCGGATCTTGAACCCGAATTCTCTAGCTGCGCCCGGCTCGATCTCGGCGACAATATCCCATAGGTCGCCCTTCATCCCGGCAAGCGGATTCTCTCCCGGCGCTATCGTGACATCTTTCCAGGTACGGGGCTGCCCACGCAATGCGTCGATCTCGCGAATCGGAAACGCGAAGATCCGGTACGAATTGTAGCCATACTTCCGCAGTCGAAATTCGTAGGGACAACTCATCTGCTGGTTGAATGGCATACCGGGATATTGCCCGCCGTTCATCCACGCCACCTGCACGCGTCGCCCATCCGGTAGGTCGCTGAAGGTCTGCACCGCGTAATAGTTCGCGCCCGCTTGTACCGATTGTGTCATGACCTCCGGAGTGAATCGTTTTCCGTCGAACGCTCCGACCAGGTAGTTGCCGTTGGCTCCCGTAAAGATCCATTTCTTTTCGCCCCCCTCATTCTCCACTGCCATCTCGAAGAAGTCCGGACACTCGCGGGTGTTGGGCACACTAATGGTCTGCATCAGCCTCCACTTTTTCAGGTCGGGGGAGGAGAGGAACCCATACGTACTGCCATCCAGGAACAGGGCCATGATCCACTGACTGGTGGGCGCGTACCAGGCGACCTTCGGATCGCGGTTGCTGCCCACGATGTTCGGCACCACCGGATTGCCGGCATATTTGGTGAAACTGCGGCCCCGGTCCGTGCTGTAGGCGACGCATTGTGTGTACGGCTTCCCCCTGGACTCCTGGTTGGTACCGCCGGCCGCCGTGTAAATGAGGACGATGGTCTTCTCATCGCCCTTTTGCAAGGTAGCCGTGTTGCGCCAGTCCACCACCGCGGAACCGGAAAACATGGTGCCCATCTTGTCGGGATGCAATGCGTCGTCCAGTTGCGTCCAGTGGACCATGTCCGGACTGACTGCGTGCCCCCAAGTCATGTTTCCCCACTTCACATCGAAGGGGTTGTGCTGGAAGAACATGTGGTATTCGCCCTTGTAGAAGACCAGTCCGTTCGGGTCGTTGGTCCAGCCCCTCTTCGGCGAAAAGTGAAACTGGGGCCGGAGCCGCTCGTTGTAGTCGCGTTCGGTTTCCGCCGTTGCGGCGGGAAGGGCGGCCGCTGCGGCGGCGAGTTTCGCGAACTGTCTGCGATCAAGTTCCATTTGGGTACCCTCAGGTCCGATAGAAATTCGGGACTAATCCTTTTGCCGGGGAGTAACTTGCGATGGGGGTGCCAACGCAGGTTCCGCGTGTGTTTCCATCAGACACGATCCGGTCCCGTCACCATCAGCCAGTAGACCGGGATTGCTGCAAGCAGCACCACCACGGCCACGGCGAAAGCCGGAAGGTACGACCCGGTCTGCTCGACGATCAGGCCGGTCGCCAGAGGCGCAATCACGCCGGACAGGTTGCCCGCCAGATTTAACACACCGATTGAGAATCCAACCTCGCCGCCGCGCGTGATGCGCTGCACCAGCGCGTTAATGTTGGCGGTCGAAAGCCCCACCAGGGACGCTACGCCCAGGAGCACGATCGCGGGTGTGGTTTTCGCCACGAGTCCTGCCGGGATCAGCATCACGCTGGTCAGGTACGAAACCGTGATGGTCGCTTTGCGGCTGAAGATCTCGTCGTGACCCGCTGCCACGAACCGGTCCGCGATCCATCCGCCGAGCGGTTCGGCGAGCATGAACGTGAGATACGGGACCACCGCGTATGTTCCGGCTTCCTGGAGCGAGAGGTGCCGGACCTTGACCAGATACGAAGGCAGCCACGTCACCATCAGATAGAAGTAGTAGCCGTAGCCGATGTGCGCGAGACTCATCCCGAGAAGACTGCGGTCCACTTTAGAGAGTTTCCAGTTCCCCTTGCCGGATGCATGGGTGACGCTGCTGGCGCTCCGGGGAAATGCAATCAGCCAGGGCGCCAGCCAGACAAGGGACGTGAAGCCCAGCAGGAAGAATGAATTCTTCCAGCCAAAGGCGACAACCAACGCCGCAATCAGTGGAGCGCCGAAAGCCAGACCCGCGCGCGTTCCGCAATTGATCACGCCGGAGGCCAATCCGCGATCCTTGGGTGGGAACAGGACGCTGACCATCTTCATACCGCCCGGCATGTAAATGGATTCACCAACTCCCAGCAGCACGCGAAGCACGATCATTACCCCGAGGCTCGCAGCGAACCCGGTAAGGCCGCAAGTGAATGACCATAGCGCGAAGCACCCGGCGTACAGCCAGCGCAGGTTGTAGCGGTCCGAAAGCCAGCCGATCGGCACCTGCATCAGCGCATACGACCAGAAAAAAGCCGAGAGGAGGACGCCCATGCGGGCGGGTCCCAGGTGTAGATCGAGCGCAATTACCGGCAGGGCGACGGAAACGATGGTGCGGTCGAAGTAGTTGATTAATCCCGCGACGAACAGAAGGAGCGCGATCAGCCAGCGGCGTTCAATCAGAATCTGCTGCGCCTTCCCGGCTAGCGCTGCGTGGCCGGCGTGGTCAACCTGGGTAGACATGCTGGCCCCCGTTCGTATCCCGAACGGACATTGCACAAGGATGCGCGGCGTCCAGGGAGACCTTGTTCTGCACGGGACCGGCTGCCTCGTACGGGGGCGCTGGCAGCCAGGCGTTCGTTTCGTATTTGGGTAAATTGCTGGTGATAATAGGGAGCGTGATCCCGGGAAAAAGCGCACGGTTGCAATCCCCCAAGACCCACGCGGTAGCAGCCAGGAAAGGCACCAGGGCCGCGACAGAAGCGACTCGATGGTTGCGCATGTTGGGAGAGATTATAACGTGATATCTCAAACGCCGCAAGCTTGCTTGACAGGAGGGCCGAATTGTGAGATATCAAAACAAACCGTGAGACGCCGCGATTTCCTCGGTGGGTTGCCGCTACTGCCGCCCTTGGCCGCGCAAACCGTCACGCCTGGAAGCGATTGGCGCAATATACAGACTGGCCCCGCCATTCCCAAGGAAGGGTATGTCGACCAGCCTTACGTCGTTATCACCCGCGACGGCAACTGGCTGTGCTGTCTGACCACGGGCCGCGGCGTGGAGGGCGAACCGGGCCAGCACATCGTGGCCACCATCAGTACAGATAAGGGCAAGACCTGGACGCCGCTCATCGATATCGAACCAGCCAACGGTCCGGAGGCATCATGGGTCATGCCGCTGATCACGCCCTATGGCCGCGTCTACGTTTTCTATACCTATAACAAGGACAATCTGCGGCGCGTGGAAGGCTGCAATTCGGCCGCAATGGCCAAACGCGTCGACACGCTCGGCCATTACGCGTTCAAGTACTCTGACGACAACGGCCACACGTGGTCATCGCAACGCCACTACATTCCTATGCGGCTGATGCGGATCGATCGCGAGAACCTGTACGCGGGCAAGGTGCTCTTCTTCTGGGGCGTGGGCAAGCCCATCGTCGATCGCGGCAAGGTATGGTTCGGGTTTGCCAAGGTCGGTAAGTGGGGCAACCCCGGCGCAATGGTGGAGTCGCAGGGATGCTTCATGCGCAGCGACAATATACTATCCGAACGCGATCCGTCCCGAATCAAATGGGAACTGTTGCCCGATGGCGACGAAGGACTGCGCGCGCCCAAAGGTCCCGTATCCGATGAGGCCAACCTGGTCGCATTGAGCGACGGTTCGCTCTACGCCACGTATCGCACTATCGATGGCTACAACTGCCATGCCTACAGCCGCGACGGCGGCCACAGTTGGACGCCGGCGGCGTATGCCACCTATACTCCCGGCGGACGCGCCGTCAAGCACCCGCGAGCCGCCAACTTCATCAAGAAGTTCTCTAACGGTAAATTCCTGCTCTGGTATCACAATCACGGTGGCGAAGCTGTACACAACGCAAAGTGGGACTACTACTTCAATCGCAATCCGGCCTGGATCTCGGGCGGCGTCGAAAAGGACGGTTTCATTCATTGGTCGGAGCCGGAAATCCTCCTCTACGACGAGAATCCCGACACCCGCATGAGCTATCCCGATTTCATCGAGGACGGCGGCAGGTTTTTCGTCACTGAAACCCAGAAGACGATCGCTCGCGTGCACGAGATCGACCGCACGCTGCTGGAAGGGGTTTGGACCCAGCGGGAAAATCGTACCCTGACCCGCAAGGGCCTCGTGCTGGAAGTGAATGAGCCGGGCGAATTCGATATGCCTCGCCTCCCCGCCCTCGCCGAAGGCGGCGGCTTTACGCTCGAATTCCGCGTCCGGTTCCGCGAACTCTCCCCCGGTCAGACGATCTTCAGTGCGCGCGATAACTCGGGGCGCGGCGTCGCTATCACCACCACGGACCGTTCTACCCTGCAGCTTTTATTGAGCGATGGACGGACTAAATCGGCTTGGGACTCCGATCCCGGCACTCACCCTGGCACGCTTCGGGTCGGCCAATGGCAAAACATCACTGCCATCGTCGATGCCGGGCCAAGGATCATTACCTGGATCGTAGATGGCGTTTTCAACGACGGTGGAGCGGTGAGAGATTTCGGGTGGGGCCGCTTCTCCCCCGAATTGAAAGACGTCAACGGTGCGCCGAAGGTCAGGGTCGCCCCCTCCCTGTACGGGCAACTCGCCGGCTTCCGAGTTTATGACCGCTACTTGCGGACGTCCGAGGCGGTAGGCAACTTTCGGGCAACCGCATGAACAATTCACTTCGCAAAGCGCTCCTGGACCGCACTCCGGCCTTCGGCGCATGGATGCAGATCGGCCATCCCGCCCCGGCTGAAATCTTCGGCCGGCTCGGGTTCGACTGGATCTGCGTGGACCTCGAGCACGGCGCTGTCGACGTCGAAACCCTGACCAACGTCTTCCGAACCATCGATGCCTACGGCTCCGCTCCGGTCGCTCGCCTGCCCTACGCCGACACCATCTGGATCAAGCGCGCTCTCGATGCCGGTGCCCGCGGCCTGATCGTCCCCATGGTGAATTCCGAGGAAATTGCTCGCAACGCGATCCGTCAAGCCAAGTATCCGCCGCTCGGCGAACGCGGCTACGGCTACAGCCGCGCCAACTTACATGGCATCGACTTTAGCGAATACATCCGGACTGCCAATGAGGAGATCGCGTTGGTCATGCAGATCGAACACCGCGACGGCATCGACGAGATCGACGCCATCCTCGACGTGGCTGGCGTCGATGGGGCCTTCATCGGCCCGCTGGATCTCAGCGGTTCCTACGGTAAGACCGGCCAGCTCGATTGTCCCGAAATGGTCGGCGCTCTCGCGCGTTTCCGGCAAGCTTGCTGCGCACACCGTAAAGCAGCCGGCATGCATATCGTGCATCCGGCGGCGGAAAACATCGCGGCGGCGGTTTCCGATGGCTACTCGCTGATCGCGCTCGGCCTGGACAACGTCTTTCTCGCCGGGGCCGCGCGCGATGCGCTGAATCAGGCGCGGGCCGCTTCTTCCCGCGCGGTGAGAATTTGATGTTAGCCCTGCTGTTTGGTCCGAGAACCGCCGATCTCGGAGAATTCGCGTCCGGCGCCGCCCAAGGGAGTATTCGTGCTATGGCTACCTTGCCCGCCACGGCGGCAGTACGAACCACGCTCTGGCCGGGATTGAGGTTGAGCTTTTGAGCGGCGTTTCCCGTCGACGATTCCTACAGCTCTCGGCCGGCTCTCCTTTGGCGCAGTCCGGCGCACCGGCCGCTGCCGAAGAGCCCATTTCAATCGACAGCGGCAGGCAGCTCTTTGTCGACGATTATTTGATCGCCGAAACTACCTTGCACCGGCGCTTCCATAAACCCGAAATCGATCCGGCCTCGCCGGTGCTGAAACCGGAAACACCTCTCGAACTCAATCGCGGCGTGATGCCCGCGGCCGCTCCCTTCAGCGACGGCGTATGGTATGACCCGAGGGACCGTCTTTACAAGCTGTGGTACGTGGCTGGCTATGATGACGGCTTCGCTCTCGCCACCAGCGAAGACGGCATTCACTGGCAGCGGCCCGGACTGGATGTAGTACCCGGCACCAATTGCGTCCTGGCCCCGATCCCTGGTTATGAGCGCAACGGGTCCACGGTCTGGCTGGATCATGAGGCGACCGATCCCTCGGAGCGGTTCAAAATGTTCGCATATTTTCGCCGCGGCACAGGCTCTTGGCCGCGCCGCGACCCAGTGCCATTGCCCGCGGATCCTGAACAGAGCTTTCTATTCACTTCCCCGGACGGCATTCATTGGGCCCGGCGCGTGCGCACAGGCCCTTGCGGCGACAATTCCGGCATGTTCTACAATCCCTTCCGCAAGATGTGGACCCACAGCATCCGCACTAGTGACAGTCGTCATGGCCGCACTCGCAGCTACTATGAGCATCCGCACTTCCTGACGGGCGCCCAATGGGCGTCACCGGACGTCAAGTTCTGGGCGGCGGCGGACGCGCTCGATCTGCCCGATTCCGCGCTTTGGTACCGCCCCGAACTCTACAAAGTGGACTGCGTAGCTTATGAAAGCCGCATGCTGGGGTTGTTCGCCATCTATTTCGGCCCGCCTAACCAGATTGCGTATTCGCAAGGATACCCCAAGACCAACGACTTGTTCCTCGCTTTCAGCCGGGATGGTCTCGCCTGGGACCGTCCCGACCGAACCGCGTTCTTGCGATGTTCGCGCCAGAAGGGTACGTGGAATCGAGGCTATCTGCACTCCGCGGGCGGTCTGTGTCTGATCGTGGGCGACGAGATCCACTTCTACTTCACCGCCTTTTCGGGCCTGTCCCCGGCACAAGGCGGAGGGCCTTACGCGGGCGCCAGCACGGGCTTGGCGCGACTCCGACGGGACGGGTTTGCCTCCATGGATGCTCCAGGGATCCCGATGCCCCCAACGACGGCGCCGCCCGGCATCCTGACCACTCGCCCAATCACGTTTTCCGGCCGCTACCTCTTCGTCAATGCCAATGTGAAGCCGGGAGAGCTTCGAGTCGAAGTGCTGGATGACGACGGCAGAACCATCGAGCCATTCACTTTGGCGAACAGCGTGCCCCTCACTGCCGACGCCACCAAGCAGGCAGTGCTTTGGAAAGGGGCCGCCGACCTGCGGCCGCTGGCGGGCAAACCGATATGTTTCCGTTTCCAGGTGACCGCCGGAGAGCTTTATGCTTTCTGGGTCAGCCGGGATGTTTCCGGTGCCAGCCATGGGTATGTCGCCGCTGGCGGCCCGGGGTTCACCGGCGCCACAGATACCACTGGCGCCTGAAGCCACCAATCCAAGCTGGTGCGGATTCCGACGAAGAAAACCGGTCATTCCGAGCTGATGATGATCAACCCGTCGCCGAGCGGCGCTGTCAAAGGCATCCTGGAGTCACTATTGTCCAAAACAGGTGATTGGAGTCTGAAATAGAAAGAGTGCCCTCCTATAATTAACGGATTCGTCAGAAAAATCTGTGGGTGAGTTCCGGCTCGGGGAGTTTTCCAAGTGAGTGATAGTATTACTTCGTTAAGTATCGGATGCGACTAAGGCGCCCTGACAAGGCTGCCGCAGTAGCAACACGATCCCGTCCAGATGCACAGCAACCGCTGAATTTCACGACGCGTCCTCGGCAGGG
>JBEKZL010000097.1:0-23534 GCA_049509915.1 Bryobacteraceae bacterium | reverse complement strand
TTCGAGAGCGGCGAGGGAGTCAGACAAGGGGCGCCTCCAATCCTAACGTATGCATACGTTAGGATTATAGCGCCCCAAAAAGCAAATTGCCCGCGCTCGACTTGTGGGTCGCGCACCCCACATGGGCGGGCCAATTGACAACCCCGCTTGCACTTCGATACCATTGCCGGTCTCAAGGGTGCGGAACGTTGTTTAACGTCGAATGTGCGCGCCGCACGGCCGGCACGCTGAATTTTTCATCCGCATCAGCCGAAATCTCCGCCTGCGCCAGAAGGATGCGGAAGGAAAGACGATCTGACGGATAGGGCGGCCAATAGCGACGGCGTTCCCGCCACGGACGATCCTCGGCGGGATACCTGGTTTGAGCCGGCAATCATGCGGCACCAGGGTGACTCAAAGGCCCGTAACAACCAATAAAGAAAAGACTAGGTGGTGACTTGTGATAAGCAGACGATGTTCCACTGTATCGGGCGGGACTGACCGCCAACTTCCAAGAGTAAGTGTCCTACGTTTAATACCCGTACTCGCAGCTATATTCCTGTTGTTCCTGGGAGGGACGGCCTCGGCGCAATCCAGAGGCGGTCGGGGCGCTCCTCCACCGCAGGGCCAGAACCCCAATGGAATGCATATTTATATCTGGGGAGGGCTCAAGTCCCATTCCGTCGGCCAGCACGATTACCCGCAGTTCCTGGCCGACTGGAGCAAGATTCTGACCGAGCACGGGGCCGTGGTCGATGGGTCCTTGCATTTCCCCCGCGCGGCCGATCTGGAACATACCGACGTCGTCATAATCTATAAAGGCGATGCAGGTTTTATCGGCGACAGCGACAAGGCCGTACTCGAGGCATACGTCAAACGCGGCGGCGGCCTGGTCAATCTTCATGACTCCCTATGCGGTCCCGATCCCGCCTACATGGCGTCGCTGCTCGGGGGCGGAAAGAAACACGGCGAAGTGAACTACAGTTGGGAGGCGCCCATCCAGTACGCGGTCGTGGACAAATCGAACCCCATCATGAAGGACATGTCCGACTTCACGATTTGGGATGAGTCCTTCTTCAAGATGACGTGGGCGAAAGATCCCGAGATCCACGTGCTGGCAAACGTGGCTATCCCTCCGACCTCGTTCGCCGGCGAGCACAAGGGCGAAATCGTGCCGCAGATCTGGACTTACGAACACACTCTCCCGGGCGGTCAGCCGGCCCGCGCGTTCGTGTGGATGCAAGGCCATACCTACGCGAACTTCGCCAATTACCAAATTCAGCGGACATTACTCCGCGGCATCGCGTGGGCCGGGAAGAAGCCGGTCGACGAGATGATAGACTATGTGCCTCCCGCCCGCCCCGCAGGCAGGGGGGGATTGCCGTTGGGAGTGCCCGCGGGACCGCCCACCGCCGGTGGTGGACGATAAACGATACAACGATACAGTGTGACCGGGGTGGGACAGACGATTCGTTTTTCGTCGTCTGTCGTGCCGTTGGGGCTTGGCGCGACCTGGGACAGACCACGAAAAACGGTGGTCTGTCCCAGGTCTGTGGTTGATATGAGTGTTGGGCGCTCAATCGACCTGGGGATTTTAGCACTTTAGGTGGGGTAGGTTTGCAGTCACTTACCGAGCCGCGACCGTCACGTAGCGGTTGTACGCAACGGACCTCCAGAAGTCGGTTAGGCTTGAGTGTTGCCGGTTCGCGCGGCAACAGGGTAAGATTGAAGCAATGACTTTGTATTCCTGTGTCCGCTCCGTCATCCGGAAGTCAGTTTGCGTGGCCGCTTCCCTGGCTGCGTCAGTCTCTTTCGGAGCGTCGGCCGACCGGCAGCAGGTCCAAGCGCAGTTGCTCGATCGCGCCGAGTTTCTTTGCGCGAATTGCCTGTTTGGAGCAAGCGACTATTATTATTGCTTCGAGACCGACAATAAGATTCTGGTAGGCTATCAAAAAACTCCGGTTCTGAACTGGCGGGATGAATCCAAGAACTACTTAACCGGTGTTCACCGCGCCTGGGCCGGGTGGATCGCGCCTGGCCAGAGCGTGCCGATCAGCTTTGACGCCAAGCACATCTGGGTCAGTCGAGCGAACGGTGAAAAAGCGAAGCGCAACGGCTGGGCGCCCGTGAAAGCAATCGCCAATTGGGTCAGCCGGGGGAACGGTACTCAAGTTAGGCTTATGCGGAGCTCCATCCGGGACATCTTCATCAACAACGACCAGTGCCGTGCCGCCGAGACGGCCCATTGAGCGGCGCTCCGGCTTAGGTTTCGGGCTGGTGGGCACGCGGCCGGACCCCGGCCGGAGGGCGCACCGTAAACGGACCCCACGGGCTCCCCGCCACGCGCAAAACGCCCCTTGGAACGTGTTACCTGGGGGCTTTTGATTTCGTCATAATGTAGTGGTTTGCACCCCTCTAACAGGCGTTTGAATGACAACTAGCCCAAAAACCTCGGAATCGCTGCCGGAAGTGCATCAACCCGGCCCACATGGACCCACACCGCCAAGCTCCGGAAAACCAAAGAGACGTGGACTGATCTGGGTTGTTTTCCTACTGATCGTCGCGGGCGTCGCCGGCTACGCGGTCTGGCAAGCCGGACGGCCGGGCAACACCCGTAAAGGGCAGGGCGGCGGGGGTGGTTTTGGCGGCGGGCGCGGCGCGTCTCTGGGCCCGGTGCCGGTGGTGGTGACGAAGGTTGCCCGCTCCAGCATCCCGGTCTATCTGAACGGGCTGGGCAACGTGAGTCCGTTCTACACCGTCACGGTCAAATCGCGCGTCGACGGCCAGTTGGTGAAGGTGGATTTCAACGAAGGCGATTTAGTTAAGGAAGGCCAAGTCCTGATCGAGATCGACCCGCGGCCGTATCAGGTTCAACTCGATCTTGCGCAAGCTACGCTGGCGCACGACCAGGCTCTGTTGGCCAACGCCAAGTTGGATCTCGACCGTTATAAGCAATTGGTGAAGACGGACGCCATTCCGAGCCAGCAACTGGATACGCAGGTGGCGCTGGTGGCGCAGTACGAAGCCACCATCAAGCAGGATCAAGCCGCCATCGACAACGCGAAACTGCAGCTGGTTTATTCCAAAATCACAGCCCCGATTACCGGGGTTGTAGGTTTGCGCCTGGTGGATCCCGGCAACATCGTCCATGCCGCCGACACGAACGGCATGATTACGATCACCCAGCTCCAGCCGATAGCCGTGCTGTTTACCATCCCCGAAGACAGCCTTCCCGCGGTCACAAAGAAGCTGCGGGCGGGCGCGCATCTGCCGGCGGATGCCTATAACCGCGACAATTCCCAAAAGCTGGCATCCGGGACGCTGGTGACCCTCGACAACCAGATCGACAATACCACCGGCACATCCAAGCTGAAGGCCGTTTTCCCCAACAAAGACAATGCCCTCTTCCCTCAGCAATTCGTCAACATCCGCCTGCTGGTGGACACGCTGGGCAATCAACTGGTGGTTCCCAACGTAGCCGTTCAAAATGGCCAGCAGGGCACCTTTGTCTATGTTGTGGATGACGATTCCACGGTGCACCTGAAGCCGGTCCACGTGGGCATCACCACCGCGACCGATGCCGATATTCTCAGCGGTATTTCGGATGGGGACCGGGTGGTGGTGGATGGGACCGACAGGCTGGTGGAAGGCGCCGCGGTCAGGGTACGGAAAGCGGGAGAGTTGGACAACCCGGCGGGCTTCGACGCCGGTGGCGGTGGCGGAGGCGGACGGCGCGGCAGGGGCGGATCCAAGAAAGGCGGTAACTTCAAAAAGGGCCAGAGCGGAGGCGCCGGTCGGTGAGTCCCTCCCGAACGTTCATCCTCAGGCCGGTGGCAACATCGCTGTTGATGGCCGGCGTGGTCTTGGTCGGCCTGACCGCTTTCCGGCAACTGCCGGTTTCGGCGCTGCCGCAGGTGGATTATCCGACGATTCAAATCCAGACGTTTTACCCGGGCGCGAGCCCGGAGGTAGTGACGTCTTCGATCACCGCGCCGCTCGAGAAACAGTTCGGCCAGGTGCCTGGGCTGACGCAGATGACGTCGATCAGCTCTTTCAGCAGTTCGCTGATCACGCTACAGTTTTCGCTCGATCTCTCGATCGACATTGCCGAGCAGGAAGTGCAGGCGGCCATCAACGCAGCCACGACTTTTCTGCCCACCAATCTCCCGTTTCCTCCCATTTACAGCAAGACGAATCCCGCCGACGCGCCGATTCTGACGCTGGCCATCACCTCATCGACCGTGCCGCTGCCGAAAGTCGAAGAGCTGGCGGAAACGCGCATGGCGCAGAGAATCTCCCAACTCAAGGGCGTGGGCCTGGTGAGCATCAGCGGAGGGCAGCGTCCGGCCGTACGGGTGCAGGCCAATCCCACCGCGCTGGCCAGCTATGGGCTGAGTCTCGAGGCGCTGCGAACGGCTCTCGCCAGCGCCAACGTGAATCAGGCGAAGGGCAGTTTCGACGGACCGGACCAGGCATGGACGATAAACGACAACGACAATCTCTCGGCCGGCGCCCAGTACGGGCCGATCATCGTCGCTTACCGAAACGGGGCGCCGGTGCGGATACGAGATGTCGCCACGGTCATCGACGGCGCGGAAAACACCAAGCTGGCCGCCTGGGTCAACGCCGCTCCGGCCATCGTTCTCAATATTCAGCGCCAGCCCGGGACCAATATCATTAACGTCGTCGATACCGTTCAGGCAATCCTTCCCCAGATCGAAGCGTCCCTGCCGGAAGGCATCCGCGTGCAGGTGGTCACGGACCGGACCACGACCATCCGGGCATCGGTGCGGGATGTCGAATTCGAATTGATGCTCACCACCGTGCTGGTGGTGATGGTCATCTTTGTGTTCCTGCGCAACGCTCCGGCCACCATCATACCGGGTATCGCCGTGCCGCTTTCGCTCATCGGCACGTTCGCCGTGATGTACTTGCTGGGGTACAGCCTGGACAACCTCTCGCTGATGGCGCTGACGATTTCGACCGGGTTTGTAGTGGACGACGCGATCGTCATGATCGAGAACATCTCGCGCTATATCGAGATGGGCGAGCCGGCCATGCAAGCCGCGCTGAAGGGATCGGCCGAGATCGGATTCACCATCGTTTCGTTGACTGTTTCGCTGATCGCGGTGCTGATTCCGCTGCTGTTCATGGCGGACATTGTGGGCCGGCTGTTTCGCGAATTCGCGGTGACTCTGGCGGTCACGATCATCTTTTCCGCGTTTGTCTCCCTCACGCTCACACCCATGATGTCGGCTCGGATTCTGCGGCACCACCCGGAAGCCGACCAGGGGGCCATGTACCGCTGGTCGGAGTGGTGCTTCGTCAAGACCATCGAGGGATACGGCAGGATGGTGCGGGTGGTGCTGCGTCATCAACCCCTGACTCTGCTGGTCGCGATCGGCACGCTGGGCCTCACGATCTACCTTTACATCATCGTGCCGAAAGGGTTTTTCCCCGTGCAGGATACCGGCGCCATTCTGGGCATTTCGCAGGCGCCCGAGACGGTGTCGTTTCCGGCCATGTCCAGGCGGCAGCAGGAACTGGTCGAGGTCATCCGCCAGGATCCGGCGGTGGAAAATCTGACCTCGTTCATCGGCGCCGATGGCGTGAACGCGACCATGAACAGCGGCCGTATCCAAATCACTCTGAAGCCGCTCGAAGAACGCGCCGGCGTCTCCGCCGGCGACGTGATCCGGCGGCTGCAACCGAAGGTCGAACAGGTCCCCGGCATCGAGCTTTTCATGCAGCCGATCCAGGACCTGACGGTGGAGGACCGGATCAGCCGGACGCAATACCAATATTCCCTCGACGCGCCCGACAAAGCGCTGCTGGACCGGTGGGTTCCGCGCTTAGTGGAACGGATGAAGCGGCTACCGGAACTGCGCGACGTGGCGAGCGATCAGCAGAATAACGGCTTGGGGTTGCTCGTCGATATCGATCGCGATACGGCGGGCCGGTTGGGCATCACTCCCCAGAACATCGACGACGCCCTCTACGACGCCTTCGGCCAAAGGCAAGTATCGACGATCTACACGCAGACCAACCAGTTCCATGTGATTCTCGAAGTGGCGCCCCGCTTTCAGCGGGATGTGGCGTCCCTGAACGAGATGTACGTGCCCATCGGGTCGGCGTCGGCCAATCTGGCCACGACCATTGCACTGGCCGGCACCAACACCGCTCTGACCGGCGCAGCCGCGCTCGCTCCGGCTCCGCTGCCGACGCTGATCCGGGCGTATACGATTCCGTCTCCCATCGAGATTAACCATCAGAGCCAGTTTCCGGTCGTCACGCTTTCGTTCAACCTGGCTCCGGGGGCGTCGCTCGGCGCGGCGGTGGATCATATCAAGCAGGTCACCCAACAGGTGGGTATGCCGGCCAGCATCGAGCCCACCTTCCAGGGAACGGCCCATGCTTTCGAGTCGTCGCTGTCAAACGAATTGATCCTGATCCTGGCTGCCACCGTTACCGTGTACCTCGTTCTCGGCATCCTGTACGAGAGCTTTATCCATCCCATTACAATTCTCTCCACGCTTCCATCGGCGGGAGTCGGCGCGCTGCTGGCGCTGATTGTTTTCAAGAAGGATCTGGATGTCATTGCGCTGATCGGCATCATTCTTCTGATCGGCATCGTGAAGAAAAACGCCATCATGATGATCGATTTTGCGCTTGAAGCGGAGCGCAAGGAAGGGAAATCGCCGGAGGAAGCGATCTACCAGGCGTGCCTGCTGCGCTTCCGTCCGATCATGATGACGACGATGGCCGCGCTGCTGGGCGCCGTTCCGCTGGCCTTCGGCAGCGGGGTGGGTTCGGAGCTGCGGCAACCGCTCGGCATCTGCATTATCGGCGGACTGCTGGTCAGCCAGGTGCTGACGCTTTTCACTACGCCGGTTATCTATTTGTACTTCGGACGGGCCGCGGCGTGGGTCGGCCGGTTGCGCGGTTCCGGCGGGAGTGACGAGCTTCTTTCCGGGCCGATGCCGACCTAGGACTGGCGCCCATGAGCATCTCCACACCATTCATTCAAAGGCCGGTTGCTACCACGCTGCTGCTGGTTGCGGTGACGCTGGCCGGAGGGATCGGATATACGCTATTGCCGGTGGCGGCATTGCCGGAGGTCGATTTTCCGACCATCTTCGTCAGCGGCGGCCTGCCGGGCGCGAGCCCCGACGTGATGGCGGCGGCGGTCGCCACGCCGCTCGAGAAGCAGTTCACGCGCATCGCCGGCGTCACGGAAATGACATCCAGGAGCACGGTCGGAGCCGCGTCGGTGGTACTCCAATTCGATCTGAGCCGCGACATCAATGGGGCCGCGCGCGACGTTCAGGCGGCCATTAACGCCGCCGCGGGTTATCTCCCCTCCAATCTCCCCTCGCTGCCCCGATACCGGAAAATCAATCCGGCCGATCAGCCGATTCTGTTGATGACTCTCGAATCGGACGTGGTGCCCCGGCCGCAGTTGTACGACATCGCCTCCTCGGTGTTCGCGCAGAAGCTGGCGCAAGTCAGCGGCGTCGGCCAGGTTAATGTGGGTGGAAGCTCGCTTCCCGCGGTTCGCGTGGAAGTGAACCCGCAGCCGCTCTCGAAATACAACGTGGGTCTTGATCAGATCGGCACGTTCCTCCAAAGCGCCAATGCGAATAAGCCGAAAGGGTCGCTGGCAAATTCCGATGCCGAGATTCCCATCTACGCCAGCGATCAGCTTTTCCAGGCGAAGGACTACAAGAACCTGGTGGTGGTGTATCGAAACGGCGCGCCCGTTCGCCTGTCGGACCTCGGCCGCGTGATCGATGCCAATGAAGATGTCCGCAACTTCGGCCTGGTCAATGGCAGCCCGATGGTGCAGATCCAGATCAACCGCCAGCCGAACGCGAACATCGTCGAGACCGTCGCGCGGATCAAAGCCTTAATGCCGCAGTTCCAGGCCCAGCTTCCGCCCACAGTCCGCTTCCGTATCGCCAGCGACCGCACCATCACCACCCGCGACTCGCTGCGGGACGCGCAGCGCAACGTGATCGTCTCCATCGTGCTGGTGGTTTTGGTGGTGTTCGTTTTCCTCCGCAACGGCTGGTCGACGTTTATTCCCAGCGTATCGGTACCGGTATCGATCATCGCCACGTTTGGCGCGATGTACCTGATCGGCTACACGCTGGACAATCTTTCGCTGATGGCGCTGACCATCGCGACCGGATTCGTGGTGGACGATGCGATCGTAGTGATCGAAAACATTACCCGCCACCTCGAAAGCGGCATGAAACCGATGCAGGCAGCCCTCAAGGGCGCCCAGGAAATCGGTTTCACGGTGCTGTCGATGAGCATCTCGCTGATTGCCGTGTTCATTCCCATCCTGATGATGAGCGGCGTGGTGGGGCGGCTGTTCCGCGAATTCGCGGTGGTGCTTTCGGTGTCCATCGGCATCTCCATGGTTGTGTCGCTGACCGTCGTGCCCATGATGTGCGCCTGGCTCCTCAAGGAAGACCGCGGCCACGGCTCCCTCTATAATTGGACCGAAAAGGTGTACCGGTGGGTCATCTCCACTTATGCGTCCGCGCTCAACGTGGTGCTCAATCATCCGGCCTCGGTCCTGCTCACGCTGCTGCTCACGGTGGGCATTAACGTCTACTTATACGACAAGATCCCGAAGGGATTTTTCCCGCAGCAGGATACCGGGCGTCTGCAGGGCGCCATCGTGGGGGAACAGCACATCTCCTACCAGGCGTTATTGGGAAAATCGGAATGGTTCGAGGAAAAAATTCGCAAGGACCCGGATGTCGAAACCGTCACCATGATCGCGGGCACCAGCGGCGGCGGATTCGGCGGCAACTCGTCCCAGATTAACGTCCAGTTAAAGCCGGTGGGAGTACGCAAGTCCACCTCCGACCAGGTGGTCGCCCGCATCCGCCGCCAGACCTCGGGTGTCCCCGGGGCAACCCTGTTCCTGCAGAACTCCCAGGACGTGCGCGTCGGCGGCCGGCAGGGCAACGCGCAATACCAGTACACGCTGCAGGGGCCCGACTTCGACTCGCTGGCCGTCTGGGGGCCGAAAGTGCTGGACCGGCTCATGACGCTTCCGGAGATTGCCGACGTCAGCAGCGACCAGCAGACTTCCGGCTTGTCCTCCAATGTGATCATCGACCGCGATACCGCTTCGCGCCTTGGTCTTACGGCGCAGGCCGTCGATTCCGCGCTCTATGACGCATTCGGCCAGCGCCAGGTCTCGGTCATGTACAAGTCGATCAATCAGTATCACGTGGTCCTGGCCCTGCAGCAGCAATGGTGGGAAAACCCGGACTTCCTCAAAACGATCTATGTACAGACGCCCAAAGGCACCGACGTTCCCCTATCCACCTTTACCCACTTCACCCAAGGGCTGACGCCCATTTCGCTGCCGCACCAGGGCCAGTTCCCGGCCACCACGCTCTCGTTCAACCTGGCCGAAAATGTCTCGCTCAGCGACGCCGTGACGGCGATTAACCGGGCGGAAGTGGAGATGGGCCTGCCCGCCAGCATCACCGGCAAGTTCGCCGGCACGGCGCGGGCGTATCAGGAAGCGCTCGACAATCAGCCCATCCTGATCGCGACGGCCCTTCTCGCCGTTTATATCGTGCTGGGAATTCTCTACGAGAGCCTGGTCCACCCTCTGACCATCATCTCGACGCTGCCGTCGGCCGGGGTGGGAGCTCTGGTGGCCATGGTCCTGTTCAAAAGCGATCTGGACATCGTGGGCATGATCGGAATCATCCTGCTCATCGGCATCGTCAAGAAGAACGCCATCATGATGATCGATTTCGCCCTGGCGGCCGAACGCAACGAAGGCATGAATTCGCGCGACGCCATCTACCAGGCCTGCCTGCTGCGCTTCCGGCCCATTATGATGACCACCATGTGCGCGCTGCTGGGCGGGTTGCCGATGGCGCTCGGCTGGGGCGCCGGCGCGGAGTTGCGCAAGCCTCTCGGAATTTCCATCGTGGGCGGCCTCCTGGTCAGCCAGATGTTGACTTTGTTCACTACACCCGTGATCTATCTCTATTTCGACCGTCTTCGAAAGCGTTTCACCCGGCGGCAGCCGAGTTACAAACACCGCCCCGGGTTTCTTATTCCCGGCGGGCTGGCGGAGAGCGGCGACTAATGACCCGACACTCGAAACTTGCGGTTCTTGCCTCTCTGGTCTGTTCCGGATGCACCATCGGCCCGCGATACCAGCGGCCGGTGACACAGACGCCGCCACCAGCGCTTAAGGAAATGGCCGGCAACAGCCAGTGGAAGATGGCCGCTCCCGCCGATGGCCTGATGAAAGGCAAGTGGTGGGAGATTTTCGGCGATCCGCAACTGAACCGGCTGGAAGAGCTGGTCACTCTCAATAACCAGAACGTCAAACAGGCCGAGGCACAGTTCCGGCAGGCGCGGGCAACGGTGCTGGCCAACCATGCCAATTACTATCCCTCGATCGGAACCACTCCCACCATCACCCAAAGCTACGTGGGAAGGAACGCGAAAGGGGCGGGAAGCACCCAGAGCTTTTCCTTGCCTGTGGCGGCGACCTGGGAGCCGGATTTGTGGGGCCGGGTTCGTCTGTCCGTCGAGAACGCCGTGGATAACGCGCAGGTGAGCGCGGCCGATCTCGAAAATATGCGCCTAAGCCAGCAGGCGCTGCTCGCCACCGATTACTTCCTGTTGTCGGCCCAGGACATGCAGATGAAGGTGCTGAGCGATACCATCGAAACCTACGACAAGAACCTGCAGCTCACCATCAACCGCCATACTGGCGGAGTGGCATCGAGGTCCGATATTACCCTGGCGCAAACCCAGCTTGCCGGCGCCAAGGCCCAGTATTCGCAGATGCACATCGCGCGAGCCGAGGCCGAGCACGCGATCGCCATGCTGACCGGCCAGTTGCCGTCCTCGCTCGAGATCGGCGCCGGCAAGATCGCAGGCCCGCCTCCGCCCATTCCGATGGGTGTTCCCTCGCAGCTTCTGGAGCGGCGTCCCGACATTGCGGCGGCGGAACGACAGGTGGCCGCGGCCAACGCGAGCATCGGTATCGCCCAGGCCGCTTACTACCCCACGCTGGCCCTTTCGGCTACTCCCGGTCTGCTTTCCACAAGTCTGGCGAGTTTGTTCACCGCCGCAAGCCGCTATTGGTCGACGTCTCCTTCGGTCTCGCAAACGCTGTTCGATTTTGGCCGCCGTGGCGCCGCGCTCCAGAGCGCCCAAGCGTCCTACGACTCGACCGTTGCCGGCTACCGGCAGACGGTGCTCTCCGCCTTTCAGGAGGTCGAGGACGATCTGGCGAACTTGCGATATCTGGCGGAAGAGGCGGTCCAGGAACAGGAAGCCGTGGTGGCCGCTGAAGAGGCGGTGACTCTCGAGATGGCCCGGTATAGGGCGGGAACGGACTCGTACCTGAATGTCATCACAACTCAGATCATCGCTTTGGGCGACGAGCAGACTGCCATCACCATCCTGCAGCAGCGCATGAGCGCCGCCGTGGACCTGGTCAAGGCCCTCGGCGGTGGTTGGGACGCTTCGACCTTGCCGCCGGTCAACGTGCTTCGCTCCGAGGCGCTGGGCGATCCGAAGACCACGCAAAACGTGGCTCAGCCGTCCGGGAAATAGGCGGAACGCACCCCGGCCGCCACACGGCCCGCGACGCGCGTTACCGTGTACCTTGCCAGCGGTTCGCTCCCCTTTTAATCGGGGCGACGGCCTTGAATCCAAGACCCTTACACGACGGGAAACTCAGTGAATACCGGGCGAACCCATGTGGGAGTCATCGGCGGGGCTGGGAGAGTTATTTTTTTGCGTCCGCCGGTTTAGCGGGCTCGGAAGGCGCCGACCCTTTCAGCTTGGCCAAGGACTCTTCCACGCGCTTCTTGAAATCGCCCGCGTCGTCGTGCGCGGGTCCGCGATAACTCGACTGGATTTGCATCGTACAGCCGGAGCCCTGGGCGTTTAAGAGGACGGAGTTCGTTCGCTGGCGGATCGCCCCGGCAAAATTGTAGGACGCAGTCATTTCGGTGTTGTCAGTCGAAATGATGCCGTAGTGCCCGGAATTCCTGAGAGTGTCCTTGACCGCGGACCACAGCTCGCTGCAAGGAACGGGGTAGGTGTCTTGGTGCGTTTTGGCGAACGCCGGCACGGCAAGGGCAAGCGAAATAGAAGCGACAATTACAGATTTAACCATGGCATATTTCTTCAAATAAAACGACCTGTTTAACCGAAATTATATGCCCGCCCGCTTCTCGACGCAATCCCTATCCGCATTAGCGGCGGCCGTAAGGTAAGCGATTAGCCCATCAATTGGCGGATGTAGGCCAGGTTCTTGCGCATATCGGCCTCCACAGTAGATCCGGCATGGGTGTCGGTTTCCAGGTTAGCGGCCCCCCGGAACCCGATATCGGCAATGGCTTCGATCACTTGCGGGACAGGAATCGTCCCCTCCCCCAGGTAGTGAGGGTTGTCCTTCAAATGGAACTGGCAGATCCGGTCCTTACCCAGCCAGCGGATCTCTTTCACCACGTCGAAGCCGGCGCCCGCTGAATTCCCGATATCGTAATACACGGATACACTTTTCGACTTGGCGCGGTCCATGATGCGCACGTTGTCCTCGGCCGAGATGGTGTCTTCGAGCCCCAGAATGACGCCGGCCTTCTCTGCCTCGGCCGTCACTTCCCGCAGTGCGTCGGCCACGGCATTCCCTTCGTCCCGGTTCAGAATGGCCCATTTCCCGAAGAACGGAAGAAGCAGCACCCTGGTCTTCAATGCGCTGGTGAGGCGAATGGAATCGCGCACCCAACGGATGGCGAGCCGGTCGCTCTTCAGCCCGTTGTCGTGGAGCTTATCGACGCAGGTACCGTCGATCGGAATCCTGTGCTCCTTCGAAAGAGCCAGATAACGAGCAATGATCGCCGGATCGTCCAGCGGCATTTTGTCGTTGACCAGGCGCCTGCCGAAGGAAACCTGGACGCCCTCAAAACCGATTCGCGCCGCCAGCGGCAGCGCCTCCGGGTTGGCGCCGAGATTCAGGTTCCAGTCGGTGACGCCGATGGACAGGTTGCGGGCAGAGCCGCCAGCCAGGCGCCCGCCAAGTCCGGCGGCCGCCGCAAGTTGGAGCAGAGTGCGACGAGTGATCTTCACCATGAGATTATCCTTTACCACTTGAGTTTCAAGCTGGTTTCCCATTTCTCGGAGGAAGCCATCATTTCGTCCCAGGAGAACATGCCTCCGCGGTAAGCTGCAGTCCGGCCGAGAATGCCGGTAAGGTTGCTCTCGACGGCCGAGGCGGCATTGTTGATCGGCTTCCCGTTCTTGACGCTCTCGACGAAGTCCCGGACGTTGGCGATGCAGCCGGCCGTGAATGTATCGTCCTTTTCGGCGCCGGTCCAAGTCTTGTCTGGATCGTCGGCCAGGATCCGCACCAGGCCGCCGTAGTGCGTGTCGGCGCAGCCCTTCAAGCCAAAGCAGCGCACGCACAGGTCGGAGAACCGGCCCGTGAGTTGATGCGAACTGAAGGTGGCATGGACCTCGCCCGGGTACCAGTAGGTGACCGCGAAGTGGTCCCAGGCGTCGCCGGTGTCGCTCTTGGTTCCCTCCCAGCCGGTCCGTCCGCCGGCGCCGGTTGCCTTCAGCGGGTGGGCTCCCAGATACCAGTTCGCCATGTCCAGAACATGGACGTTCTGCTCGACGATGATGTCTCCGCTGATGGTGCGGTCTCCCAGCCAGTTGACGATCCGCTTTAGCCCGGGTTCCATGCCTGGCGTGGAGCGGTCCACCCAGGGCCGGTTGGCATAATAGAAGACTTGGGCCATCGCGACCGGGCCGATGTCGCCACGCTGAATCCGCGTGACCGCCTCCTGAAATACGGGGCGGGCGCGGCTCTGGAAATCCACCCAGAAGCTCAAGCCCTTGTCTTGCGCCATCTGCCCGCTCGCGAGAAAGCCCTTGCTGTCGGGAACGTCCACCGCCACCGGTTTGGCGCAGAAGACGTGCTTGCCCGCATCCACCGCCGCCGCGGCATGCGCCGGATGGAAATACGTCGGGGTCTCGATCACCACGGCGTCGAGCTTCGATTGCGCCAGTTCGCGGTACGCTTCCGGCCCCCAGTAGGCGCGGCCCGCATCCACCTCCAATTTCTCGCGCGTCGCGTCGAGCCTGCTCTTAATCACGTCCGCAACCGCCACGACCCGGGCGCCGGCATGTTGGGGGAAGAAAGGCGCGATCCAGTTGCCGCGCCCGCCGCAGCCCACCAGCCCCACTTCCACCGTCGAATTAGCTTCGGACCCAAATACCGTCCGCGGCCCGAGCAAGAGCGCGCCTCCCGCCGTTTGCAGGAAGCGGCGCCGCGCGGCCGGCGATTCACAGCCCATGGAAACCTCCATTCGAGGACTCTTCAGTCTGATTCATGATACCCGAGCCGGGCTCTCTCCGATACCCGCGGGGACCACGGAGCCGCGTCAAACCGAGCCGCGACCGCCAGGGAGCTTAGTTCTGTCTACGGCCGGAACCACCCTGGACCGACCCGCAGATGGTGGCTGACGGAGTCCGGCACCGTCACAAACAGCAGTAGCCCGATCGTACCGTGCGCGATTCCGAGCAGGTACAAATTGCGTGTTCGCCGGTACAGCAGTGTCGCGCACCACCCCAGCGGGAGTGTGACGGCCATAAGAAACGGATTGGGCGCGTGCACGGCGGAAAACAGCAGCGCAGTGACGGAGGAAGAGGCGGCACGGCTGGAGAATACCGCGTCGAAACGATTCAGAAAATAGCCGTTCAGGGCGTATTGCTGCGTCAGCCCCCAGAGCAGATAGGCGGCCAGACCGGCCAGGCCGGCGTCGAAACCGGTCTGTCGGAGCGAACGCAGCAGCGTGCCTGCCGCCAGCATCAGCAGTGCAATCAGGATCAGCAGCGGCGCCAGTTCGTCCAGCCCGTGGCGCAAGGTGCGCGGCTCGAAGCCAAGCGCGCGGGCGCTCTCGCGGCGCAGCAGGTGCGACAACAACATTAGGGCCGGAATTGCTATCCAGCACTTGGGGTGGGTGAACCGCAGCTTCCAGATGTACGCGACGATGAGGCCGAATACCAACAGCGGTTCCAGAATAGCGAGCTTGCGCATCCGAAGTGGCGTTCCAGTAACAAGTCTAAGTCCACGCACAGTAGATGGTATGATTTCGGATGTCATTGCCTTTTCATCGCGAAACTGCGAAACGGGAGCGTGAACATGACTTCGAACCGGCGTGGATTTGTGAAAGCGGGAGTTGCCCTGGCCGTACTGCGGCCGTTCAGCGGAAAACCGGCATTCGCGATCGCCGGCGCCGAAGAGCCGGGCACGACGGATCGGGGCCGCATGGCCTTAGCGCCGGCCACCTGGTATCGTCCCTATGTCTCCAAACCGGCGCGCGACCGCGCCGCCTTAACGTGGGTCCAGATCGACCTCGGCTGGCCGCGCGCCATCGAACGTATTCGTCTGTACCCGGCCTTCGGACTCGGCCAAAAGCACATGGCCGGATACGGCTTTCCCGTCCGCTTCAAGGTGGAAGGCTCGGGCGACGCTTCCTTTTCCAATCCGCAGCCGATTGTCGACCGCACCGCCGCCGACTGCGCTAACCCCGACGACCGCATTCTTGAGTACGCCGCTACCGGCGCAACGGCGCGATTCATCCGCCTGACCGCGACCGCACTCCGCCCCGCGCCGGACGGCATTGGCTATTCAATGGCCTTGTCCAAAATCGACGTGATCTCCGGCGGCAAGGATGTGGCGGAGCGCTGTGCCGTCGCCGGAGACCCTACTTACGCTAATGAGAAAGATCTCTCCCAACTCACCCGCCGGCCGCGGCCGATGGGCGAGGGCATCGTCACCAACAACGCCGCCAACGCGATTCCGGCCAGCCGCTGGAAAGCCGTTCCCTATCAGGCGCGCGCACCGCTCTCCGGAGTCACCCTCACCGGCGAAACCTTCCGCCGGGCCATGGAACACAACGCCGGCTATCTGCTCGCCTCTTTCTCGGTGGAGGAAATGCTTCGCCCCTTCCGCGAACGCGCCGGAAAGCCCGTGCGCGCGGGCCTGCGCCCGCCCATCGCTTTCTGGGATACGGAGCTACCCGGTTCCAGCGCCGGCCGCTTCCTGATGGGCGCGGCTAACACGCTTCGCTGGATGGATCATGCCGAACTGCGCCAATGGATGAACCAGCTCGTGGATGGCATCGAGGAGTGCCGCGCCCCCAATGGTTACATCATGGCCTACCCCGAAGACACCATCTTCGAATCTGAGCGCGGCGCCTACACCCGCGCCTGGCTAACCCACGGGCTGATTGAGGCTGGGTACGCCGGTAACTCCAAGGCTTTCCAGTTACTCAGGGGTTACTACGACTGGTTCGACAATTGCTCCTACTTACCGGAGCTGCTTCGCGGAGCCACCCAGGGCATTCAGGGGATGATCGCCAATACTCGCATGTACTTTACGCCCGTCGGCAAGCCGGCGGATCTTCAGGTGGTGCAGCGCTACTTCCAGGAAAACTACTGGCTCGATGGCTTGGCGCGGCGCGATACCGAGCTCGTCTGGCAGTATCCCTACGACCGCCCGCATAACTACCTCATCACCGATTTCGAAGCCTACCTGGACTTATACCGCGCCACCGGCGACCGACGCTACCTGGAGGCGATCGAGGGCGCCTGGCACTTGTACCACGATAACTGGGAGCACGTCGGAGGCTCCATCGCCATCACCGAATTCGGCGAATTCCCGCCCAGGTCCTACCGCCTGGCTGCCCAGCAGCCCTTCTGCGAGACCGGCGAGACTTGCGGCAGCGTCTTCTGGATTCGGCTCAATCAGCGTTTCCACCTGCTCGACCCGGAGCGGGAAGAATACGTCGGTGAGATCGAGAAGTCCATTTACAACGTCGGACTCGCTAATCAGATCGGCTCTTACGGCATCATTTATCACACCCGCCTGGTCGGCCAGAAGGGCGATCTTAGCGTGCCCTTGTGCACCAACTCCTGCTGCGAGGGCCAGGGCACGCGTCTGCTCGGCTCTCTGCCGGAATACATCTACTCGCTCGCACCCGACGGCATCTACGTCAATCTGTTTGAACCCTCCACCGTCCGCTGGCCCCATGCCGGCGGTGAGATGGCACTCACCCTGTCGGGCAAGTTCCCCTTCCACCCCGACGTCACGCTGCGGGTCGAGTCGGCCAGGCCCGCGGCGGCGAAGATCCGCATTCGCGTTCCCTCCTGGTCCGCCTCACCGATGCCCATCCGCATCAATGGCACCCAGGCCGCCACCGGCCAGCCCGGCAGCTATGTCACCCTCGACCGTGCCTGGGCTACCGGCGATACCATCGCCTTCGCGCTTCCCATGGAGTTCCGGCTAAGCCGCTACACGGGTCTCGACAAGATCGAAGGCCATGAGCGCTACGCCCTGGAATACGGGCCCGTGCTGCTGGCGTTGACCGGCTCGGACAGCGCCGTACTGAAGGTCGCCGCCGGAACCGAATACGCCGGCATCCTGAATCAGTTGAAGGCCGACCCGGACCGTCCGCTCCATTTCCATATCGAGGGCCATCCGGAGTACACCTACATCCCCTATTGGCAGGTAGTGAATGAGCCGTTCACCTGCTACCCGGTCGTGGACCTGGCTTAGGATTTGAGACGAATGAAACTCGCGCTGGGATTGATCCTTGCCGGCGGCGGCGCACTAGCCGCTCCCGGGCCAATCGTGTTCTCGCAATCGCCTCCCACCGTGGAAGCCTGGGATTTCGTGGAGGTGACGATCCGCGTGGACGCGCCCGACGTGCCGAACCCGTTCACGGACGCTTCCGTCACCGGGTCTTTCGGCGCCTCCGGCTCTGGCCAGCGGCTGAACGTGGAAGGGTTCTGCGACTCTCCAGACGGCTCCCTGTTCCGCATCCGTTTCCTGCCGTCCTCGCCGGGGGACTATGCGTACGCGGTGACCTACCGCCAGGCGGGCTTCGAGAAGAACTACGACGGCGCTTTCCACGTCACCGGCGGCCACCGCCGCGGGCCCATTGGCGTCGATCCGAACTATCCGTGGCACTTTGTCTGGCAGGGAACCGGCGAGCATTATTTCTTCAACGGCACCACCGCATTCTGGCTGATGGGCTGGCGCGACGAACGCATCATCCGCGCCAGCCTGAACCGGCTGCACCGCCTGGAGGTGAATCGCGTTCGCGTCCTGTTGAGCGGACGAAGCTTCACCGTCTACGGCGAGCCAGTGATGAACAGCGAGGCCTTCAGCATTTTTCTGAGCCCCTGGCCCGCCGTCAAAGCCGACGATTTCGAACGCCCGGGCTTTGACTATACCCGCTTCAACCTTCCTCACTGGCAGCGGTACGAGCGCATGCTGCGCTTCGCGCGGGACCGGGACATGATCGTCTCGGTGATCCTCGATATCGCCGACGGGAAAATACACCCTGTTGCCGCCAGCGAGGACGAACGGCGCTACATCCGCTATGCCGCATCGCGCCTGTCGGCCTTTTCCAACATCACTTGGGACCTGGGCGACGATATGGACAGTTTCCGCGACGACAAGTGGGTGCACGAAACCGGAACACTGCTCGTGGGCGGCTGGGACCCTTACCGGCATCTCGCCAGCAGCCATCCCGTCCACACCGAACACCAGGACCGCGCTTCCGCCTGGTTCGGTTTCGCCTCCTTGCAGGACTGGTCCCGCAGCCAGCACGCTCTCATGCTGGAATCCCGGCGGCTCCAGCAGAAGACCGGCCGCATCGTTCCGCAAGCCAACGAAGAGTACGGCTACGAGGATCACTATCCGGTCTGGGCGCCTCCGCCTCCCGGCGATTCGGCCGAAACCCTGCGCCGCACCGCCTGGGACATCGCCATGGCCGGAGCCTATGGCACCGCCGGCGAATCCGCCCGCCGCGGCACTAACATCTGGCCCGACACCGGAGGCGGCTGGGTGAACGGCCGCGGCGACGATACCATGACCATGCTGAACGGTTACGCCCACATGGTGGACTTCTTCTCCAGCTTCGAATGGTGGAAGACCGAGCCGCACGACGAACTGGTGTCGAGCGGTGCCTGGTGTCTGGCCGAACCGGGACGAATCTACGCCGTGTATCTGCCGAAAGGCGGCACGATCGCGGTGAAGCTGGAGCCGGGCCAATACCGCGCCGAGTGGTTCAGCGCGTTCACCGGCGAGGTGGTCCCCATCGGCGTCGTCGACGGTCCCGCCTGGACTTCACCCAAAGCCCCCGACACCAACGACTGGGCTTTGTTGTTGCAGCGGTAAGATGTCATCCCGGCATTTTGCCACCTGAAAAAAAGAGAGCTGCCTCGTTTTCTGTAGGGCAGGTTGGCAACCTGCGGACCGATTGCGGCGTGCCCTCTGGGCCGAAACCCTACCAGCTGGCCGCCGCCCGCACCATCGCCCGGATGTTTTCCGCCGGCGCCGTCGCCGGTATCGCGCAGCCCGCGTTGAGAATAAATCGCCCCGTGTCGCCGAACAGCCGTATCAGTGCCCGCGCCTCGCGTTCCACCCGCTCCGGCGTTCCCAACGCCACCACCCCGCTCGGGTCCAGGTTGCCGATGAACACGGCCTTGTCTTTCAACAGCTCGTGCGCCAGGCACACGTCGGTCTTGTAATCCAGTTCCAGGGCGTCGGCGCCGCAGCCGGCCAGCTCGGCCAGAATCGCCCGCGTGTTGCCGCAAACGTGCAGCGCGTAGGGCCGCCCCAGGGAATGCGCGTATGCGGCGAACCGCCGCTCGTGCGGCAGCGCCCAGCGCCGGTACATCCGCGGCGAAATCACGCTTGGCCCGGCCGCGCTGTCGCCGTTCGATAGCATGTGCGCGCCGGTTTCGCTCATCAGCCTTAGAAACTGCAGACCGGCCTCGGCGCAGTGGTGCAACAGCCGGTCGGCCGCCGGCTCCAACTCCGGATCCATCAGGTCCATCAGCCAGCCTTCCATCGAGCACACCAGCGCCGCCAGCGCGAACGGGCACTGGTCGCAGTTGCCGCGCACATACACCGCGTCTCCGAAGTGCCGGCAGATGAGGCGCACCCCCTCCAGCCACACCTGCACGCCTTCAAAGCGCGCCACGTCCGGCGGATCGAGACTCTCCACTTCCCGAAGGCTTTCGAGCCGCACCCCGCGCGCCACCGCCGGCTCGTCCTCCGGATACTCCACCGGCACGCCCAGCGCGCCGGCGAGCGTGGCCGTGTCGACGTCGATCATCACCCCATCCAGCCCGTACCGCTCCACGCTCTCGATAAATGTGCGCGCCAGCGCGGCCGGGTGGCGCCGGAAATCGCGCATCGATACCCCCGCCTCCCGCGCCGCGTGCATGAAATTGTGCAGCATCACCGGCGGCCGGTCGGGCCGGTCGCCCGCCAGCGCCGCTTCGATCCGTTGGCGTCCGTTCAAAGCTTTCGCCTCCCTTACCGGCTCAGCTCGATCACCGTAATGCTCTCGGGCGGAAACGCGTGCCGAAACTTTCCCGCCGTCACGTTCACCCGCGCCTCCACGGGAATAATTGCCTCCGGTTGGGCGTCGTCGTTGACGCTATAAAGATCCGGGGCCGTAAGCTGCTGGCCGCGCGCCGACGCGGCCGTGAATCCGGACACCCGCACGCCCGCCCGGATTCCCTCGGTCAGGGACCGGTTCACGCAAAACAACGTCAGCTTGGTCCCGGCGTCGTTCAAGGCCGCAACCACGTCCAGGTCCGGCACGGCTCGAATCGCCGGGATGCGGCGCACTCCCTCGTTGACGTCATATTCGCCTGTTTGCACCTTCGTCTCGACAAGCCTGGCGGCATCGGCGGTCGAGTACATCCGAAAGGCCCAGTACGCCGGAACTCCGTAGACGCGCCCCTTGTTCTGCCAGATTCCGCCGAATTCCATCAGCCCCGTCATATCGGAAACGGACGTAAAATCGGCCACTCGCATCAACGTGTTCAGGAACCCCGCCGTGCAAAGCGCCCCGCCCAGGTTGTTGTACATCGGGGCCTTCGCCACCGGGCCGCTGAAAAGCCATTCGGTGAATGCGATATTCACATGGCCGCGCGATTTCGGATCGCCGTCGATCTGCGCCTTCATGGCGCGTAATTGCCGCTCCAGTCCCACCGGCAGCGCCAGCGCTGCCCGCGCGATGAATTCCTGCGACGCGTCGGCCTTCTCCACATCCGCCGTCCGCACCACGAAGTGCGTGGAAAGATAGTTGAACGCCTCGGGCGCGTTCCGCAGTTGGGCGGCGTTCCACGATTCGAAATGGTCGGGGTCCTGGCCCGTCGCAATCAAACGGGACCGCGGGTCGACTTTGCGCACAGCGTCGCTGAACTCCTTGGTGCGGCCCGCCACGCGCGCCTCGGTAGGATAGCCGATCTGGAAATTGCCCCAAAGCTCGTTGCCCAGTTCCCACAACAACCCGCCGGCGCCGCCGTTCCAATTCTGATTCACATACTTCACCCAATCGGCGGCCTCGGCCGGCGTACCGCTGCCCAGATTGAGGGCGATTTGCGGCTCGGCGCCGATCAGCCGGCAGAAGCGCAGGAACTCGTCCGTCCCGAAATGGTTGTATTCGGGTATGCCCCACGACTGGTTGAGCATGCTCTGGCGCTTATCGATGGGCCCGACACCGTCCCTCCAGTGATACCCGGAAGTGTAGTTGCCGCCAAACCGGACGATCGGCGTTCGCAGCGCTTTGGCCATTGCGACCATCTCGGGATTCATGCCGTCCACGTTGTCGGCCGGGAACAGGAATGCCTGGTCCACCAGTACGCGGGCTTCGTCCGCGACGGCAATGACGAAATCCACGGCTACCCGGCTGGCGATCGCGCCGTTGGGAACCTCGAGCGCAAATTCCAACCGCGACCAGCCGCGCGAGGCGGGCCGGACGATTTGTTTCGCGACGATATCCTGCGGACGATTGTGCTTCCTCAGCGAGATCTCTATTTCGCCAGGCCCGCTCACCGGTTTCGCGTAAATGCTCCCGGTGTAGCGCAGCACCCGGTGTACCGGCAGATAAACCTGCTGGCGCACACCCGTCTGCTTCCCTGGGAGCGCCATGATCAGCAAGGACCGGGCCGAATTGGCAGCATCTCCCCAGCGCGGCTCGTAGCGCGAACCCTGCGCGGAATCGAGAGGCTGCCACGGGAGCGGCAATCCCAAACCGGAGCTTTCCACCAGTTCGGGGCGCTCGATCAGCATTTGGCGGATGCGGCCCGCGCTCCACAAGTTGTCTTCGAAGCTTGGATTTTCCAGTACCTGCGCCCACAGGCCGCCGTACGTGCTGTGGCCGATGGGTTCCAGAAAGGTGCCGTAAATCGTCCGCGGAATCGCGTGTTGCACCTTGGCGGCGTCGATTTCAACGACTGTCTCGGTCTGGCACCAGGCCGCAGCGCAGCCGAGCACGCACAGAAAAATCGTGGATTTTCGCATAGTCATATCTTAAGGGTGCGCGACACCGAGGTGGGGCAGGCGATTCGCCTGCCTTTTTTCCGCGTTCCGCGTAGCGGACGCGGCGAGCTTCACTCTGCCCGTGTCGGGTACAATAGGTGTTTAGGATCGTAAATACTCATATTGGAGGTTCAGCTTTGAATTCACCGTCTCGCCGCAGCTTCCTTGGAGCGGGTCTCGCCCTGCCGGCGCTTGCTTCCGCGCCGCTCGAAACCGGCTCTCCTTTCCAGGCGCCCGCCGCTTCGGCGCCCGCTTCGCATTCCACCCCGAAGTTCACCTACGGAACGCTGGGGAAGACGGGTTTGAAAGTCACCCGGGTGTCTTTCGGTTGTATGACCACTTCCGATCAGAGCGTGATCGAAAGAGCCGCCGATATGGGCATCCGGTATTTCGACACGGCCCGCGTCTACCAGGGCGGCAACAACGAGCGTATGGTCGGAGCCGCGCTCAAAAAGCACCGCAACGACGTCTATATTTCCAGCAAGACTCTGGGCAAGGACCGCCAGTCCGCCCTGGCCGACCTCGATACCAGTTTGAAGGAGTTGCAAACCGATCATCTCGACATCTGGTACCTGCATAGCCGCAGCACTCCCGACATGGTCAACGACGAACTTATGGAAGCGCAGCGCGTCGCCAAGAAGGACGGAAAGGTCCGCTTTGCCGGCGTCAGCTTCCACGGCGGCCACGCCGAAATGATTCCGGCGATGCTGAAGCTGAACCACTTCGACGTGTTCCTGATGAGCTACAACTTCACCATGGATCCGGCCACCGAACCGCTGATGGCGGCGGCCAGAAAGGCGGGCGTCGGCATTGTCGCCATGAAAGCTCTGGCTGGCGGGGTGAGGCCGACTTCGTTCTACAAAGTCCCTTCCGAGAAGCTCAATAAGCTGACCCGCCAGGGGGCGCCGGTTGCGGCGTTGAAGTGGGTGCTGCGAAACCCCAACGTCGATACCGTGATTCCCACCATGACGGATGAGGACCAACTGGCGGAGAATATCGCCGCCATGACCGCCCCCTTCACCGATGCCGACAGCAAACTGCTGGCCATGCGCCTGGAGGAGATCAAGCCGTTCTATTGCCGCATGTGCGGCCGTTGCGACGGCAAATGTCCTCAGGGCTTGCCGGTGGCCGA
>JBEKZL010000096.1:0-23736 GCA_049509915.1 Bryobacteraceae bacterium | reverse complement strand
TTTCGACCTTCTGAAGGTCACCTGCCGAGCATAGTGTACCCAGTAGGCCACAGTCACAATCCGCTCTATTCCCCAAATAATCAGCTACTTCCAGCTCATCGAGAGCGGGAACTTCGGACTAGAACCCAGTTACCTAGCGGATCGCGGCCGTTGAATATGGTGCGGGCAAATGCCTGCGATATTACCACCGCCAGCGGCGCGCCGACGCGATCGCGGCTATCGATGCCGCGCCCGGCCACCACGCGGGTGCCCATCAGCGAGAAGTAGTTGCCGCCCACGTTGTTGAGCGGCACGCCCATGGGCGGCGTCCCAGGAATTTCGACTCGAGCCGTGAGCCCGCCGCCGGAACCGCTCAACGGAAGGCGGCGCGCGTAAGTTGCGCCGCGCGCGCCTGGAAGCGCGGCCAGCCGCTCGCTCACCTGGTCGCACCAGGCCGCGGACGGGATATGGAGTGCGGGAATCACGGATAGGGCCAGGACCCTCTTATGCGGATCCAGGCCGGGCCGCACCTCGGTAGCGTGGTAAAGGCTGGTCAGGAACAACACAGCTACGCCGAACAGTGTCACGCTGACAGCAATCTGCGAGGTGACCAGAGCGTTCCGCTGCCAGGTGCGGCGTCCGAGGGTCACGCCCTGAGCCTGCTTCAATACGTCGGAAATGTTGAGCTGCGTCGCGTGGAGGGCGGGTGCAACGCCGGCAATCAGGACAGCCAAAAGAAGCGCTCCTGTCGAAAAGACAAGCACGCGGTAATCGAGGCGGATGCCGAAGTCCATAAACGGGTCCGCGGCGCGCTCGAACTCTGAGACCTTCTCGGTCAGAAGCCGGGCCAGCAGAAGACCCAATCCGGCGCCTGCAAGGCCGAGCAACGCGGTTTCCACTAACAGTTGGCGCGCTACTCGCCACTTGCCTCCGCCGAGGGCGATCCGCAAACCCAGTTCCTTGCGGTGGGCTTCGGCCTGCGCCAGGCGCAATTGAGCCACGTTCGCGCAAGCCACAAACAGGACGAGGCCCAGCACGGCCGCGAGTCCGCCGCCGAACAGCAGGTCGGCAGTACAGGGCCGCGCCAGGCATTCGAGCGCCGTTCCGGAAGCGTTGCCCGGCGCCGGTTTATGCTTTCCCGCGCCGCGGATGGCGGCGTCCAGTTGGGCCGCCAGGCGGGCCGATGTCAGCGGAGAGCGAAATCGCGCTGCGATCTCGAACTGGCCGACGCGAGACCGCTCTTCGTCCCGGGCCCCCAGCGTGGAGAACCAGGCACTTGCGCTTACCCAGACGCCGACCAGGGTGCCCCGCTGAAGACCGGTGAAGACCTCCGGCATAACACCCGCCACGACGAATGCCTGGTGGTTGAGCCGCACGGTCTTGCCGACAATGTTCGGATCGCTCGCGAAACGCCTTTGCCATAGGCGGTAGCCCAACACCGTCTCCGGCATACCCCCGACCTCACCGATGGAAGCGCGGCCCAGCGCGGGCTTTACTCCCAACACTTGAAAGTAGTTCGGCGAGGCCGGCTGAATGATCGCCATCTGGCTCGCTTCGTCTTCGCCCACCTGGACGCCGCGACGCTGGCTGGCCACCAGTTGCGCCTCACCTTCCAGTGCCTTGGCCATATCAAGGTAATCCGGCCAACCGTATATCATCCGGTTGCCGTCGTCGCCGCGGGAATCGGCCGACCATAATTGGCCCGGCTTTTCCACCGGCAGGGGCCGCAATACAGCCGCATCGCCAACGGCGAACAATCCGGTGGTCAAGCCGATGCCCAGGGCAATCGAAAGCACGGCCAGCGCCGTGGCGCCGGGATTCTTCGCGAGCAGGCGAAGAGCCATGCGCAGGTCGCGGATCCATTCAACGGGCGACATACACCGGAGTGAGGGCAATTTCGGGGCCACCGGCGAGCCTGTTGAAGCCGGTATTTAAGGTCCCCGAATCGTTTATTAAATGGCAGTGGCTGTCCGGTCCTGGGACGGCCTGCGCGGAATCGAAGCCTCCTGGAGGGCTCTTTACGCCTGTTCCGGATGCTCCGAGACGCTCAAAATGTTGCCGTCCGGGTCCTTGAACCAAGCCACTTTCGCGCCGGTGGGCGCGGTCCAGATGCCCAGTTCGTCCTGCTTCAGAAAACCGTAGCGTTCGAAGCGAACTCCCGCCTCTTGCAGGCTTCTCACGGCCGCGGCCGCGTCTGGAACCTGCCAGCCCAGGACGGTGCCGGAAGCGGGCGGAAGTTGCTTACCCATCCCGAGCCGCAGCATGATCCCGTTGGCGTCGAACACCAGGGCGAACGGGGGTTCTTCGCTCACCAGGCGCAGGCCAAGCGTATCACGGTAAAACTGCTTGGCGCGGGCTACGTCGACGATGGTGAGAAATCCAATGATGTTGTAGCGACCGAGCATGCGGTTATCATGAACCGATTTCCCGTTTGTCGCAAGCCACGGCGGCACGCGGAACGCTTACCGCGCCGCCGCCGGTTCCAGCGGATTGCGGAACTGCTGCACGCTGACGCCGCCGGCGCCGACCCGAAGGAACAGGCGGTGCGAGGCTGTGGAAGCATTTTCCCTGAAACTACGGCCGAATAAGGATGCGTGGCCGGACGTGCCGGGCAAATCCGAGTAAACGCCCCCGAAACGGCATCGCGCGTCCACCTGGTAAGTGGCGCTCTGGGGCACCTGCACCAGAATGTCGCCCACGTGCGCGCGGGCGTCGATATCGCCGGCCACGTCCGTGATCACCACGTCGCCTTTCCCTTCGCGAATCCGCAGCCGCGAATGAAACGGCACCTGAATGCGATATTCCACGGTGAAATCGCCCCAGCCGCGAAATAGCCGAATCAACCGGTTGCGCGATGGAAGGATGGTGGAAATCATCAGGTCGCCATTGGCCGCCTTGGCCGTGTTCACCCGAAACTGGTTCAGGTAGCGCTGCGCCGCCTCGCGCTCCTGGGGAGTGCCGTACTGGAATACGGAGCGGGTCACGGTCACTTCCACGTCCGGCCGGTCCCAGCCCTCCACGTTGACTTCGCCGTAGGCGTTGTTCACCTGAATCGTGCCGCTAGCCGCCACGCCCGCCGGACAAACGGTACTGATCAGCCCGATTTGTTCGGCCGCCGCGGCAGTGTACGCCAGCGCCGCCGCGCACGCGACCACCTTCCAGGACCGGGTCATTGTGTCTCCACTTGAGGGTCTCCCTCCAGGATACAAGGCCCGGGTGGCGGTTCCCAAGAGCTAACGGGATGTTTAGTCGATCCGGGAGATCCGTTTCCGGAACCGCTTCGCTGAAGACGCTCCCCAGGTTGCTGATTTCGCACCGTCCAGTCGGAAAGCCGGATGCCTCAATTGGGCACGTCCGATCGAGAAGGTAGATGCCTGCGCCGCCGGGCGAGAAATCGCGTCCGACCTGGGCGTCCCATTCCCGCCGGTCCCGCTCGGCAAGCCAGTCCAAAAGTGTAGTTTTCTATTCGGGTGACAACGCTTCGATCGCGTGCTGGACAGCACCCCTGGTCCCTACCGCACCACCACCTTCTCCACCGCCTGGTTATCGAAATCGTCGGTCACTCGCACGGCTACGGTGTGCTCGCCGGCGCCGGCGGTCAGGGTCAGGACGTAGTCGAGCTCCATGGAATCGGAGAGCTTGGTTACCGGCGGCGCCACGGTCCAATCGCCGCCATCGAGCGAATATTCGGCTTGAGTGACGTTGTTGAGAGCATCGGCGGCGTGCCAGCGAAACTCCAGGCCGCCGCCCGCGCGGGTTCCGGTTAGGTTGGTGATTTTGGGCGGCGTATTATCGATCAGGAACCGGTCGCTTTCGAGGCTGGCGGTCAGGGCCTCGGCGGGCGGATTTCCAGGCGCGTCGGAAGCCGTCACCCGCAGGCGGTATTCGCCATCGGGAAAGGCCGTCGAATCCCAGGAAAAGTACTTGTCCGCAATTCTGTCCTTTAGCGGCTTCCACTCGGTTTCGTTGACGCCGCGGATCTCGAGTTTATAGATCAGCGCGTCGCCATTCGGGTCCCAAGCCAGCCAGCGCGCGCCGATGAAGCCCCTGGCGGCTTGCATCGCCGGCGTACTGGTGGGGGTCGCCTCCAGGCTGAAGGACGCCGTGGAAACCGCCGTGTGGCGGCCTAACGGGGGAAGGCTCAGCGTGCTGGGCGAGGAGGTGAGCCCACCCGAGCTGGCCGGAAACTTGTAGTTGGGCGGCGTGATCTCGATTTCCTCCAGGCGCGGCGGCTGGTTCTTGGGCAGGTAGGCCAAGTCCACGGATTCAAGTTCAGCGGGTCCCGAAAGGGTCGCTTTCCATTGCGCGAACCGCGCCGCCGGCAGGGTCAGGCGCGCGCCTTTCGAATCGGCGACGGGCGCCGACCATCCGCTCCAGTCCCGCTCCGGCTGGTCCAGGTTGCCGCTGCGGGCGGCGAGCAGAATATGGCCGCCATGCAAGGCGCCGTCGAAGCTCAGCCGGCCCCAAAGGGTGAACATGCCGGCGTCGAAGACGTCGCTTTCGAGCGTGCCTTCCTGCTCCAGTTCCGGGCCGATTCGTTCCACCTTGCCGACGTTGCCCGTCACGGCGAACAACTCGCCCTTCGGCCCGGACGCCAGCGCGGTGATCTGGGTGGCCGGGAAGCTAACCAGCGACGTATATAGATAAGGTGTCTCGATCCGATACAAGCGTCCATGGTTGCCCGTGCCCAGAATGGCGCGGCCGGAGCCGTCGAACGCTATAGCGTAAACCACTTCCTGAGGATTGGACCAAAGCCGCGTGGGGCTGCCGTCGCCTTCAATGCGATAAACCTCGCTGCCCCCGCCCACGTTCGCGGCGGGGCTCATCGGGGCCGTCGGCACGGTAGCCACGTGGGCCGGGCCCGCCGCGCCGCCGGGGATACCGGGCGCGCTGACCGGCGGCGCCGCAACCGATGGCTGGATCGCCGGCGCGGGCAGCGCCGTGGCCGGCCTCGTCCCCACCCCGGCCGCGTAAATCGCTCCATCCGCGGCCACCGCCAGAGCCGTCACCTCGGGCTTGGCCATCTGGTACAGCACAAAACCCTGCCCGGACGGCGAAACCCGGATGATGAGGCCTCCCGGATCGGTGCCGGCCAGGATATTGCCTGCGCCGTCAACCGCCAACGACCGCACGTGGGCTTCGCCGCCGGCGTACCACACGGCCCCCTTGCCGTCCGGCGTTACGCGGTGAATCTGTCCGGAATCGCCGGTAGCCACGTAAAGGTTCCCCCGCCCGTCAAACACCAGCGCCCAGATATACTTCGTCTTGGGATCGTAATACACCTCCGGCTTGCCGTTGCTGGCGATGCGGTACACCTTGCCGTCGGGCGAAGTAGCGGCGTAGACGCGGTCCTTGGCATCGATGGCGATGGCCTGTATCGCCAAACCGTCCAGTTCCCCCACCATCTTGCCCTTGCCGGCATTCGACCCGGCCGGGATCCGGTAGAGCTTGGCTCCCGGTCCCCCGCCCGCGTAAAGGTTGCCCTGGGAGTCGCGAGCCAGCGCCCATAGATAGGGCAGGTTGGTGTCGAACAACTCGCTCGTGCGAGGGGCTACCGTCAAGCGGCCGTCGCTGGCGAGCGAGAGATTCTTCAAGTTGCCTTTTTCGAAATCGGAGTATTCGCTCTCCGACCAGATGCGCGTATCGCCCGCGGCAAGCACAGCCGCGGCCAGCGCCGCCAGCGCGGTCCGCCGCGCCAAAAGAGAAATGTTCATTGGTTTTCCGGTTGCCTGTTCTGCCGCGATCGCTTGAGGATTATGCGGGCTGGGAGGTCGTTTTCACGATTCACTTCACATGGATGCGCAACGAATAGCTGCCGGTCACCACATAATCGAACGGCAGCGCCGCCTGTTCGGTTGCCGTTTCCGGCGAAGTCACCAGCGGGCGATTGGCGCCCCGGCTGGCCTGCATCACGTTCAATATCGACCCGGGCAGCGCGGGCAGCGTCTTATCGTTGTCGTAAGCCGTCGGCGCCGATTCCACCAGCGACACGTACAGCTTGTTGTTGGAGCGCTCCTGGTTGAGCAGCGACACGGTCTGGGGTACGTCGATGAAGCGGTTCATCATGCCGGCGATGCTCTGCATGCGGTTCAGCGTATCGGCGTCGCTTAGCAGGATCCGGTGGTCGCCCTTGGGCAGCGCCTCCGGAATGTGGACCGTCAAATCGCGCTCCAGCGGCCCGCCGCGATAGGGCCGAAGGAAAACTTTCACCGCCACCCGGTCGCCGGCTTCCACCTCGGTTCGCTCGGCCCAGGCGTTCTCGATCGCCGCCACACGCCGCTCCGGCAGCAGGTCCACGGTTATGTTTACCCGCTTGACTTCCGGCGTCGCTACGTTGTTGAGGTACAGCCGGCTGAATTTGTCGCCGAACCAGCCCGCCAGCAGCATGGGAGCAGGCATTGGCATTTCGCCCGAAGCCTGCATGGTGGAAAGGGCGATGCGCTGATTGCCGCTCATTTCCACGTTGCCGCTCAGCCGGTAGGTGGCCTCGTCGGCGAATTCGTTCAATTCCGAAAGCGAAGAATAAAGCGTCAGCATCATCAGGTAGGGCGTCCACTTCTGGTGCACGAAAATGTGGAAGTGAAAGTCCTTCTCGCGCTCGGGCTGGCCCTTGTCGTCGAGCGCCCGCACCTTCATCTCCACCGGAATCATGGGCGAGGTCGCGCCCAGTTGCCCCTCGATGCCGCTATGCCTGTCCTGGTGCAGCGCTCCCACGATCTCGGTGGCGTTGGCCAGCTTGCTCGGCTGGTAGGACGATGCCAAAGTCATCAGCACTTCGCCCTTCGCCATCGGCATGTCGATCGGCCCCAGGTTGAAAAACGGGTGGCCGAAAGCCAGTACGCGTTTGCCGTCGTTATAGGTCACCGTGCCCAGTCCGGTGATGCTCTTATCGCCATCCACCAGCACGCCGGCAACGGCTTCCCCTGGATTGAGCGAATGTTCCCAGCCCGGCGCCGGTTGGCTGCCTTTGAGATCCGCGCCCGCCCCGCCTGCCTGGACCGCCGCGATGCCCAACTCGTGCAAGAGCGGGCCGAACAGCCCGAGCGTGCTCTGCGAAAAGCCGGAAAACAGCAGCGGCGATTCGATGGGCACCATTGTCTGCGACTCGATTGGCAGGCTGGCGGCCGCGCCCGCCGCCACCAACTGGCCGATCAAACCACCCGGATTCTGCCCGGCGCCGGAGCCGGCTGCGACCAATTTGGCCGGGCTGCGCGATTCCTCCGGACGCGAGGCGTCGATATCGTTGATTTCCAGCATCTCCTCGATCGGCGTGATGCCGCAAATGGCGTCGGGCGAGAACACGCTCAGCCGCAGCGCCACCGCGCCCACCAGCTTGCCGTCGATGTATACCGGGCTGCCGCTCATACCGGCGGCCACATTGGTGCGGATCGCCTTACCCAGCATCTTGGCCACCAGGATGTCCTGCTTCGGTCCCCACTGGTCCTTCAGACGCCCGATAATTTCGATCGGCACCGGCTCGGGCCGGGCGCCTTCGAAGACCGTCCAGGCCACGCCTTTCATGCCTGGTTTGACGTCGTCAAGCCGCATGATCGCGACTCTTCCGGCCTTGGGCGGCGTGGGAAGCGAATCGGAGGCGAGCGCGGAAACCGCGAGTCCGAATAGAATCGCGGCGGATGGATATTTCATGTGGGGAAGAATCTCCAGGTAACCTTAATTGTACTCGATGTCGCTATGGCTCTGCGGGCGAACGGGTGAATGGGTACCTACGTTTGGCCTTGGCTTGCTTGGTGAACGGCCTCGCCTGCGCGTGTCTTGTCTCCTGCTCCGTTTTCCGGGTGCGGATAGTACTTTTCCTGGCGCTTCCCACCGTCTGAGGCCGAATAACCTCTAATCTAACAACATTCCCAGACGAAAATGTCGCGGCTATTAGAATCGCCAGCCTGACAAACATCCGCGAACGGAAATGTCGTGGCTTCACGGGAATTCTAAGGCTCCGCCGTATTCCAATAGGAGTTCCCCGAGACCGCTTCCGAAGCACACAATGGACCTTCGAACACGTGCCGCGACACTGTGCTCTTTTAACAATGGAAATGTTTTCTGAATTGAAATCAGTTAGTTAGTCGCGTCGGCGCTGAGGTATTCGTCCGCTCGCCCGGCAGTTACAGGAAACCAAATAAGGCGAACGGTAAGGCGAGCCTTATGGTCTGAATAAATAGAGATTTTACGGGTGCTCCGGTAATATTGGCTTCTTAGGAACACTAATATCGGCCCCTCCCAACAGCCTGATCAACCTGTAAACACTAACGTTATCAACAAAAAGAAAACTTTAAAATCGAGTTGCCAATTCAAAGGCAAATCCTGATATGATTCACTTGGGTGTTTCCCTTACCGGGAACGCCCGAGTGGATCTGTCTTGCTAGGTTTCAAGTTTGGATGGTACGCGAAATCAGGAGTTCGAACCGGAACTAAAGTATCGGCTGGCCTCCTGTTATTGCTCCTTGTCACCGGCACGTTAGGCGATTCCGTCCGCCGGTCGACATGGGAAACATTCGTCCCGGCGGTCGGGCCGCGGCGTAAACTTCCCGCGGAGCAGGGCGAACTGCTGCGTCCGGGGGGCGAGTTATACTCGCATCGTCGCTATCTGGAAGCAGCTCAACAGTTTAGAGCCGCGGCGCAGACCGCCGTGGCGGCCGGCGATGAGCACCTGGCGGCACGCGCTATCGGCAACGTGGGCGCCTGCCAGTTTGCCTTGCGCCAGTTTCGTTCGGCTCTCAATTCTTTCCTGGAAGCACGCCGCCGCTGCGAATTGTCGGGTGATTCGTCCACGGCGGCCGCTCTCGATGTCAATATTTCTTCCCTTTATGCCGAATTAGGCGAGTTAAGGGCCGCCACCGGATGGCTAGAGTCCAGCGTTAAGCGACTTTCAGGTCGCGATAGGCGATTATATTTGCCGGTGCTCGAAGTGCAACTGGCCCTCCTGCGGGGCCGAGAAGGCCGCCTGCCAGAAGCCCTGGAATTGTTTGCGAAGGGGATCGACGGCGCCGACCGCAACGGCGATCTCGACCGGGTGGCCAAAGCCTGGACTTGGATGGGCGACGCCTTGCTTTTGGGGAGCGACTCGGCGGGAGCCGAACGGGCGCAACTGGAAGCCTTCCGCATTCGCAAACTGAATCGCCTGCCGCTGGACGCCTCTTACCGAAGCCTGGGCCGCTTACGGCTGGAGCAAGGCGATCTGGACGCTGCCGCTGTGCTCCTCACCCGCGCCATTGAGCTCAGACCGGATTGGAATGCCTACGAGATGCGGGGACGAGTACGGCTGCGGCAGGGCAGGAAACTCGAAGCGCTAGCCGATTTGCGCGTGGCCCTCCGGCTGGCCCGCGTTTGGCGCTGGCAGGCCCCGGGCGAGGATTCCGCGCGCATTGGCGCCGAAGACGGTCTGGATCAGACTTATACCGCATTCATCGAAGCCGGCAACCGGGTTTACGAGCTGACCCGCAATCCGGCTTTGGTGCGCGAGACATTTGAAGCCTCCGAAGAGAATCGGGCCAATAGCCTGCGGTCCTTGTTGGCGAAGGCGAACTCGTCGCCGCTGCCCGCACAGTATTGGGAGACCGTCGCCCGGTTGGAGGACGCGGAAGCCCGGGCTCTGGCTGGAGGTGCCGGCGCGGCTGAAGACGCGACGGCCCTGCGTGCCGAACTGGTGCGCATTGAAGCCGCCGCCGCGCCGGCGGTCGAGGCACGGACCGACAACCTCTTCCCGCGCTTGCAATCCCGGCTCGAAGCCGATACCGCCTGGATCAGCTTTACGCTGGGCGACTCGGTATCGTGGCGGTGGACGATTGACCGGTCCGGACTGACCATCGACCGGTTACCGGGGTCCAAGACAATCAAAGAACAGGCCGCCGCCGCGACCCTGGCGATCACGACCGGTCACGATGAGGCCGATATCGCCAGCGCCCGCCTTTATCAAACTCTTTTTGGCTCGCTCAAACCCCGTTTCCAGCGGGCGCGCCGCTGGGTGCTCGCGCTCGATCCGGCTCTGTCCGATGTTCCGATTGGCGCGCTGGTGGAGCATCCGAACCCAGTCCCGACCTATCTTGTAGAGATTCACAACACTACAGTTGTGGCGGGGGCCGGGGTTTGGATGGATCGGCCGCCTTCCCAGCGATATCGAGACGCCGGGGCTTTCCTCGGAATCGGCGATCCGATCTATAACCAGGCCGATGAGCGGCAGGCGCCGCCGCGCACCGTCCGTACGCTCGCTGCGGCGTTCACCCTGTTCGGCGCCAGCAAAGCCGAAGCGCCCGCCGCCCTGGCACTGCCGCGACTGGTTGGAGCCGGGGAGGAACTGGCGGCCTGCGCCCGGGCATGGCAAGGCGATTCGGTTATCCTCAGCGGCCTGGCGGCGACCCGCGAAGGTCTGCTGGCCCAGTTGCCCTTCCATCCCGCCATCCTGCATTTCGCCACCCATTTTCTGCAGGCCGTCGATTCCAGCGACGGCATGATCGCGCTGAGTCTCGACAGCCAGGGTAAGGTCCAGTTGATCGGCCCGCCGGAGATCGCCCACTGGCGCGTGCCGGTGGATCTGGTGGTGTTGAGCGGATGCCACTCCGCCCAGGGTCCGGTTTTCCGTGGAGCCGGAATGTTGGGGCTGACCCGTGCCTGGATCCTGGCGGGTGCCCGCAGCGTCATTGGCAGCCATTGGGCTACCCGCGACGAGAACGGAACGTTATTCAGTGCCTTTTACCGTGCTCTGCGAGAGCAGGGCAGACTCGACCCCGCCGAGGCGCTTCGCTCGGCGCAGTTACAAATGATCCGTACCGGGGGTTGGCGCGCGCGTCCGCAATATTGGGGCGCTTATTTCGTTGTGGGAAACCCATGAAGTTTAGCCGGAAGACTGGAGCGCGTTGATGATCTCTGAAGCTCTATTTCAGCCGAAATCCGACGGTCGTGACGACCTCGAATCGCTCCCCCATTCCTGGGTGGAGTTAGTTGCCCGGATTCAAAACGGCGATCGGGAGGCGCTGGAGGAGTTGTACCGCGTTTTTTCCAAAGGCATCCGCTTTTACCTTTGCCGCCAGCTTGGATCTCAGGATTTGGACGACAAGGTCCATGATGTCTTTCTGATCATCACCCAGGCCATCCAAAAAGGCGAGTTGCGGCAACCGGAACGCCTGATGGGGTATGTCCGGACGATTGTGCGCCGCCAGGTGGCTATCCATATCGACGCGGCGGTCCAGGCAAGACGCAACCAGGCGAGCCTGGAAGTGGGATCGGTGGTGCGCGACCGGCAGCCCGATCCGGAACACATCGCCATCGAACGGCAAAACCTGGATTTGGCCATGCGGATCTTGCGGAGCATACCCGAACGCGACCGCGAAGTGCTGATCCGCTTCTATTTGAAGGAACAACCGCAGGAGCAGATTTGCGAGGAGTTGAGGCTGAGCAGCACTCAGTTCCGGCTGATCAAATCGCGAGCCAAAGCCCGCTTCGGCACTCTCGGAAAGGCCAGCCTCACCCAGCGCTTGGGGCTATTCCGCAAGCGCCGACCCTAAATAACATTGAGAATCTTCTTTCCGGACCCGCACTTAGCCAGTGAAAGACCCAAAGAGGTCGATTAAATAGTTCACAAGCTGGCCACGAGCCGGCGTGAAATGGTGGATGGAGGTAGTGCTGTGGTGATTTGTCACCTCGATGAAACGGCTATGGACGATTATGCCTTGGGCCTGATGCCCGAGGAGGAGATTGCGGACTTCGAAGAACATCTTCTCCTCTGCGTCTCCTGCCAGGAGCGCTTGACGCAGAACGACGCTTTTATCAAGGCCCTGCGGGGGGCCGGTTCCGAGTACGTGAGAGAGAACGCCCAGTGGCGTTATGCTTGGCGGGCTCGCTTGCCCGTTCTGGCCAGCCTCGCCGCGGGGCTTCTGTTAGTGGCGGGAACGGCCGTGAGGCATCTGGCCCAACCGCCCGGACAACCTGCGATTGTCACGCTGGAAGCGTACCGGGGTGCGGCTGCGGAAGCGTGGGCGCCGGCAGCGCGGGAACTTGTCCTTCATTTCGATATGCTGGGGCTGCCCGATCTTCCGTCCTACGAGTTGGAGATTGTAGACCGCTGGGGCACTCCCGTGTTCCGGGTCCATGCCGCACCGGGATCGGCCACGGTTCCGGCCCTGCGGGCCGGCTCGTATTATATCCGGCTGTACGCGCCCGGCGGCCAATTGCTGCGCGAATATGGTTTCGGGGTTGCCGACCGGCAGCGCTGACCCGGCCCCCCTTCCAGGGAACCCTCCCAGGCACCCCGCCCGCCCGATTTTCTCCCGCAGTTCCAATAGCGCTGCTCAAGAAAGGTGCGACAAACTCAAATTATAATCACCAATGAAACCATCTTTTTGTCGGCGCTTATTGGCGTTCATCGGCGGCCGTAATTTGATTTCTTTCGCCGTCCGCTAGTACCCGGTTCCCAATTACAGCCACGTAGCAAGAGACCAGCTCTTTTGAAGATGCGCGTGCACCGCCGGCGAGTCGCTGAAAGCGGGTTCCGGGAAATGCGGATTAGAATGAAACTAATGCCGCGCACGGCCGCTCCTACCGCCGAGTGCCCCGGGTCGATGACAATGGAATGGGCCGTGTCCGGGCTGGCCGCCAGCGGATTCCTGGCCGCCGCGCTGGCGGGCGCGCTGGACCGTGCTTCGATCCTTCTGGGTTCCGCCGCGCTGTTGCTCCGCGTGGCTAAGTTCGTTTCCCGGCGGGAAATCCCTGGCCACAAACTCCTCGAGTTGCTCTGTCTCCCGCTTTGCGCCGTTTGGTTTGGAGTGGACGCCCTGGCGGCCTCCCGCGACCTCCATCTTGCCGCGCTCCACGGCGCCGTCCTGACGGGCGGTTGGCAATTGGCTGTTTCCACGCTCCGCCGCTCCCGCTGGATCGCCGCCGCGTGGGGGGGCTTCGGGCTTCTGCTGGCGGGAACTGGCGGTGCGGGAGTCTCGTTTTTGTTTTTTCTGTTTCTCTTTCTGGGGTGCGGCTCCGCGGCGCTCCTGGCCGCCCAAATCCAGCGCGGTTTCCCAGGCGGCGCGCAGGGCAAACCGATCCACGGATTGACCCTTCGATTGCTGCTTCTGGCCGCCGCCATCGCGGTGGCGGTCATGTCCTTCACCACCGGCCTTTTTCTGCTCCTGCCCCGGGGCGCGGAAGTAGCCGCTCGAATCTCGTCCCATCGCCTCTGGCTGCCGGGTTTGGCGGGACGGGTGACCCTCGGCGAAATCGGCAAGTTCCAGGCCAGCGCCCGTCCGGCTTTGCACGTTCGCATCTTTGGGGACCGCGATGGCTCCACTTTACGCTGGCGAGGGCGGGTGTTCGACCGGTTCGACGGCTCGTCCTGGCAAACCGATAGCAGCGAAACGGCGATCACCGTCGACCACGGTCATGCCGCTCTCGCCGACGCTGGCGTCGCCCGCCCCGGCCAGCGCCTCACCTACGATGTGGAGATCGAGCCGTCCAATGCCGATACGCTATTCCTGGCTGGCCGCCCGGAATCGCTCGACTTGCCATATCCGAGCCTTTTCGAATCCTCCAGCGGCGCCTACCGATTGCAGTACGCACCCTACGGCGGCATCCGTTATGAAGCATACAGCCTGCTCGAAGACCCGCCCGAGCGAGCCGGACCGCCCCGCCCCGCGTTCCAACTGAGCCAGGGCGAGCGCCTCCGCGAGTTGCAGTTACCCGGCCGTCTCGACCCCCGCGTTGGCGAGTTGGCCCGCCGCTGGGCGCGGTCCGCGCCTACAGACTTGGCCGAAGCCCGCGCCGTGGAAACCCATTTGCGTTCCGATTACGGCTATACGCTGGAACTCCCGCGCCGGCGTCCGGCCGATCCGGTTGCCGATTTTCTATTCCGCCGCAGGCGCGGCCACTGCGAGTATTTCGCCTCTTCCATGACCATCCTATTGCGCACGCTGGGGATTCCGGCGCGTCTGGCAACCGGATTCGCGGGCGGCGTCTACAACCCGCTGACCGGCCTCTGGCTGGTGCGGACCTCGGACGCTCACGCCTGGGTCGAGGCCTGGCTGGAAGGCCGCGGGTGGACCTCCTTCGATCCCACCCCCGCCGCCACCTCCACCCCCACCGCTTTCGAAACGCGGCTGAGCCTATATCGCGATGCCGCCGACCTATGGTGGAATACCTGGGTGGTTGGCTACGATCCGGTGCGCCAGGGTGTGTTGGCCGATCTGGTGGAACGCGGTGCGCGCCACATGGGCGTGGACTGGATGGCGTGGTTGGCCGCGGCGCGGCAATCGAGGCATTCGCCGCCGCTGCGGCCGGTGGCCGGCGCCCTTGCCGTGCTGCTCGTTTTAGCCTTGGCCGGACTAGGGTGGAAATCCGGACGGCAGTGGCTGCTGCGGCTGCGGTTCCGAAGACGATTAATCGGGATCCGCCGTGGCCAGTTGTCCGCGGACGATGCCACGGTCCTGTACTGGCGCATGTTAGAGGTGCTCGAGCGCCAGGGCTATCATAAGCCGGCATGGTTCACTCCGGCCGAGTTTGCCGGCACACTGGAACGGTCCGTTTGGGGACCGCGCGTGGTCGAGTTCACGGCGGCGTACAACGCCGCACGCTTCGGCGCGGGGCGGCAAGCCTCCGCTCGTCTTTCGAAGATGCTGGACGATCTCGAAAGCGCGGTGCAGGCCGGCTTGACCATGGCTCGGGGGGAACCTGGCTCCTGAGCGGCAGGCGATTGCCGCCGGCAACGCGGGAGAAGGCCTCCACAGATCGCGGGCGGGCATGCGGACCACCAGGGTGGGGCGCGCTCTCAACAGCAGCTCGCCGGCTCTGCAGCGTCTTCGACGCCTCATCTATCCGGGGCTCGGGAATACAGAACCGAAGAATGAGCGGCGGCGCGCGACCATCTTCGCCGATCATCAGGCGCGGGCCGTGCAGATCCGAAAGACGCTTTGACGCCGCCAGTGGCTTGCACAAAAACCGCTCAAAACCGCTCTAGCAAACCCGGCCTGGGATCGCGGTTAGAGTTAAGTGGCGTAGCAGGAAGTGGCAGGCGGCGTTACGGGATGGCTCCACGGGCGACTGCCCCATCGCGCGACGTACGCTTTCGAGCACCTCGCGGCGCTCTTCATCCATGGTTGTCGGGCGCGGAGCCCGTTGGCGGAACATCTTGCGCGGAGCCCGCACTAAAACCGGTGTGGCAGCCATCAACTTCCTCCGCTGGATCATATCGGACCGCGCCACACTTCCGTGAATTTTGCGCATTAAAGTTCTACATGCGGGCCGCCGATAGGAATGTGTGGAGCGCGGATGATTTGGTTGACCCGACTAAACCAGACGGTTTTGGTACTGAACTCCGACCTGATCGAACATATTGATATCACGCCGGATACGGTGATCACACTGACCAGTGGCCAAATTCTCAGAGTGCGAGAGAGCGTGGAGGAAGTGATCCGCCGGGTAGTCGAATTCCGGCAGCGAATTCAGGGCGTCCCCGTAGCCGGTCCGGAGCCGGAGAGTCCCCTTCCGGGATTGGAAGGCGTCTAACCTATGGCCGAATCGCCCGTTACCGCCGTCCCGCCGGCGGCGAAGTCTCGGCCCAAGGGTCATAAAATCGGCGCGGCTCATTTCGATGTCGCCACGCTGGCCGGAATCGTTCTGGCGTTGGCTGGCATCCTGGGCGGGCTGCTGCTCGAACGCGGCAGCATTCAGGATGTTGCCCAGACCACGGCCGCCATGATCGTTTTCGGCGGTACCTTCGGCGCCGTGCTGGTGACTACGCCGATGCCGGTGTTCCGCCGCGCGTTGCAAGGCCTGAAAGCGGTCTTCTTCGCACGCGATGAAGCCATCGCCAGCCGCATCGAAAGCCTCATCGAGTTTGCCACCAAAGCGCGGCGCTACGGGATCGTGAGCCTGGAAACGGAAGCGGCCGGACTGCCGGATCCATTTCTGCGCAAAGCGATGGGGCTGGCGGTGGATGGCACGGACCTGGCCGAATTGCGCAAGATTATGGAAATCGACATTGCCTTGGCCGAGCAGGCGGGAGAGGCGGAGGCCAGAGTGTGGGAGGCGGCGGGCGGTTACGCCCCGACAGTTGGCATCATCGGTGCCGTCATGGGCCTGATTCAGGTGATGAAACACCTGGAAGACATTAAAGCGGTCGGACACGGCATCGCGGTGGCCTTCGTAGCCACGGTGTACGGCGTCGGCTCGGCGAACATCTTCTTTCTCCCCGCCGCCAATAAGTTGCGGGCGCGGCACCACGCCACCACGCTGCTGAACGAGGCGACCCTGGAAGGCGTAGTGGGCATCGTCGAAGGCTTGAATCCCACATTGTTGCGGACCAAGCTCAGTTCGTTCAGTCCACCCGAGGCGGCGCCGGTCAAGGCGCCGTCCCGCGCGCCCCGAACCCCCACGGCGGCCGCACCGGCCCGCGCCGGAGCTCCGCAGCCCTGAGGACGCCACCTGGAATCATGAAACGTCTGCGCCATCTCGCCCACGAAAATCACGATCGCTGGTTGGTGTCCTACGCCGATTTCATCACCCTGCTGTTTGCCTTTTTCGTGGTGATGTTCGCCTCCACCCAGGACAATCGCCTGCACGTTGAAGAGGTATCCGCTTCGGTGCGCGACGCGCTGGAACACGGCCAATTCAGCACCGCCATTTCGATGGTCCTCGGACGCGGCAAGAACCGCAACGACCGACAGCCTCTGCACTCGGTCGATCGTCCGATCGAACACAAAGTCGCCGGCCCCTCCCTCGCGCACCCGGCGGATCTGAACGCCTCGCTCGAAACCCTGGCGCGCAACCTCGCACCGGAGCTGGCGGCCGGCAAAGTCGGGCTGCAACTGGAAGGCCGTGGGCTGGTTATCAGCCTGCGGGAGGCCGGTTTTTACGCCTCGGGAGACGATACGGTTTCCTCGGCCGGATCCGCCACCCTGGCCAAGATCGCGGGCGTAGTAAATGCCCTCCCCAACCCGGTTCGTCTCGAGGGCCATACCGATTCCATCCCAATTCACAACTCCCGCTTCCACAGCAACTGGGAGTTGTCCGCGGCCCGGGCTATCGCCATGCTCGGCATTCTTTCCAGCCGTTTTGGGGTTGCCGAGGGACGGATGGCCGTAGCCGGCTACGCCGATACGGCGCCAGCCGACAGCAATGAAACCGAGGAAGGCCGGGCGCGCAACCGGCGCGTCGACCTGGTGCTGCTGACCAGGGAGGGGGAATTCGCCGAGCCGCCTCCCGCAAAGGGACAACCATGATTCTCTCCACTACACGCTTCGGCGACCTCGCCGTCGATGAGACCCAGTCGATGGAGTTCCCCGAAGGATTGCCGGGGTTCGAAGAATGCCGGCGCTTCGTACCGTTTGAACACGCAGAATGCGCGGGGCTAATGTTCCTTCAGAGCATGGACCGGCCGGACTTGTGCTTCCTGACGCTGCCGGTGCGGTCTCTGCGGCCGGATTATTGTCTGCTGCTGACGCCGGAGGATTCCGAGCTGCTGGGGTTGCCCGCCGGCCGGCCACCCCGTATCGGCACCGAAGTGGCTGCCATGGCGATCCTGAGCGTGCGGGAGGGCCATCCTCCTACCGCCAACCTGCTCTCGCCGATCGTGGTCCGCGTCGCCACCGGCCGCGCCGTGCAGGCCGTCCGTCCCGACAATCGCTACGGCTGCCGCGAGGCGTTGGTACCCGAGGAGGCCCTATGCTCGTGATCCGGCGCCACGAAGGTCAGACCGTGCTGGTAGGCGACGATGTGGAAATCGTGATCATCGAGTGCGGCGGGCGGCGAGTGAAACTCGGCTTCCGAGCGCCGCGCCAGGTGGCGGTCACGCGCGGTGAAGTCAAACTGACCAGGGAGCAAAACCTGGCGGCTTCGCAGCCCGTTTCGCCCGCGGCTCTGCGTGAAGTGGGCAAGCGCCTGCCGGCTCTCGGCGCCGCCGGCGGGAAGGTTTCCGGCCCCGCTGAAATCGCCGCCCTGGTCTCCGCGCCGGTCCCTGCTCCTCACCACGGCACAGCCTCCCTGGAAGGTGATAAGCCATGACGGGCAACGCCGCGAGGCGGGAGAAGATGAGCCGGGATGCCAGACGGGCCACCTCGCCGGTGGCCGGATGGCTGAGCCGGGCCTTGGAAGCGCAAACGGCGGGCCGGCTGAGCGAGGCCGCGGAGCTTTGCCGCCAAGCGCTCTTGGACAACCCGGCGCAACCGGATGCCTGTTACCTTCTAGCCCAGAACCTGAAACAACGGGGAAAGCTCCGGGAGGCGGCCATCCTGGCGGCACGCGCAGCCAACCAGAGGCCGTGCGAACCGGTGTTTCACCAGGGGCTGGGTGATATTTTGCAAGCCAGGAACGAATGCCAAGCCGCTTTACTGTGCTACCGGCAGGCACTGGCGTTGCAGCCCGATCTTCTCCCGGCGTTGGTCAACCTGGGCAACACCTTGCAACGGATGGGCCGGTTCCGGGAAGCGCAAGTCAGCTACGGCAGGGCCATCCAGGCCGATCCACGATGCGCCGAGGCTTATGACAATCTCGGCAACGCCCTGCGCGGCGAAGGACGGACCGAAGAATCGCTGGCTTGTCATGCCGAAGCGCTACGGCTGCAACCCGGCTACCCGCAGGCGCTGGTAAACACGGCCGCGGCCTTGCTGGCCCTGGCCCGCTTCGCCGAGGCGGAACGTGCCGCGCGGCGGGCTTTCGAGACCGCGCCGGAATTGCACGAAGCCGCATCGAACCTTGGGGTCGCGCTGGAGAAACTGGGGCGTCTGGCGGATGCCGAACAGTGTTTCCGCGAAGCAATCCATCGATTTCCGCGGCAGGCGTATCTTTGCGTCAACCTGGCCAGCGTTTTGCTCCGCGGGAAGCGCGCGGAGGAAGCCGAGGGTTGGTGCCGGCGAGCGCTCCAGATTCAGCCTGGATCGGCCGAGGCATACTTCAACCTCGGCGTCGCATTGCGGTACCTCTACCGCAACCAGGAAGCCTCGGAGGCTTACCAGTCGGCGCTGGCGCGGCGCCCGGACTATGCCGACGCATGGGCGGAAATGGGGGCTCTCCATCTTTCCGAGAAACGACCCCCGGACGCTCTGGCGTGCTTCGACGAAGCCATTCGCCGCAAGCCGGACCTGGCTGTCGCCCATCTCAATCGGGCAATCGCGCTTTTGCAGGCGGGCAATTTCGCAGAGGGTCTGGAGGAATACGAGTGGCGAATGAAGTGTTTCGACCGCCCTCCGCGCGGGCTGGCTTATCCCCCTTGGAAGGGTGAGCCGGTGGAGGGCAAAGCCGTGCTTCTCTTCACCGAGCAGGGTTTGGGCGATACGATTCAGTTCGTGCGCTACGCGGAAATGGTCGCCACCCGCGGCTGCCGGGTGATCGTGGACTCACAGCCGCGGCTGGGTTCGCTGGTGGCAACGGCGCGGGGAGTCGATGCCGTGGTGAGCGGCGATGCGGAATTGCCGTCGTTCGATATGGCAGTCTCTTTGCTTAGCCTGCCACGCATTTTCGTAACCGGCCCCGATCGGCTGCCCGCACGGGTTCCATATTTGCGGGTTGCGCCGGATCGGCTTGCGGCCTGGCGGCCGCGTCTGCAGAATTCGAAAGAGGTGCTGGCGGGCCTGTGCTGGCGGGGCAATCCGGACAATCCGTGCGACCGGCAACGCTCTATGACGCTGGCGGCATTGGAGGAGTTGGGCCGGCTGGAGCATGTCGAATGGGTCAGTCTGCAATTGGGCGCCGACGCGCGGCGGGAGGTGGAGGAGGCGGGCTGGCTGCGGCAAGTGTTGGGCGACGATTCCGACATCGACGATCTGGCGGCGGTGATGGAGCTTTTGGATGTGGTGGTATCGGTGGATTCGATGCCCGCCCACCTGGCCGGCGCGCTGGCGCGGCCGTGCCTCCTGTTGCTGCCGTACGTATCCGACTGGCGGTGGGGGCGGGAGGGCCGAACCACCGGCTGGTATCCCACTCTAAGGCTGTTCCGCCAGCGGCAGCCGCGGGATTGGTCCTCGCCGGCCGCGGAACTGGCCGAAGAATTGCGCGCCTGGCCGATTCAAGCAAAACCGCGCGAGGCCGATATGAACGGATGAAGGCAGCGGGGCGGGAAAAGCCCAGCCCGGCGGCCTCTGGCAAGATGCCAATCTTTCACGACAGGACGTAAAAAATGTCACTTTCGATTCAAACCAACATCGCTTCGCTCGTCTCGCAGAACGATCTGCTGACGAATACCAATTTCCAGAACCAGACCATTCAAGAGTTGTCGTCGGGGTACCGCATCAACTCCGCCGCCGACGATCCGGCCGGCCTGGCTGTGGCCAATCAATTCAAGAACAACGAAATGCAGCTTACCCAGGGCATTGCCAATGCCAACGACGGCGTGAGCGAACTGCAGATCGTGGATGGCGGTCTGACCAACATCAGCAATATTCTCAATCGGTTGCAGACGCTAGCCACGGAATCTGCGTCGCAGACCTTCACCGGCAACCGTTCCACCATCAACAACGAGTATCAGAACCTGCTGACGGAGATCGACCGGCAAGCGTCCAATATCGGCTTGGCCGGCACCACCACCGGCAATCAGAACAACACCAACATGTCGGTTTACATTGGTGGCGGCAGCACTCAGGGCAACTCCCAAGTGCAGATAGACTTGGGGGGGGCGACCAACCAGGTCGACGCCGCGGGACTGGGCTTGGCAGGAACAAATGTGGACGCGGGCGGCACCGAGCTTTCGGGTGGAAGCACCCCCAACACCATCAATCTCAACAATGCCGCCGGCGACTTCACAGCCAACCAGGCGTTCACCTTCAACATCGAGAGCGCCCAGGGGGCGTCGACGCCGGTAGTGGTTACCACCGGCTTTAGCAATGCGACCGCCGCCGATGCCATTGCGAATCTTAACTCGCAGCTCGCCACGGCCAACAATGGCGCGGCGACCGGGATCACCGCATCCATTGGCAGCGACGGCACGCTGCAGTTTTCCGGCTCGGTAGCATTCAGCGTCCTGGCCGGCACTGCGACTCCCCTCGGCAGCGACCTGAACAGCGGCGGGCTGGCCACGGCCGCTAGCTATGCGGACACCAACTCCACCATGTATTCATACGATCAGGCGACGGCGCCAACCGCCATTTCCGGGACCGGCGAAATCGTGCAGGTCACCAACTCACAAGGGACGGTCAATGTGACGTTGAATACCACCACTGGCGCCAGCGACGCTACCGCCATCGCTCAAATGAACACGCAGTTGAACTCCATCGGAATCTATGCGGTAGCGAACAACGTGGGCTCGGCCACCGGCGGATTCACGCTGCAGAGCAATACGGCATTCACTCTGGACAAAACGCAGGCCGACGCCGCCGGCGCCGGCGGCAACTTCTTCGGTCCGACCGGCGGCGCCTTGGGGGCCATTGCCGTGAGCAATCCTGCGAGCCTCGCGAGTGGAGCGGCCGACACCGCGATTACCGCCATCGCCAACGCGGTTTCGCAGCTCGGGCTGGTGCAAGGCCGGGTAGGCGCCGGCGAAAACCAGTTGAACTATGCCATCAGCCTGGCCACTTCGCAGCTCACCAACTTCACTTCGGCCGAATCTCAGATTCGCGACGCCAACGTCGCCCAGGAGGCAGCCAACCTGACCAAAGCGCAGGTATTGCAACAGTCGTCCATCGCCGCCATGGCGCAGGCCAACTCGGCTCCGCAGCAATACCTGGCCTTGTTGAAGACCTAGTAGCAGCCGTTTTAGCGGCGGACGTATCGCCGTTTGAGGCGCAAGCGTAAGCGGCCGGCCCGGGCGGGTTGTTTCGGAGCGAGTTTCCGAGGCGGCCTTCCCGGGCGGCCGCCATTTTACGGAGAAATGAAATGAGCAGTGTTTCTTCCGCCAGTTCGTTGTTCACCGGGACCAGCGAGTTCTCCGCCCAGTTGCAGACGGCACTGCAAACTGCCATCACGGCCGCCTCCGAGCCGCTGACGCAGATGCAGACGGACCTGACTACGCTGCAGTCCCAGCAAACCGAGCTGAACACCTTAAGTTCGGATTTCACCAAACTGCAGACGGCAATCGCCAATGTAGCAACCGCGGTTGGCTCCAGTTCGTATTCGGCATCGCTTTCGAGTTCGGCGGTGGCCTCGGTTACTTTAAGCGGCACGCCCGAAATCGGCAACTTGAGCCTGGATGTCAGCACCATGGGGACTGTCGACAGCTCGATGAGCTCCGATCCGTCCGCAGGGGTCACTACCAAAGTCACGGACCCCAGCAAGGGCAATATCAGCGATGCCACCGACTACACCCTGACGGTAGGCTCGGCCTCGACCACCATAACGCCTAGCGGCACTTCGTTATCGGATCTGGCCAATGCCATCAATCAAAGCGGCGCGGCGGTGGAAGCCATGGTGGTGAATATCGGCTCGTCGGCTTCGCCGGACTACCGGCTCTCTGTCCAGGGCACCCAGTACGGGGATCAGGCGATTCAACTCAAAGCCAACAACGGCAGCGAATCGGGGGATTCGTTGTTCACGCTCGGGACGACGCCCGGAACCGATGCCACCTATCAGGTGAACGGCGAACCGTCGACGCCGATTTCGACCGGCAGTGCCACGGTGACGCTGGCGTCCGGAGTCACCGCCACGCTCAAGAGCACCGGCACCACCACCATCGGCATTGCGCGTTCCACTTCGGCGCTGACCAACGCCCTCTCCAATCTGGCGAGCGCCTATAACACCGCGGTGACCGACCTGAACAGCAACCACGGGCAGAGCGGAGGCGCACTGACCGGCGACAGTGTGGTGGGCTCGCTCTCGCAAACTCTTCAGAGCATAATGAACTATTCGACGGGGAGCCCCGGGACGTCCGGTTACACCTCGTTGGCCGGCCTGGGCTTCTCTTTCAGCACGACCGGGGTGCTGTCTTTCGATCCAACCACCATCGACGGCGCCACGAGCAGCCAACTGAGCCAGATTTTCAGCTTCCTGGGCTCGCCTACCGTGACCGGCTCGTCGGCGGGAAGCGGGTTTCTGGAAACGGCGACCAACGCGATGACATCGGTTCTCGATCCCTCCAAGGGGTATTTGGCCAGCGACATCACCCAGGTCGGAACCAACATCACCGCCGAGAACAGTAAAATCAGCACCGAAGAGACGTCGCTCGAAAGTCTGCAAACCACTCTGACCAGCCAGATGAGCGCGGCGGACTCTTCGATATCCTCGATGGAACAACAACTGGAATACATGCAAAGCCTGTTTTCGGCCACCCAGGCGGAAGAAGAAACGATTGCGATGGGATAGGGGAAGGCGTTTGGATGAGCCAGCAAATGTGGTTAGAGCAGGCTGCGGAGGCACTGCAGCGCGCGGCGGCGAGCGGCGAATTCGCCGGCGCCCAGAAAGCGGCGGTAGATTATGTGCGCGCGGTGGAGCGGACCCTGGCCGGGTTGGCGCCGGCCGCGGCGGCCGCGCGCATCCGTCAGGCCATGAGCGCGCTGGAGGCGGCGCGCCGCCAATTATGCGTGGCCCGCACCCGACTAGAGCGCCGGTTGCGGGAAGTGGAACGGCGGGTGCGCTTTCAGCAGACAAGTAACGCCGTGAGTACCTGGCGAATCGAAGCCTGAAGCGTCCCGCGGCTTGCTCCATCTTCGCTAGTGTAGTGTCTGCGAAATCACCAGGCAGTCGGGCGCCTATGGCTTTCCGCACCTGGGGCTGGTGCAGTCGGGCTGGATCTGCTCCAAGGTTCGGCGACACCGAGTGAGCTTCTCCTGGATGGATTCGACGGTGGCGGTCCACACGAAGGGCTTTGGGTCTTGATTCCGGACTTTGAGAAACGCCTCGATG
>JBEKZL010000095.1:0-25585 GCA_049509915.1 Bryobacteraceae bacterium | reverse complement strand
TTCGATGAATGGCTTTCACTGCCAGGGCTGGATCGTGGTCGATGATGGTCAGGAGCACGGCCGCGGGGCCGGTGGGGCGGCGCCGGTCTTGCTCCCAGTTGCTCACAAATACCGCTGCCGCAGAATTTCGAGGTGATGCTCCACGTGGCCGACCATCACGTATGCCACCGCGCGCACGCTCAGTGGGGCGCCGCTCGAGGTGCCGATACGCAGCCAGGCCGCCGGCGGCAGATGGCGTAGCATCAGAATGCCGGCCTGGCGCACGTGCTCGAACTCTTCGAGCAGCTCCGGCCAGGGGCAGCGCTCGATTTCGGCCGCGGCAACGTATCCGTTCTCCTCGAAAGCCGCCAACGGCGTGGCATCCGCCCGCGCGATGCGTAGCGCGCGGTAGGCGAAGATGCGCTCGGCATCGATCAGGTGCCCGAGCACTTCCTTGACGCTCCATTTACCGGGAGCGTAGCGGTGAAGCTGCACGGCCTCCGGCAGAGGGGCCAGCAGAGAATGAACTTCGCCCCATTGATCGCCGAGCCGCGCGACCGGGTCGCCGAACGCTTGCGCCCTGGCGACGTACGCCGCGAAGAACGGGCTGTATTCGCCCGGTTCCGGAGCTGTAGCGCAGGCCGCTCTCTCTGTTGCGCCGGCCGTCGAATCGTTATCCACGTTTGCCACCAGTTCACCCTCCCGGAGGATTGGTGCCATTATACAATTGGAGCGGCCCGGCGGCTCCGAAGGGGTGTTTAGCCGATCTTGGGGAAATCCGTTCCGGGAAACCGTCGCTGGCGGTCGCGGCCCGGTAGGTGACTGAAAATACGCGGCACGCGTTACCGAGCCGCGACCGCGAGGGAGCGGTTTCCCGGGCCTAAGCAGTGAAATCCCCAGATCGGTTAAGCACTCGCTCCGAACAGAAATCGCCGCTTAGGGCCTGTCAGGAAATAACCATACCAATTTTCTGGCGTGGCGCGGCTACTCCTGGCTGTAGCGCCGAAATTCGTCTCGGCGCTTCCTCGCCATTTTGGTTGCTCGACCAACGGCGATCTTACGCGGGCCGAGGGGGTTATCGAAAGCTGGGTTCTCACTCCGACGAGGAAGCGCCGAGACGCTCCTGAAGTCGTGGAATTTGGGGTGAGCCCGGTTTCGGCGGAGAGAGGGTGGGACAGACCATCGCCTTTTGTGGTCTGTCGGCTGCTCGCCAGGCGTAACAGCCTGACAGACGACGAAAAACGATCGTCTGTCCCACCCTCTGGGTCAGGTCATTTTCCCTTGGCCGCCCAAACCCCGAGGTGACTTCAGGAGCTCGGAATCTAATCTCGGCGCTGCAGGCGGCTCCGCCAGGCGAATGCGCCTGCGCCAGGAAACCGCCTCGCCATTTGCGCCACGTCGGGCTACAGGATTTGGCACGGTTATTTCATGACGATCCCTTACTGCACCGTGATCAAGGTGGTGGAGGGCGATTGGGCGCCGCCGATGCTGGCCACCACCGGGTAATCGCCGGGGGCCAGCGATGCCGGCACGGTCACGGCAACCTGATAGAGCGACGCAAAACCGGGGGCCAGGGCCGTGGCGTAGACGCTGGCAGCCACCCCCCCGATGGTGACCGTCACCGGACTCGAGGTGAGATAGGTCGCCGTGGAGGGCGCCTCGATTCCCACCGGGAAGGCCGGCGTGGTGGGGCCGAAACCAGTGCCCCAAAGGATGATGGTTTCCCCCGGATTGGCCGGCGTGGTGACCGTTCCGGAGAAGGTTCCGTTCTTCACCGCGTCGGTGAAGTCGGTATGCGTCGCCACCGCGTAGCCGCCGGGCCAGAGGAAGAAAGCCGGCTGCACGGTTGCGGAAACCGCGGCTGCCGGTACCCACATTCGGCGCGACGGCATTGATCTGCGTCCCGCTGACGTAATAGATATACGCCAATTGACCGCCTACGCTGACGCTGACGCCGTCGAGGAGGGTGGGCAGGTTGCCGTCGACGATGGTCCAGGTGTCGGGCGTGCCCGCGTAGAGATTAGTTCCCTGAATCGTGATCCAGGAATTAGGCACGATACCGGTCTGAAAGCTGGCCCCGTTGACCACCCCCGCCGAGGCGATCGAGGGCGTAGGGCCGGTGCCGGCCGGCGTGAGAGTGTACTGGTTCGAGTAAATGTGGTCGCCGGCTGGAGGGTTCATGGCTTGGACGAGCGTGCCCGTGCCGGCATTGCCGGCTACGTAGATGGTAATGTTGCCCACGTTGTTTGCCGGCGGGGTCCAGGTGAAGTTGTAGGTGTACGAGCCGGTGATTCCTACCGAAGCCAGGTAGCCGCTGTAACTATGCTCCACGAACTGAAGGACATAGTCGGTCGGGTCGCTGGGACCCGGGCAATTGGGGTTTTGACCGAGCGGCGCGTTCCCCGGTACGCAGAAGATCTGCAGGTTCGTCTCCGAGTACATAATCTGGGTGGATCCGTCGGCGGCCGCCGACAAGGTTCCGGCCATGGTCCCAGGTGAACTCGCGACGCGCGGCGTCAACTGGAATCCCCAGGATTTCTGGGTGGTGGCCGAATCGGCAATGGTGACGGAAAGCTGCTGCGCCACGCCGGGCGTATAAGTCAACCCGTTAGGAAAGTTCACCGTCACGCTGCCGGTCGTGAACTGGTTAGCCGTGCCCGAATGGCAGCCGGCCGTAGCACAGGTTTCCCCGCCGTTCTCGCTGGGCGCGCCGGTATAACCCGGATTGGGACCATAGAAATACCCGTATAGTAGAAATGGAATGGCGGCGGCGATGACCGCGGCCTTGGCCAAAACGATACGATTTCCCCTCTTCATGCTTCCTTTGTAACCCGCTGCTGGCGAGATGGTTGTAACTTTGCGCCAACCCGTGTAGCACCGCGTGGGGAAAAGTCCAAAAGCGCTGCTTGCTGAACGCCATGCTCACCGCCATCTCACATCTGCGGTATACCTGATAGCAGCATGAATCCCGCCGAGTTCGACCAACTGGTGGACGCCGCTTTTCAGCGCATTCCGGCGCGGTTCCGCAGACGTTTGACCAATGTGGCGCTGATGGTGGAACCGGAGCCACCGGCCGACCGGGTGGGCCCCGGACACACGCTGCTCGGTCTTTACGAAGGGCGTCCGTTGACCCATCGCAGCGTTTTTGAGACCATCGCCATGCCCGACCGCATCACTATCTTCCAAGGCCCGCACGAGCGTTTGGCGCGCAGCCCCGAGCATTTAGCCAGCATGATCGAAGATACCGTGTGGCACGAAGTGGGGCACTACTTCGGCATGAATGAGGCTCAGGTCCGGGCCGCCCAGCGGAGGCGCAAGCGGCCCGCGAAATGACAAGCAGACAGGTTGATCTTACTGCTGCACCGTAATAAGCGTCGTCGAGGGCGAGGCGACCGAAGCACCATTCTTTGAACGTTCGAAGCCGCGTTATGCCGGCGTAGAGGTAATACCCGTGTTGCCGCGCGCCCCCGGTCCGCCGCCTGATATTCTACTGAGTTGGCAGACGGCAATCCGAAAATCGTAGTAGTGGCCATCGACGGCCCGGCCGGCGCGGGCAAGAGCACCATCGCGCGGCGGCTGGCCGACAGGCTTGGCTTCCTTTATATCGACACCGGCGCGATGTACCGGGCAGTGGCGCTGTGGGCGCTTCGGCAGAACGTCGAGACCACCGACCACCACCGCATGGAGCAACTCGCCATCGCCGCCGGCATCGAACTCGAGCCCGGGCGCATCCGGCTCAACGGGGAAGACGTCACCGAGGCTATTCGCACGACCGAAGTTTCGAACGGAGCCTCCCGGATCGCGGTCATCCCCGGGGTTCGCCGTGCCATGGTCGCCAAGCAGCGCGAATTGGGCGAACGCACCAGCGTGGTGATGGAGGGCCGCGACATCGGCACGGTGGTCTTCCCGGGCGCCGAGGTCAAGATCTTCCTGGACGCCCAACCGGGCGAGCGGGTGCGCCGCCGGCTGCGCGACATCCGCGCCCAGGGCGGCGCCATCAGCGAGGAGGATCTGGCGGCCCAGATGAGCGAACGCGACACTCGCGACAGTACCCGGGCCGATGCCCCGCTGAGCCAGGCTCCCGACGCCGTGTACCTGGATTCCACCGGCCTCGATATCGCTCAGGTGGAAGAGGCGATTCTGAAAATCGTTCGCGGCCGTGTCACCAACGGAAAGGATTTTAGCTAGCTTGAGCGACTTGTTGATCATGAAATTCGGGGGCACCAGTGTGGGCAGCGCCGAACGCATGCGCGCCAGCGCCCGCATCGCCGCCGAAGCGGCGGCCTCCCGGCCCGTGGCTATCGTGGTATCCGCCATGTCCAAGATCACGGACCTGTTGCTCGACACCATGCGCCACGCCGAAGCCGGCGATCGGGCCGGCATGGAAGCCAGCCTCGCCAACCTTCGCCGCCGCCACCAGGATGCCTGCCGGGAACTGCTGCCCGCCGCGCGCATCGAGCCAGTCCTGGCGAAAATCGAAACCCTGGCCGCCGAATTCGAGCGCCTCGCCAATGGCATGGCTTTGTTGAACGAACGCCCGCCGCGCTCGGTGGATGAGGCGGTCGCGGCCGGTGAGCGACTGTCCGCCCTGCTGGTGGCCGAATATCTTTCCGCCCAAGGCACTCCCGCCGAAGCGGTTAACGCCTGGGACGTGGTGGTCACCGACGCCGTTTTCGGCAATGCCTCGCCGCTGATGGAAGCCACCCGCGCCAAGGCGCTCCAGCGAATCCAGCCCTTGCTCGATCGCGGCGTGCTGCCCGTGATCACCGGATTCAACGGAGCTACCGCCGACGGCCGGCCCACCACGCTGGGCCGCGGCGGGTCCGATTTTTCCGCTTCGATCGTGGCCGCCGCCCTCGACGCCGCCGAGCTTTGGATCTGGACCGACGTGGACGGCATCATGAGCGCCGATCCGCGGCTGGTGCCCGACGGCGTGGTGCTGGCCGAAGTCACCTACGCCGAGGCCGCCGAACTGGCTTACCACGGCGCCAAAGTGCTGCACCCCAAAACACTCGCTCCCCTGGCTGATCGCCGCATTCCAGTCTGGAGCAAGAACAGTTTCGCCCCCGAAAAGCCCGGCACCAAAATCGTTGCTTCCTTGCGCGAGGCCACCGGGGCTCGCGCGGTCGCCTCCATGACGAACGTCGCCCTGGTTACCATCGAACCCGCCAGTATCGAGCTTAACGGCGTGCAGGTGATGGCCCGCGCTCTCGATGCCATCGCCCGCGCCAATGTCGAGATCCTGCTGCTGTCGAGCTCCAGCTACCGGGGCAATTTCTGCTTTCTGGTGCGCGCCGCGGAGCTTGAGCCCACCCTGCAATCTTTGGAACAAGCGTTGGCGCTGGAGCTGGCCCACGGCTACCTCAACCCCATCAAAGTGGATCGCAATGTCGGCATGCTGGCTGCCGTGGGTGAGGGAATGCAAGGCAAACCGGGACTCGCCAGCCGGATTTTCACCGCTATTTCGCGCGAACGGGTAAACGTAATCGCGATCGCCCAGGGATCCAATGAGCTGACCATCGCGGTGGTAGTCAACCGCGACGGTCTGGAAAAAGCCGTCCAGGCCGTCCATGCCGAGTGCGGCATGGGCGCCGGCCGCCGACAGGATTCCGATGTCTAAAGAGTTCCGTTCGACCCGCCGATAACTTCAGTGATTTCGTAATTGGCGTTCTCTGAGTTCATTGGCGGTGCGGCCTCGGTTTGGGGTTGTTATAATCATAATTTCCCCTTTTCGTCGATAGGAGTTTCAGGTTAGCCATGTTTGATCTTTTCCGCAGTCGAGACAAATCGGTGCGCATTTTGCTCGGCGCGCTGCTTATGCTGGTGGCGTTGTCGATGCTGACCTACCTTGTGCCCAACTACAATAGCGGGGGCAGTTCGTCGTCGGACGCGGTCGTGGCGGAGGTTGGCGATGAAACCGTCACTTTGACCGACGTGCAGCGGGAGGTTCAGAACGCCCTCCGCGGCAAGCAGTTGCCTCCGGAACTGCTGGGCACCTACGTCCCCCAGTTTGTGGACCGGATCGTGACCGAAAAAGCTCTGGCCTATGAGGCACGCAAGCTTGGATTCGTGGCCAGCGACAGCGACGTCCGCACCGCCATCCAGCAGACGGCCCCCGGCCTGTTCCCGGATGGCAAATTCGTCGGCAAGGAAACGTACGCCGCCATGTTGGGCCAACAGGGCATGACGATTCCGCAGTTTGAAGACAACATAAGGCGCGATATCCTCATCCAACGCTTGCGGGAAGTCGCGGTGGAAGGCACCATCGTTAGCCCGGCCGAGATCGAGCAGGCCTTCAAGGACAAGTTCGTCAAGGCTAACGTTCAGTACGTCAAACTCAACAACGACAAATTCAAGGCCGAAGTCCAGCCGAGCGAGCAGGATATGCGCGCCTATTATCAGGCCAACGTCAAACAGTATATCCACCCGGAAACCCGGGACCTGGTACTTCTGGTCGCGGATAAGGCCAAGATGGAAGCCGCTCTGGACCCCACCGACGCCCAACTACAGCAGCTCTATAACCAGAACAAGGAGCAGTTCCGCGTTCCCGAGCGTGTGCATGCTCTCCATATCCTATTTATGACGCAGGGCAAGCCGCCCGCCGATGACGCGAAAATCCGAGCTCAGGCCGAAGACGTTCTGAAGCAGTTGCAGCACGGCGGCGACTTCGCCGCTCTGGCCACCAAGCACTCCGAAGACCCCGGTTCCAAGACCAAGGGAGGCGACCTCGGTTGGGTACAGCGCGGCCAGATGGTCCCCGAGTTCGAAAAGGCCACCTTTGGGTTGAAGCCGGGCCAGATCAGCGGCATTGTCAAGACCCAATACGGCTACCACATCATCAAGGCGCTGGCCCACGAGGACGCGCACCTGCAGACCTTCGAAGAGGCCAGAGCCGCGATCGTCCCCGCCTGGAAGAACGCCATCGTCAACAACGAAATGGAGCAGGTTTCCGACAAGGCGCAAACCGCTTTGCAAAAGGATCCGCAACATCCGGATCACGTGGCCGAACAGTTCAAAATGCAGGTGGTCCGAGCCAACGGCGTCGGCGGCGGCGCACCCATACCGGAAATCGGAACCAATGCTGATTTCGAGCAGTCCATCGCGTCACTCAAACCCGGCCAGGTATCCCCCGTGGTCGCGCTGCCGGGTGACAAGGAAGTGCTGGCCATAGTGGCCGCCGTGAATCCGCCCCGCCCGTCCACCTTCGAAGAAGTCAAAGATCAGGTGCAGACGACAATGGTTCAGAATCGCCTCAGCGCAGCCGTCCAAAAGCACGCGCAGGAGCTGCTCGATAAGGCCCGCGCCATGGGAAACGATCTCGAAAAAGCCGCCAAAGCGATGGGACTCGAAGTGAAAACAACGGGTGAGTTCGAGCGGGCTGGCACCATTGAGGGCGTCGGAACCGCCTCTTACCTGCAGGCAGCCTTCACCCAGCCCGTCGGCTCGTTGTTGGGACCAGTGCCCCTGCCGGATTCGACGCTCATCGGCCGCGTGCTCGCCCAGATTCCACCCGACCCCGCCAAGCTTGCCGACCAGCGCGTCACCGTTCGCGACCAGGTCAAGAGCGACAAGGCCAGACAGCGCAACATTCTGTTCGAAGCCGGCGTCCGCGACGAGCTCAAGCGGCAGGGCAAGATCAAGTACCACCAGGATGTGATCGAGCGCCTGATCTCGCAGTACCGCGCCAGCTAATCGAATGCTCTCACACCTGTTCGATCTCTACCGCTCTCTGACCAACCCCGAGCGGCTAATTGCCCTGCTGGGGACGCTGCTTTCCGGATGGTTGGGCTACGCCGCCATTTTTGCTGTGGTCTTCGCCGAAACCGGATTGCTGGTGGGTTTTTTCCTCCCCGGCGATTCGTTTCTCTTCACCATCGGCGTGGTGGCCGGAGCGGGCGCGCTCGATATCGTGCGCGTCAATCTGGTACTGATGGCCGCCGCCATGCTCGGCGATACTACCGGCTACCTGCTGGGCAGGCACACTGGCCCGCGCATTTTCAGCCGCCCCGATTCCCGCCTCTTCAAGCAGGAATATGTGCGCCGCACGCAAAAGTTTTACGATCGCTACGGCGGTAAGACCATCGTGCTGGCCCGCTTCGTCCCCATCGTCCGCACTTTTTCGACGTTCGTCGCCGGAGTTTCCCAAATGCCCTATCGGCGCTTTCTGCCTTACAGCGTTTGCGGTGGTACCGGTTGGGTGTTCCTGATGACCATGCTCGGTTACGGGCTGGGCAGCTTTTCGTTGGTGCGCCATTACTTCGATAAGGTGATCCTGCTGATCATCTTCCTCTCACTGGTGCCGACCTTCATCGAAGTGATCAGAGCCCGGCGCGAGGCCCGTTTAAGCGTGGCGGCCGCCAGCCAGGCAGCCGGCGAGTAGCCGCGGCTCCGCCGTTGGCTTGCACAGGCTAAAGTCCGGGGCCAACGTAGGCGCACTGGCGATTCCCGTGTCGGTGCCTTTCCTCCACGATGTCTCCGGGTAAGCGGCGCCCTCCCTGCCAACGCCGCGTCCGGTTCTTGTCTGGCTCACGTACTGGCTGCCGATCTACGGCATGCCGAAAGACCACCCGCGGGCGTCGCCGTTCGAGCTGACGCACATTCAAACAACAGCCACGACGGCAAATGGGAATCCTGGTAAGATCGTCTCTCTTATGACATCCGCCATCGACCGGCCGGCGGCCTCGCGTTACCGCTGGACCATTTGCGCGCTGCTGTTCGCCGCCACCGTGATCGCGTACCTCGACCGCGGCATCCTTGGATTCCTGAAGGTGGACCTGGGCAAGCTGATCGGCTGGAACGACATCACCTATGGCAATATCGCGACCTCTTTTAAGTGGGGGTACGGTTTCGGCATCGTGGTGGCGGGGTGGTTCACGGACTGGCTGGGGACGCGCAAGGCATTTGCGATCGCCATCGTGATGTGGAGCCTCGCGGCCATGTCGCCCGGCATGGCGACCTCGGCGCTCACCTTCGGAATCGCCATGTTTTTCCTGGGAATCTGCGAGGCTGCTAATTTTCCGGCCTGCATCAAGACGGTGGCCGAGTGGTTCCCCAACAAGGAGCGCGCCCTGGCGACGAGCATCTTCAATTCCGGCTCCAATATAGGCAACATGCTGCCCGCGGCGGTCGTGCCCGTGGTGGTGTTGGCGTTCACGGGTCCGTTCGGGCGGGATGCGTGGCGCGGCGCGTTTGTGTTATGCGGCTCCATCGGATTTATTTGGCTGATATTCTGGCTGCGAATTTACGGCAAGCCGGAGAGCCATCCGCGCGTCTCGGCGGCGGAGTTGGCAGTCATCCAGAGTGATCCTGCCGAGCGCCTGGAGCGGGTGCCGTGGGCGAAGCTGCTGCCGTGCAAGGAGACTTGGGCGTTCGGCGCCGCCAAGTTCCTCACCGACGGGGTTTGGTGGTTCTACTCGTTCTGGCTGCCGGGCTATTGGCAGACCACTTTTCATCGCTCGCTGGGAGGCACCAGCCTTCCCCTGATGTTGGCATTTGGCGTTTCGATCCTGGGCGGCCTCTACGGCGGCTACCTTCCGGGTGCCTTGATCAAGCGGGGCGAGAGCGTCGGCAAGGCGCGCAAAATCGCCCTGTTCGTCTGTGCCGCTTGTGTGTCGCCGCTCGTGCTGATGCCATTCATTCCTAATCTATGGGGCATGGTGGCGGTGGCCGCTCTGGCCATGGCGGCGCACCAGGGCTTCTCTGCCAACCTGTTCACTGTGCCATCGGACCTGTTTCCGAAGGCCGCGGTGGCCTCAGTGGTCGGAATCGGCGGCGCGCTCGGGGCGGCCGGGGGCGGCCTGCTCGACCAGTTCGTCAGCCACATCGTGCACTGGACCGGCAGTTATGTGCTGGTCTTCGCGCTGTGCGGATCGGCCTACATGCTGGCGCTGCTCCTGCTCCACTTGTTAACGCCGAAGTATGCGCCGGCGCAGCCGGAATACTAGGTTTCAGCGGCCCGCGTTAGAATAGGCATAGCCACACTTGAGAACGCGATTCGACGTCGATCGGCCGACCGCGTTACCGCACATCTACAACCACCAGGTGGATGAAGGCGAGGTCATGGAGGTTCTGGAAAGCCGGGCGAAGAACGGGCGGGAAGAGGCGGATCGAGGATTGCTTTGGGCCAGACCGCATCGGGCCGGTAACTCCGCCCGCGGGAGCTCCCCCCGGGCACTGCGTGGTTCGGTGGACCTGTAGATCGATTTAGCGTCACGCTGCGCATTTCCGGTGAAGAGCTTGGTCCGGATGATGTTGCGGCCCTTGTCCACCCTGCGCCCGCCGACGCGGAGCGCAAAAGTGTGCCGGGTCTCCACTCCCGGAGGGGAGACCCGTATCCCGAAGAAGGGCCGATGGTCATTGACGTCGACTCAAATGAGCTTGCGGAACACGACGTCGAGGATGCTGTCAACAGGCTGCTGGCACGGCTGCCATCGGATCCGGAGCTTTGGGCCTCTCTGACAGGCACGTACGTGGTGGATGTTTTCTACGGCTTGTTCCTTGCGTCATCGAATAGGGGATTTTCAATTTCGCCTGACCTCTCGAAACTGTTATCGGATCGACGAATCGAAATTGGGTTCGACGTATATTTCGATCCGCCCCACGTGATCCCCGGGACCGTGGCTAGCCCGGGCTGGCAGGCTTCCGAAAGTTGCGAACCCGCGCGCTGGGCCCGCTGCAGCAAGCGTCCCCAGCGACAGGCCAGGAGGCCCGTCCTAGCTCGGTTTATACGCGATCGCCTCGATTTCGATTTTGGCGCCCGGCAGCGGCAGCGCGGCCACGGCGATGGTGGTGCGGGCCGGCTTGGCGTCGCCGAAGATTTCCGCATACGCGGCATTCATGGCGGCGAAGTCCTGGACATTGGCGAGAAACACAGTGGTCTTGACCACGTCGGCGAGGGTGGCGCCGCAGCCCTCCAGGTTGAGGCGAATATTTTCCAGCACCTGGCGGGTTTCCGAGGCGATGTCGCCCAGCCTGGTCTGATTGGTAACCGGGTCCAGCGGAACCTGCCCGGATACAAAGATGTAGTCGCCCGCCCTGACGGCCGGCGAATACGGGCCGCGCGGCGCGGGTGCTCCCGGTGTGCTGATTCGTTCGATCATAGCTCAGTGTTCCTCCTCTTCCAGATACCGCTCCGCTTCAATCGCCGCCATGCAACCGGCTCCCGAAGCAGTGATGGCCTGGCGGTACAACCGGTCCTCGACATCGCCGGCGTGAAATACTCCGGGGATGTTGGTCCGCGCGCCGCCTTTGGAAAGGATATACCCGTCGGGATCGGTTTCGATCTGGCCGCGGAACACTTTGGTGTTCGGCACGTGGCCGATCGCCACGAAAAACCCGTCCACCTCCTGGTCCCACACCGCGCCGCTGAGGGTATTGCGCAGACGCGCGCCGGTTAGCATACGCTTCGACGGATCGTGTAGGTCCTCCACTACGGTGTTGGTCAGGAACTTGATCTTCGGGTTCCGCTGGGCGCGATCGAGCATGATCTTCGAGGCGCGAAACTCGCCGCGCCGGTGCACCAGCGTTACTTCGCGGCCAAAGCGGGTGAGGAAGTTGGCCTCTTCCATGGCCGAATCGCCGCCGCCGATCACCATGATTTTCTTGCCGCGATAAAAGAATCCGTCGCAGGTAGCGCACGAGCTCACCCCGTGGCCGATCAGTTTGTGTTCGGATTCCAGGCCGAGCCAGCGCGCGGAAGCTCCGGAGGCGATAATCACGGTGCGGGTTTCGATCCACTCGCCCTCGACGTTCAGGCGGAACGGCCGGCGGCCGAGCTCCGCGGCCAGCACCGCGCCGTCCCGGTACTCGGCGCCGAAATGCTGCGCCTGCTTCTTCATGTTCTCCACCAGCACCGGCCCGTCGATGCCTTCTGGAAAGCCGGGGAAATTTTCCACTAGAGTAGTCATGGATAGTTGCCCGCCGGCCTCGTGCCCGCTCACCACCAGGGGGCTCAGGTTAGCGCGGGCGGTGTAAATGGCCGCCGTGTTACCGGCGCAACCCGAACCGACAATGACGACGTTTTGCATGGGTTTGGAAACTTTGAGCGTAGCACAAGCGCGCTTCGGCGCCGGTTGATTCGACGTTGACGTTGCCCTTGGCCCGGAGCGTGCGGTACAGTTTCAAGTGCCATGCCACGCGCCGACTCGCTTGTATCGGTCGAGATCGACACCCTGGAAAAAGTCCGGAAGATCGCCGATCCCGATGCGGAAACACCGTTCCATATCCTGGTAGCTGGAAACTTCAGTGGGGGCGAGGGCCGCCACCGCAAAGCCGTCGGTATCGATCGCGACGATTTCGATATCGTGATGGCTTTCCTTTCCCCGGAGGCGCGCGTTTCGGCCGGCGGCGTGGCCGCCGGCATCCGCTTCGAGGAGATCGACGATTTTCATCCCGACCGGCTGTTCCAAAACGTCGAGGCCATGCGCGCCCTGCGCAACCTGCGCAAGCGCCTGGTGGATCCGGCGACCTTCGCCGCCGCCGCCGCGGAATTCTTCCCGAGCCGGGCGCCCGCCGCGGAGCGTCCCGCCGAACTGCGGGGAAAGAGCGGCGCGGACCTGCTGAGCATGATGCTCGGAGAGACTCCCGCCCCTGGTCCCAAGCCGGCGCGTAGCGACTGGGACGAAATGTTGCGGCGGCTGGTGGCGCCTTACGTCGTTTCCAATCCCGATCCACGGCAGGCGGAACTGGTGGCGCAGGCCGACGGGGCCATTGCGGGCCACATGCGTTCCATTCTTCACGACCGGGCTTTCCAGGCGCTCGAATCGGTGTGGCGCGGGCTGTTCTTCCTGAGCCGGAGACTGGAGACCGGAGAGCAACTGAAGATCTTCGTGCTCGATCTGCCCCAGGAAGAGCTCGCCACCGAGGAAGGAATCGCCGCCTTCACCCGCGCGTTGGCGGAGGGTGAGTGGGGAGCGATCGCCGGCTTGTGGAACTTCTCGCCGTCCGACGAACCGGTCCTCACGCGACTCGCCGCCCAGGCCCACAATGCCCGCGCTCCGCTGATCACGGGGCTGGCGCCCGATGTGGTCGGCTTGGAACGCGTGTTCGACAGTCTGCGCCGCACCCCCGATGCGGCGTGGCTGGGTCTGGCCCTGCCGCGGTTTTTGTTGCGGCTCCCGTACGGTGCAGGCACCGACGAGATCGAGTCGTTCTCATTCGAAGAGATGCCGTCGCCCCCGGAGCACGAGCGTTATCTTTGGGGCCATCCCGCTTTTGCCTGCGCCTGTTTGTTGGGCGAGGCGTTCTCGCGCTGGGGATGGAACATGCGGCCCGGCATGGTCGATACCATCGACGGTCTTCCCGCGCACGTCTATCGAAACGACGGCGCGCCGGAGTTGAAGCCTTGCGCGGAGGTGCTGCTGACCGAGGACGCGGCCGAAGCGTTGCTCGATCGAGGCTTCATTCCGTTGGTTTCCATCCGCGATTCCGATCAGGTGCGGGTGCTGCGAATGCAGTCGCTTGCGCTCGCGCCGTCGCTCATTGCCGGAAGATGGCGCTGAGCGTGCGCGAAAATTTATTTTTCTCTTGACTTTCTTTCCGAACAACCTTATATATGAATCACATTGCGATTTTGGAATCGCAAAATTTGATGTTAGGGAGAATCAATCGATGAAGAGCGCAACGAAGAAAGCCGCCCCCAAGAAAAAGGCTGCTCCGAAGAAAAAGAAGTAGCTTGGGCGCGCCCTGAAGAAGGGTAGACCAAACGGTTTCACTCCGAGGCCCCGGTTTTTCGGGGCCTTTTTCATTTTCTGCCAAGAGTGGTTTAGCCTGCTTTTCCCCCTCCCCGCCGCGCCAGCAGCACACGAAACGTTTCTCCCATGCCCGCCAGCAGTGTCTTCAACTGCAATCTGCGGCGCAGCGCTTCCCCCGTGCCGGCGGCCGACAGCACCGATGCAAACTGGTCGGGCTCGCCGGCTTCGAGCAGGGTTCGCGTCAGGGTTTGCAAGCTCTCCCGGCGCAGGCCGCACTGCCGGCCGTGTTCTTCGAGAGCGGTGAAGTTCACGTGCGCGGTAATGTCCTGCTCGCCTGGGTTCTCCAGTACATCCTCTCGTGCCACGTGACGGCGGTAGCTCATCAGCGTACCGCGCGGGAAGCGGACGGTCTCGGCGCGCGTGTATCCGTAGTCGATGGCGAAGAGGTACCCCTCCTCCAGCGCGCCGGCAATCCGCTCCATCCACGCCAGAGCTTCGGTGCCGGCCTCCACCAAGTTGCCCTCCCGAGACTGCTCGGCATCCTCGTCGTCGTCGTCATCGCTCTCCGCGGCGGGCAGGGCGGTGAAGCGCAGCAGGTACTGTTCGATCTGCGCTGGTACCGGTCCGCCCGTTTCCCAGTAAAAGCGTCCGTCGCGGAAGCCGACTCGCTGTTCGAGAAACTTGCCTTCTCGCACGATGGCAGCGTCCACCGGCAGGGCGTCGAAGAATTCGTTGGCGAAAACCACGCCGCGGAAGCGCCTTGGAAGCTCGCCCGCATCGATGTCCACCGGAACGTAGCGCCATTCGGAGAACGCTCGCGCCATCTCGCGCCGCCCCGCTCCCAGTTCCACCACCGTAAAATCGGCGGGGTTGCCCATGGCATTTGCCAATTTTCGGATGCGCGCGGCCATCAACAGGCCGAAGACTGGCTGCAGTTGCTCGGCGGTGAAGAAATCGCCGCCGATGCCGAACGGGTCGTTGCGCCGCCGGTAATAGCCGTGTTGCGGATGGTACAGTGCCATCTCCATGAATCGCCGGAACGCAATGGGCCCGTCGCGGGCGATTTCGGCGGCCAGAAGCTGCGCCGCCGCCGTCATGGAGTGGACCTTCCAGAGGAAGAAGAATCCGTTGTCACCAACTTATGCTAGCGTGAAGTCACTCGACGTGTTACCGCAGAAGATTCGCGTGAAGCTCAGCTCCGAGGCGGCGGGGGCGATCTCGTTGACTCCGGTGGTGTCGCGCGAGCTTGCCATCGCCGACCTGCTGGAGGAAGTGCTGGCCGTAACCGGCAAGGACGAACCGCGCATCCGCGACATCCTGCAGCGCGGCACGCTGGTGACCGGTGCGTCGCGTTACCGCTGGGAAGGCTGGGAGCCGGACGCCGAAAGCTTGCGCCAGGCGCTGGCCGGTTTTCCGGATCCCGATCCTTCGCGTCCCTTCTCCGCCGCCCAGTGCGTGCAGGCTGCGCTGCGCGGCGGCCGGCAAACGGTGGAACTGGCGCGGGAAACCGCGGCGCACCATGGCCTGTTCCGCAGGACTTCGTTCTGGGATGTCCTGATGCGTCTGCTGGCGGCCGACCCTCCGCATTATTCCAGCTATTCGTACCGCGACCGTGCCGATCGCTACCGCCGCGAGTTGGCCGCCGCCGAACGCGACCAGTTGCGCTCCGCCGCCCGCCTGCTGCGCTACTCTTCGTTGCGCCAGCGCATCGAAGCCGAAGGATTCACGGAAGTGGAACTGACAGTGCCGCGGTAGACAATCACGGGCTAGGCCCGTGTTCCACCCGCATCACTCGTGGGGCAGAGCATCTGACCCGCCGCCCAGCGCCGTGGTGCAGGCAATGTCGCATACCTCTCGGAAGATGCTGCAGGAGAGGTGGGGCGGACGCCCCACCCAAACCGGTGCTGGCAGATTCTCAGTCCCCAGGCGCGGTGATCCATAATCGCCGGACATCGAGAAGCTGTCGAGTCCACAACGTAGAGAACTAAAGCGGCTCGGCCTGATACGAAGCGACAGCGACTTCATGGGATGGACAGTCGTCAAGACAACTGGCCGCAGACCTTCCCCGCGCACGAGATCCTCCACGTGCGTCATGTTTATGCGCCGGTCCTAGGCTTCGCCAAGCTGGCGCCCGAAGTTACGGTTCCCGTTCCCCGCCGGGAGGAGACCAAGGAGTTCGCGACCGCAATTCGTGAATCGTGCATCGACGTCGCTAATGCAGAACGCCCTGACTGGCTCCGGCTGCGAGGACAAGGACCCATACGTGGAAGCTGCTTGGGTCGACTACGTGCTCACCACGGCGAACACATGGAAGACGCCGATAAAGGATTTCGAGCTGATCGTGGAGCGCCCTAAGAACCCCAAGGCGTTCGCGCAAGAGCGATGGATGGTCTGTTTCTGCTGGGACGGTCCGGTGAAACTACTTGACGCAGATCATTTCGCGGCATGGTCGACCAACTTCGTGCCGAAGCGCGAGCTGCACGTCGCTTTCTTTGGGATCGATTAACGACGCCGTGCCCGAAACGCAGGCTGGCATTCAGGCTCTCTGGCCTGCAGCTCAAGAAGGATTCCATTCGAAGGGGCTCTCTTTATGAAGTATAGACGCGGGGCGGGGTGATGATAAACTAAACACATGCCGCTGCGCCAATATGCAGTAGCGGTGTGTTTGTGTGCCGTGACGGGCGCGCGCGCCCAACAGCAGCCCCCTCCAGCGCCTGCGGACGCCGAGATGAACACCGCTATAGAGGAGTTTAAGGTCCAAACCCGCAATTTGGGCCTGCGCGCCGACAGCCCGCCCAAGGCCGGCCGCCACAGCCCCTTGCGCGACTGGCATGGGCGCCTTTTCGAAAACTTTCGCAACGATGCGCTGGACGCGGTGCCGCACGAGATCCGCCAAAATGGCGGCGACAAAGGGCTGCTGCGCCGCAACCAGTTCGGTTTCAACGTGGCCGGGCCCGTGATCCTGCCCCACCTCGCGGCCACCCGCAATACCTATTTCTCACTTTCCTACGAAGGCGTGCGCGAGGATATCGCGCGCAGCTATCTGCAGACGATCCCCACCATGGCGCAGCGCACGGGCGACTATTCGGATGTAGTGGATGACGCCGGCGACGTGATTCCCATATACGATCCCGCCTCCACCAGCGTCAATCCAAACTACGACCCGACGCAAGCGGTTTCCAGCACCAACCTGCAATATCTGCGAGACCAGTTTCCCGGCAACGTGATCCCGGCGTCCCGGCTCGACCCGGTGGCGCTGAATGCCCTGAAGTTCTATCCAGCGCCCAATACCGACATCGGGCCGTTCTTCCGTAACAACTACTTCATCGATTCGCCGGAGACCAACACGGCCAACGGCATGATCGGAAAAGTCGATCAATCCGTCTACGCACGCCATCGCATCACCGTGGAGTTGGCATTCTCCAACGGCACGCTGGGCGCGGCCCAATGGTTCCCCACGGCCGCCAACCCGGGTCCCGCCAACCGCAATTTCCAAACCCGCCACGGCTCGCTCGAGTACGTATTCACCGCCTCCGCCCACACAGTGAACACAATCACCCTCGACGTGAACTCCGACGTCTCCGCCGGTGGCGACCCGCAGGATCAAACCGACTACGCCGTGCGGATCGGCCTCACTGGGATTACGGGCAATGGTTTCCCGCTGATGCAACTGGGCCCCTACCTGAGCATGGGGCAAGCCTATCCGGTTTCCGGAAACGCGCGCAACGTGTACACCTGGACCGACGGGCTCTCGGCCAAGCGCGGTAAGCATACGTTGCGCGTTGTGGGGCAGTACGCGCTTCAGCAGGTGAACAGCTTCTGGCCGCAGTATCCGGCGGGCCTGCTCCAATTTGACCAAGGGCTGACGAGCCTGCCGGGAATTGTCGATACAGGCGACGCGCTCGCCAGCTTCCTGCTGGGCATGCCGTATTTCGCCGAGGTAACCATCGACACCCAGCCTTCTTATTTCCGGCGGTCGGAAGGTTCGCTGGCTTTTCGCGACCGCTACGAGGTGATGAAGGGACTCACCGTCAATTTCGGTCTCACCGCGGAGCTGTTCAAGCCGCGTACCGAAAAATATAACCGCCAGTCGACCGTCGACCTGAGCGCCATCAATCCGGCCAACGGCTTGCCGGGCGCCCTGGTGGTCGCCGGTCAAGGCGGCTTCGGCCGTGCTTTCCGGTTCACGCTGTTGCGCCTCGCGCCCAGCCTGAGCCTCGCCTGGAATCCGCGCGACGATGCCAAGACGGTGGTGCGGACCTCCTTCTCGCGCAGTTATTCAGGCATCCCTATCTATTCGGGTCAGTGGGGCACACAGGGTTTCAATTCGTATCCGACATATCTTTCGTCTGACGCACAGTTGCAGCCGGCCTTCCTATTGGCCGGCGGCGTACCGCCGGCAGCCACGCCCACGCCCGATCTTGCCGGAGATGCGGCCAACAACACCATCGCCGATCTGGTCGATATGTCGGACCGGGTGCCTACGTATCAGTCGGCTTCGCTCTCCATCGAGCGGGAATTGCCGGGTTCCACAATCGTGACCGCGGGGTTCTACTATCAGGGCGGTAAGAATTTGCTGGTCGGCAACGGCGCCGCTAATCCCAATGCCATTCCGCTAGACGATCTGCAGTATGGCGATAACTTGAACGACCTGGCCTTCAACCAATCGCTGCGGCCCTATCCGCAGTACCAGGGTTTCAATGTGTATGGGCAGTACCCGGTGGGGCGGTACCAACGGGACGCGGGCTATGTGCGCGTGGAGAAGCGCTCATCCAGCGGGTTGTCGCTAAACGCCTATTTCGAATTCAACAAGCAGCTCGACGACTACTCCGGACCCTACGGAACGCAGGACTTCTTCAATCGGAACAACGAATGGTCGGCGACCGCGGGCAATCGGCCCGAGCGCCTCGAACTGAGCTATACCTACGAATTGCCGATCGGGCCGAACAAGCCATTCTTGCGTTTTCCGGATTGGCGGCGTTACGCGATCGACGGCTGGTCGGTGAGCGGGATGGGCGTGGTGGCCAGCGGCGATCCGATGTACCTGACGCCGCTGTTCAATAACACGGGCGGGGTGGTACAGGCTCTGCACGTTGACGCGGTGCAGGGCGTGGACCCGCATGTTGCCAATCCGGGGCCGTCGCTCTGGTTCAACCCCGCGGCATTCACGCAGCCTCCCGATTTCACCATCGGCGATGTGTCGCGGACGTTGTCGGGCCTCCTCAATCCCGGTACTCAGAATTGGGATATGTCTTTGAACAAGCGATTCCCGCTGGCTGCGGACCGCACCCTGGAGTTCAACGCGACGGCCTTCGATTTCATCAACCACGCCAATTGGAACGATCCGGATAACGTGATAGGATCCACCACCACGCCCAATCTCGATGCCGGGCATATCACCGGCTCGCGCGGTGGGCGCGTGATTCAGTTGGGGCTGAGGTTGAGTTTTTGACGTTCAAATTGCCGGGCCGGCCCGCTCGCCGGCCCGTGGGGTTCGGCCAGGCCCGCGCCGACCGGCAGGCCAGCCCCGCAATCTCCATCCTCCTGCTCCTGGCGATCTGCGGTCCCCTACCCGCCGCCACGTCCCCCGCGGGCCAAATCCTGAGAGTGCCGGTCTGGACGGACGCTAATCAAGACCCGCCGCTTTCGGCCAAGAATCTGAGCGCCGCGGTGGGCGGAACGGCGTCGCGCGTGGTGGATGTGAAAGGGCCGGCCGATAATCTGATGCTCATCGCCGTTCTCGACCTGGCGGGCGATCTTTCCCTGGCGGAGCCCGCCAAGGAAGCCTTGGCCTCGGAGATCGACAAACTGCCGCCGCGGGTGGCCGTTGCTGTGATGCGCGCGCAGGACGGCCCTAAGGTGTTGGTCGATCCGGGCGCCGACCGGGCGCCGGCGGCGGCGGCGGTCCGCGAGCTGCCGGTCAGCGGCAAAGCCGGGCTGCTCGATACCGTCGAAACCGTGACCAGACTGGCCGACTCGATTCTGGCCAAGAGCGGCGTGCGCGTGGCCGTGTTTTACCTGACCGACAGCGACGTGGAAAACTACCGCGAGGATTTCACCAACCCGGTCATTAATTCGAGCGACACTCACGACTTGAGCCGCCGCTTTCCGGAGGCCCTGATCCAGGCTAAGATTTCCAAAGTGGCGGCCGTAATGGCGGAACGCCAGGCGCCGCTGTTCGTGGTCCACCTTCGCTATCGGAGCGACCGGCTGGGCGAGTCCTATCAGAACGGTCTGAAGCAGTTGGCGGAGGGCACCGGCGGCAGCGCCATTTTCTGCAGGTCGAGCGAAGAAATCGCCGATGCCATCCATCGCGCACTCGCTTTGATTGCGTCTTCTTACAGCGTGGCGGTGGTTCTGCCCGACCACTCACCCAAGATCCTGCAGGTGCAACTGGATACGGGCGGCAAGTGCAACCTGACCTATCGCACACGCTTCGTGATGAAAGAGAGATAATACGGTGGCAGTGAAACGCTGGAGTCTGTCGATCGTCGTGCTTTTGGCCGCTGCGGCGGTGGTGATATGGCAGTTGCGCGTCAACCGGCAGCAGGCTGCGCGCCTGGCACAATCGGCGGCGGAGAACGCGCAGTTGCGGCAGCGTGTGGCCGATCTCACTCGTACCGCCGCGGTGCCCGCCGCGGTGCCCGTCCAGCCCGCGGCCGAAAACACCGGCGCACCGCGCGCCGCCGGGCCGGCGATGAACCCGGAGGACGCCATCGCCATCCAAAGGCTGACCATCAGCCTTGCGGATGCCAATGCCTCCGTGGCGCGCCTGCAATTGCGTGCGGATGAGGCCGAAGCACAGGTACGGGATCTCACCGTGGACAATAAGCGTTTGGCGGCATCGGAGGCCGATCTGAAGGAGGATTTGTCGGCCGCCAACAATACGGTGAATGCGCTCGAAAAGGAGCTCAAGACCAACCGCGAGCGGGTGACCCAGGTGGAGATCGCCTATCGGAGGCTGCGCGACCAGAGCGGCACCGACGCACACAAGTTAACCGAGGTTCAGCAACTCGCCGCCGAACTGCAGAGTATTCACAAGCGGCGCGAGGTTTACTTGAACGGAATTTTGCGGCGCTACCGGCAGATCACCGAGCAGTACCGGTCGCTGGCAGGCGTGATGCAGACGCAGCGGACCGACGCCCCCGCCGCCGACAGCGCCGACCTGGCGCGCATCCAGGATTCCATCGCCATGGCCGAGGAGGATCTGCGCCAGTTGAATAGTTTGAATGCGCAGGCGCTGCTGATCCAGAAAAAGATGGCGGCGCAGTGAGCCAACCAGTAGTCGGCGGTTGCCTGCCTTCCGCTACTCTTCCGGCAACTCGCCGGTATCTTCCGCGCGGTTTTCGAACTTGGTCTGAGCGTGAAGAAAGACCAGGTTGACGGTGCCGATCGGGCCATTACGCTGTTTGGCCACGATCAACTCGGCCAGCCCGCGCAGGTCCTCTCGCTCACGCTGGTAAACCTCCTCGCGAAAGATGAATCCGACCACGTCGGCATCCTGCTCGATCGAGCCTGACTCGCGCAGGTCGCTCAATTGCGGCCGGTGATCGCCCTGCCGGGATTCCACGGCGCGGCTCAACTGGCTTAGCACCAGCAAGGGCACGTTTAGTTCCTTGGCCAGCAGTTTCATGCCGCGCGACAGCGCGCTGACTTCCTGGTTGCGGTTCTCAAAGCGGCCGCGCCCGCTCATCAACTGCAGATAGTCCACCACCACCAGGCCGATGTGGCCTCGTTCGGCCTTCAGCCGCCGCAGTTTGGCGTGCATGTCCATGAGGTGAATGCCGGCCGTGTCGTCGATGTAGAGCGGCGCTTCCACCAGCTCGTGCAGCGCGTGGTTCAGCTTGCGGCGCTCTTCCTGCGTCAGGTACCCGGCGCGGAAACGCTGGCTGTCCACCCGCGCCGTGGCGCAGAGCATTCGGGTGAGCAGCGACTCCTTGGACATTTCCAACGAAAAAACCGCCACCGTCTGTTTCAACTTGAGCGCCACGTGCTGGGCGATGTTGAGAGCCAATGCGGTTTTGCCCATCGACGGGCGCCCGGCCAGGATAAACAGCTCGCCTCCGTGCATCCCCCCGGTGTATTCGTCGTACCTGGCAAAGCCGGTGCTGATGCCCTTGACGCGCTTGGATGGATCGAGAAAGGCGTTGATGCCGCCATCGTAGTCCTCTAGAATCTGCTGCGGGTTCTCCAGGCCGTTCTTCACCCGCGTCTCGCCCAGCCGGAGCAGGGTTTCTTCGGCGCCGGCCAGAATCTCGTCCGGTTCTTCCTCGCCCAGCAGACAGCGGTTCATCATGCTTTGCGAAGCGGTAATGATGCGCCGCAGGATGGCTTTGTCTTTGACGATACGGATGTAGCTGTCGAGATTGGGGATGTGCGGCAGACCGTCGTCGAGCGAAACCAGGTAGGTGAGCCCGTCGCAGGCTTCCAGCTCGTTGAATTTCATCAGCTCGTTGGCGATGGTGATGCGGTCAATCTTCTCGCCGCGCTCCTGCAACTCGCCCATCCGCCGGAAGATGCGACGATGCTTCTCGAGCGTGAAGTCGTCCGCTTCGAGTGCGCCTGCGGCCTGCACGAACATGGCATCGTCAAGCAGGATCGACCCCAGTACGAAGCGTTCGGCATCCAGATTTGCGGGTAAGCCTTTTTCGAGCGGGTTAACAGCAGTCATTGTGCAATTGATACAGAGTAACCCTGAGAGGGTCCCCTTCAAACTAATAAAGTGCCGCGGCCGCATTTTTTCTGTGGACGCCTGAATCGTTCAAACACCGTCGGTTCCACACCGGCTTCCACCGCCGTACACAGGCTTTCCACAGCGCCCAAAAACAGGAGTTCTCCTCTATGTTTTATCAGATTCCGGCGCACTCGCGATACCCTGCCAGAGGGAGGACCCACGGATGCCCGAATGGGCGATATCGAAAACCATGTGGCACGACATCTTCGTGCTGGGTGCGCCGGTGGTGGAGAAGATGCTCCGGCCCATGCTGGTCTACGTGTTCCTGGTGATCGTGCTGCGCGTCTTCGGCAAGCGCGAGCTGGCGCAGTTGAACCCCTTCGACCTGGTGGTGCTGCTATCGCTCTCGAACACGGTGCAGAACGCGATCATCGGCAACGACAACTCTCTCAGCGGAGGCCTGATCGGCGCTTTCACCCTGCTGGCATTGAATTACCTGGTGGTGCGGTTCCTGTTTCGCCATCGCCGGCTGGACCAGTTTCTGGAAGGCAAACCCACCACGCTGGTCGATAACGGCCATATGATCAAGAAGGCGCTCGCCAAAGAACTGCTGAGCCGCGCCGAGCTGTTGACGGTGCTGCACCGGCAGGGATTCGACGGCCTCCACGAAGTCGAGCGCTGCGTGCTGGAGCCTGGCGGGACTTTTTTCGTCCAGCGGAAAACCCCGGCCGACGAAGACATCCGCCACAAGCAAGTCCTCACCCGGCTGGAAACCCTGGAAGCCAAGCTCGACCTGCTGCTGGAAAAACAGTGAATTGACCGACTTGGGGAGGTGAGTCTCGTCGACCGCTCCGGTCGCGCCTCGGTAAGTGACTGCGGACACGCGGCGCCCGTGACCGAGATGCGACCGCCAGGGAGCAGTTTCCTCCCCCAAACAGCGACACACCAGATCGATTAAGCGACCAGTGACTAGCCTGGCAGGCGGAAACGCCGTCCCGCGATTATAATATAGTGGTGCCGAAGACCAGGGATTTGGAACTTCGCCTGGAGCGCACTGAGCAGCAACTGCGCTTGTTTCAGAAGATCAGCCGCTTCATGGTTCGCGACATGAGCCTTCGGGAGGTGCTGCAGGGCGTCGTGTCTCTGGTGGTCGAATTCACCCAGTGCGATTCCTGCCTGGTGTATCTGCTCGACGGCGAAGAGCTGGTGTTGTGCGCCTCCAACACGCCGCACCCGTCGACCATCGGCAAGATCAGGCTCCGCCTCGCGGAAGGCCTGACCGGCTGGGTGGCGCGAGAACGCCGCCTGCTGGCCATCTCTCGCGAAGCTTATAAAGATGTACGCTTCAAGAGCTTCAGCGACCTTCCGGAGGACAGTTTCGATGCCTTCCTTTCGGCGCCGGTGATCGCGCGCAACCGGGTGGTGGGCGTAATCAACGTGCAGCACCGCCTGCCGCACCAGCACACCGGCAGTGAAATGGAGGTTCTGACCACGGTCGGCGAGCAAATCGGCTGCGTGCTGGTTCTGGCGCGCATGTCCCGCGCCGCGCTGGAGGAGGCCAATCATGTGGAACTGGTTCTGTCTGCGGGACCGGTGGAGATGAAAAGCTGATTGCCACGATCCGCCATCGGTTTGCTTCTGCCGCTCTGGCCGCCGGGTTGATTCTTTCCGCCGGCCCCGCCACCGCGCAGCGCTGGCGTATGCAGTATTTCTACGACGAGGAAAAGTCCTCGCTCGTGCTGGTGGACTTGAAATTTGCGTCCGCCGAGCGCGGCGTGGCGGTGGGCTATGTTCTTACCGACCGGAGCCAGAAGCCGGTGGCGCTGGTCACTTCCGACGGCGGAGCGCACTGGGAGCGGACCGCGCTGGAGGAAACGCCGGTTTCGCTCTTTTTCCTCAACGAAAATGCCGGTTGGCTGGTGACCGCCAAAGGTCTGTGGGTGACGCGGGAAGCGGGTCACGGCTGGACACGGCTGCCCAAAGTGCCGGCTCAGATCCTGCGGGTTTGTTTTGTCGACGAGAACAACGGATGGGCCGTGGGCACGAAGAAGACGATGCTCGCGACTCACGATGGAGGCCAGCACTGGACAGCCGTACCGGCGGCCGCCGAACCGCCGGGCGAACCGCAGTATAGCGCTTATACAACGATCACCTTCCCAACGCCGCAACTTGGGCTGATAACCGGTTGGAACATTCCGCCGCGCCGCTGGCTGCAGCATGAGCCGGATTGGATGGACCCGGAAGCCGCGCTTGATACTCACGATACACCGCATCTGAGCTACACCCTTGTCACCAACGATGGCGGCAAGACCTGGAAGTCCAGCTCGGCCTCTATTTTTGGGGAAACCGAACGCATCCTGTTGAACCGGGGCGGCGCGGGCCTCGCCCTGGTGCTGCATTCGGCTGGATTTCGTTACCCCAGCGAGGTTTACCAGATCGATTGGACGACCGGCAGGAGCACCTCGCTTTATCGCGACAAGAAATTCTCCGTGACAGATATCTGGATCGACCGGGACCAAACCGTGTATCTGGCTGGAATCGTGAACGGCGGCCAATTGCGCGGCGTGGTTCCCGGAAAAGTGCAGGTGCTGAGCAGCCGCGACTATACCGGCTGGAACGAAGCCGACATCGATTACCGCGCCAGCGCCAATCGTGTGATGCTGGCAGCCGTCGATTCCACCCATATGTGGATCGCCACCGACACGGGAATGATTCTGCGGCTGGAGCCCGCGCTGTAGGTCTCGCTTAGCCGGTCATTTCAGAAATACGCTAACGTATTTCAAGAGCGGTGCTTGCCATTCTGCCGAGATTGCGTCGCTGTATCTGTGAACCGATGTACTTAGCCCGCCAAAACAGGACGGTAGCGCTCCGTTTTATCCACACCGCCTCCACGAGCCTTATCGCTAAGCACTTGAAAGCAAGCCAAATAAATCCTGAGGAAAAAGTTCGTAACAGAACTGAAATCGATTGACGCCGAAGGCCCAACGGGAGCATAGTGAGTGAGGTTCCAAGAGGTTTGAGAATTGGCCAGCCTCTTCGGCGGTAGCGGTCCTGAAACGGTGATCCGTAGTCGGCCCTCTTAGCAATAGGAGGGCGGTCTAGCGATAGAAGTAAGGCTGCGGGGAGCGAAGGGAAATCGGGCCAAGGGAGAAGGCGGTCCAGCGTGGAGCGAGGTCGGCGGACGCGTTGATCCGGAGGGGGTAAGAGCCCCGGCGGGGAGTGGAAGCGGGCCAAGCGTCAC
>JBEKZL010000094.1:0-24559 GCA_049509915.1 Bryobacteraceae bacterium | reverse complement strand
CATGCCCGGCATCCCGAGCACCCCTAGAGCCGTGGAAACCGGAGCAACGCCGGGATCGAGCTTGCGGACCATGTCGGCGGCCGCCACGGCGTACTCCTGCCATCCCGCATAGCTCAACACGATGTCTCCCCGATTTAGCGAGGGGGACCTCGATTCCACCACCTCGCTCACCGTTCCGCCCTCCATGACGCAGTTCACTTCTACCGGGGCGGCATAGGACGGGCCCGCATTCATCCGCCCCCGCATATACGGATCGAGAGACAGGTACAGGTTTCGCAAAAGGACCTGGTTATCGCCGGGCGAGGGAATGTCCACTTCCTCGAGGCGGAAATCCGAGGCCTTGGGTTCGCCCTGGGGCCGGGCGGCGAGGACGATTCTACGGTTCTTACTCGGTGTCATGGATTCCATAGTAGCCCCGTTGGACCGGTTATCTCATGACAACCCCTGCCATTGCGCAACCTGTCAGAACGCTCGGAAGTACTGCACCGGCGCGGGCAGTTGGGCACCCAATTCGCGGGCGGCGCGGATAGGGAAGTAGGGGTCGCGGAGAAACTCACGGGCCAGCAGGACCAGGTCGGCCTTTCCGTCGCGCAGAATCTGCTCGGCCTGTTGGGCGGTGGTGATCAAGCCGACCGCTCCGGTGGGGATGCCGGCTTCGCGGCGGACGCGTTCGGCGAAGGGCACCTGGTAGCCCGGGCCAAGCGGAATCTGTTGCGCCCGCGAGGAACCGCCCGAGGAGCAATCCACCAGGTCGACGCCGAGCGGCTTCAGGCGGCGCGCGAGCGCGACCGAATCGTCGATATCCCATCCGCCCGGCACCCAGTCGGTGGCGGAAATGCGCACGAAGAGCGGCAGGTGCTCCGGCCAGGCGGCGCGCACGGACTCCACCACCTCAAGGGCGAAGCGAATGCGGTTTTCGAGCGAGCCGCCGTAATGGTCCTGGCGCCGGTTGCTCAGCGGCGAAAGAAACTGGTGCGCCAGATAGCCGTGCGCGGCGTGAACCTCGACCAGCCCGAAACCGGCGGCCAGGGCGCGGCGCGCGGCGGCGGCGAAAGCCTCGACGATGCCGTGAATTTCGGCCGCGCTCAGCTCGTGCGGGGCCGGATCGCCATCGTCAAAAGGAACGGCGCTGGGCGCCACCGGCCGCCAGCCGCCCGCGGCTTCAGCCACCAGCTTGCCGCCCTCCCAGGGACGCGCCGTCGAGGCCTTGCGCCCGGCGTGCGCCAACTGAATCCCGGCGACGGCGCCCTGAGACTGAATGAAACGGGTAATGCGCGAAAGGAATTCGACGTGGGCGTCGCTCCAGATGCCGGTATCGAAGGGCGAAATGCGCCCGCGCGCTTCGACCGCGGTGGCTTCCATCACCACCAATCCGGCGCCTCCGGCGGCGCGGCTTCCCAAATGGACCAGGTGCCAATCGTTGGCGAAGCCGTCCACGGCGGAGTACTGGCACATGGGCGATACGGCGATGCGATTGCGCAGAGTGACAGCACGCAGGGTGAGTGGCTCAAACAACAGCGAAGGAGAATTCGAATTTCCAGGCATTGGTTACCGGCTGTTCTTCCAGGTGAAATACCCGATTATGGTCTTGGCGTCTTCGATTTTGCCGGCCGCGATCATCCGCTCCACCTCGGCGGCGGCGAACCAGCGGGTTTCGATGCGCTCGTCCTGCATGGGTTGGGCTTCGCCGGCGGTGAGCCCGGTGGCAAGGTAGATGGTCATGCGCTCGGCCACGAAACCGGGGCTCACAAAAAACGAGGCCAGTTTTTTCCAGGTTCGGGCCCGATAGCCGGTTTCTTCGATCAGCTCGCGGCGGGCGGTGGCAAAAGGCTTTTCGCCAGGGTCCACGCTGCCCGCCGGCAATTCCCAAAGGTACTTTGCCGCAGGCAGGCGGAACTGGCGCACGAGCAGAATGCGGGTTTCGTCATCGACGGCCATCATTACGGCGGAGCCGCGATGGCGCACCACCGAGCGCTTGATCTTGAAATTGGTTTTCGCATCGACCGCGCGATCCTCGGTGACCCAGAACAGGCCGCAGTCGTACACTTTCTTCGACGATGTGATTTTCATGATTTGGCGTGAATGGCGGCGGCGAAATCCGCTGCCGCAAGGGTGTTCAAAATGTCCATGGGCCCGAGCCAGCCGCGCCGCGCGGTGGTGACGCCGTAGCGCATGTTGGCCAGGTGCTTGGGGTGGTGGGCATCGGTGGAAATGGTGAAGCGGGCGCCTTTGGCCTTGGCGGAGCGGATCAGCGCGCCGTGCAGGTCGAGCCGCTCCGGGCTGGCGTTGATTTCGAGCCAGACGCCGCGCCGCGCGGCTGCGGCGGCGACGAGTTCGAAATCGAAGGGAAACGGATCGCGGTGCAGCAGAATGCGCCCGGTGGGATGGCCCAGGATGCGCAGGTGCGGGCACTCCAGCGCGCGCAGCAGCCGGTCGGTCATCTCAGTGGCTTCCAGGTTCATGTGGCTGTGCACGCTACCGATCACCAGGTCGAGCTCGGCCAGGGCGTCGTCGGCCAGGTCCATCGCCCCGTCTTTCAGGATGTCGCATTCGATGCCGGAGAAAATGCGGATGCCGAGCGAGCCTTCCTGGTTGCGTTCGCGCACTTGGCGGGCGAAGGCCACGGCGCGCGTTTCATCGAGCCCGTTGGCCATGGCAAGGGCCTTGGAATGGTCGGTGATGGCGACGTACTCGTAGCCGCGCTGGCGGGACGCTTCGGCCATTTCTTCCAGGCTGGCGCGGCCATCGGTCTCGGTGGTATGCATGTGCACGTCGCCGCGCACCTGGCCGAGTTCGACCAGTTCCGGCAGGCGGCCTTCGGCGGCGGCTTCGATTTCTCCCGAATTTTCGCGCAGCTCCGGCGGAATCCAGGGCAATCCCAGCGCCTGGTAGATGCTTTCCTCGGTGGCCGCGGCCACCAGCGAATCGTCGCTGGAACGGAACAGGCCGTATTCGCTCAGCTTGAAACCCATGCGGACCGCGCGCGTGCGGATGGCGACGTTGTGGTCCTTGCTGCCGGTGAAATATTGCATGGCGGCGCCGAAGCTTTCGGGCGGCAGCGCGCGCACGTCCACCTGCAGACCTTCCCGGCCCACTTTGGCGCTGGCCTTGTTTTCGCCATGGCCCAATACCTCTTCCACGCGCGGATACTTGACGAAGGTATCGAGGGCGCGGGTAGCGTTCGGCCCGGTAACCAGCAGATCCAGGTCGCCGACGGTCTCGCGTCCGCGCCGCAGGCTGCCGGCGGGGGTGACGGCCTCGACGCCCTCCACCGCCAGGAGCGCCGCGCTCAGCTCGTCAGCCATGCTCTCGGCATAACTCAGCAGGTAACGGCCGCTGCGCACGCGATACTGGGCGATCGAGCGCAGCACCTTTTCTTCCAGCTTGGCGCCCATGCGCGGCAGCTCGCGCAGCTTGTGTTCGCGGCACAGGGTCTCCAGTTGATCGATAGTCGAGATGCGGAAATGCTCGAAGATGAGGGCGATGCTTTTCGGCCCCAGTCCTTGGATTTTCAGAAACTCGAGCGCCGTCGGCGGGAACTTTTCGAGCAACTGATCGCGCCGGTCGCAGGAGCCGGTGGCGACAATCTGCTCCAACACCGCGGCCAGACCCTTGCCGATCCCCGGAATATCGGTGACCTTGCGCGCCGGGCCGCGCAGAATATCTTCGATCCGGTCCGGATTCGATTCCACCGCGCTCGCTCCGTTGCGGTAGCTGCGAATGCGGAACGAATCTTCGGCCGCAATCTCCATCAGGTCGGCGGTCTCCGCCAGCACGCGCGCGATTTCCTTGTTCTCCAAATGAGGCCCCGAGATTCAATTGTAAGCTGGGAGGCGAATCGAAGCCGCCGCTCGGGTGATTGGATCTCTCCGGCGCGACATCCCCACTCAAAGCAGCGCTACTGCTTCTTGGCGGCGGCGGGCGTCCGGGGTTCGCTCGAGGGCGGCACGATGCCCTTAATGCGCATGTAGGTCACCAGGTTGCCGTAATGCTCCATGGTGTGGGCGGTGTTGAAGTCCAGGGCTCCGAGTTTGGTTATCCTCATGCCGCCAAAGGGGACGACTTCGGCGGCATTGGCGTCGGTCAGCTTGGCGTAGGCGGCGTCGCAATAGGCGAAGGCCTCTTTCAGCGCGGGCACGATCTCGGCCTTGGTCTTGAAAGTCTTCTCCACATCTTTCGAGACACTTTTTCCCTCGGCGGCGGCGCCGCAGAACTCGTACTGGCCGTCGGCAATGTGGGCGAACAATTGCGCCACGGTGCGGACGTCCGGCGTCGGCTGGAAGGACCACATACCGTCGGGGATCTTATCCACGGAACGAAGAATGTCGTTTTTCGCGATGCCATAGATATTCTTCGAAACGGTCATGAGCGGATTGGCCGGGATGGGCTGAGCGCATGCCACGGCGGTAAACAGGAGCGCGGCGATCGGTAGCTTCATGGAATGTCCTTTTGGATTGAGGTTTGGGAACCATTATTGCATTTCCAACGGTATTTCGGCGCTCCGTGCGCCGGTTCGCCGGTCACCTCTTCAGTGTGATCAGACGGTCTTCCCGAGGGAAGGTCTCGACCACGATGTCCTTGTACAATACCTCTTGCGGTCCGTCCAGAGCGTGGAGTTGGATGCCGATGGGGCCGGCCTTGATCCGGTTGGGGTCGGGCTCCCGCCACTCCATTACCTGGACGCCGTTGAACGCGGAGCGGACCCGGTTTCCCTGCGCCAGGATTTCGACCTTGACCCATTCGTGCTGGCTGGTGACTTTGTCCGTGGTCGTCCGGTACACGCGAAGACCCTTGGCGTCGATATAATCCCACATGCTCGGGCTGGGGAAGATCACCAGCGGCCCGTGCGTATACCATTTATTAGCGCCCTGTTCCGCAATTTCGCCCCAAAAGCAGACGCCGGCATGGTTCTCCGATTCCACCATTCTGGATGACAAAGTGAGCCGGAAATCGGAGTAATTGTCACTGGTGAATAAAAAGCTGGTTGGGACTTTGACGGCAGACTTTCCCACGATGGCGCCGTCTCCAACCGACCACCATTCGAGATTGCCCCGCCAGCCATCAAGAGTCTTGCCATCGAAAAGTGTCTTCGTCACGCTCGCTCCGGCCCGCGGCGGGACGAGAGGGATCGCTTCCAATTCGGCGGCAGTGAACGGCATCGTGGGCGGACGCGGCGATACAGGCGTGGCAGCCTGCTGGCTCCATAACAGGGTCGCCGCCACACTCAAACTGACGGCCACTCCTAAGCGTGAGAAAGCCTTGGCGATATTCATCACTTTAGTATAGAGCGGGATCCGTTCACGCGATCGGAACGCCGCCACGGATCAGCCGCGACAGTTCCCGCAACGCATTCAATTCCGTCCCGGTCCGGAACGTGGTGCGATACCACTCCTCCACTCGTTTGATCTGGGTGTCCACGGCTCCCGAATGGCGGGACGAATAGGCGTCGATTCCCTCCACGGCTGCCGCGGCCTTTGCCGCCGCGCCCGATTCCCGGTAGCAGTACATCAGCAGATAGTCCTGAATTCTGTAATCGGGATCGGGCGGCGCGCCCGTCCCCAGCCGCTCCGGATAATCGCGCGAGAGTTCCAGCCGCTCGATCGCCTGGCCATATTGGCCATGCTTCATATCCGCCATGGCTTGGCTCACCAGGCATTGAACGAACAGAGTGTGAACGTCGCGCTGGCCCTCGAATGGCAGGATGGTGGCATTGGCGAGCACGGAGTTGCAGTCCCCATAGCGGCCATTATTCAGATAACTTCTGGCCGCGAGGACCTTAATAGCATCCTCGTTGGGAAACTGTTCGGAGGCCTTCACGGCCAGGTCCAGCGCCTTGTCGTTACTTCCCTTTTCGATGTAGAAACTCGCCAGGTGGTACCAGGTTCTCCAATCCTTCCGGTCGATGGCATAGGCTCTCTCGTAGTCCGACTGGGCCTTTTGGGAATTGGTTTCCTTCTCCAGGAAGGCGCGGGAGATATAGGCGGGCGCGTAATCCGGGCGGTCGCCGCACGCTTCGAACATCTTCATGGCATCCTCTCCACGCCGCAGACCCCAGTAGATCAACCCCAGATAGTAAGTCGCCTTCCAATCACCCGGTCGCGCCGCGGCGGCCCATTGAAATACCGGAATCGATTCTTCGCGGAACGGAAACACCAGATAGGGCGAGAGCGCGAGGGCCTTTTCCAGCGCTTTGCGGCTCTCCGCCGGAGATTTGTCGCGCAGCAGGTACGCCTGCCAGTAGCGGACGGTCGCCTGGTCCGGCGCCACCTCGAGCACGCGCAGCGCGTCGCCATCGAGGCGAAGGTTGGCGTAATAGACGGCGATTTCGAGGTAAGTCTCGTGCGGGAGCTCGTTCCGGATCATGGATTTGAAGTTATTCAAAGTCCCCGGCCCCGGCTCCAGCAGGTACTGTTCGAACCGCGCCAGGTGATTCAACGGGTCGATCTCCAGAATCTTCGCCAGTGTCTCCTGGGCCTTCCGCGGTTGTTTGAGGAGGCGATAGAGGGTGGCCAGCACCTGGTAAGTCCGGACGTTATTGGCGTCGTATTCGAGCGAACGCTGGAGATATTCCTGGGCCAGAGGGAGGTTGCCTTCCATGAGATAGATTCCCCCCAACTCGCTATAGCCGCTGGAGCGGTATTGCATCGACCGCGCAGCCCATCCCAGTGTCTCTTTGGCATCCACTAAGTTGTCCATCCGCCGCGACAGTATTCCGTAGATATAGTTCGCATCGGGATCGTACATGACGTAATCGAGCGCCTTGCGCGCGTACTCCAGCCCCTTCTTATACTCGGCTCGGCGGCCATAGATTTCCGCGATGCGCGTCAGCGCGCGGACGTGTTCGGGTTCTCGCTCCAGGCACGCCAGGTACTTTTTCAAAGCCGATTCGTAGTTACGCTCCTTGTTATCTCGCTCGGCGGATTGGTAGAGTCCTTCGAGACTGGCGGGGTCGTAGTTCCGGAAGACCAGGGGCCGCTGCAGAACGCCGTCGTTGGGATCGTCGGTATAAGAAAGCTTGTCTCCAACTTCCACGCGCAGGCCGCCTCTTTTTACGGATGCGGGAATCTTTTTCTCGTACACTTCCATCGGTTTCAGGACGATCCTGTCGGTAAAGATTTCTTTGCCGCCGGCACGCACCACCAGCTTTTCATCGATTTTCTGCAGCGCGCAGAAACTGAGGACCAGGGCACCGCCCGCTTCGCGCACGTTAAGCGCTCCGTAGGGAGTCGCCTTCACCATGGGGCCGATTTTCTTGTAGGGGAAGTATAACTCCTGCCAGTGATCGGCCGAGTAAGGCGCGAAGAAACCGGTATCACTCTGATCCAGGAGCCGCCCGGTCTGGTGCTCGAAGTATTGGCCGTCGCTGTCGGTCAGCAGGTTCTCCCAAATGGCCCCTTCGCGCGCCAGCGACCAGCGGAACAGCTTCTGCCCGGGCACGTCCTCGTGAAGCGCCCAGTGGCCGTATCCGAAGCCGGAATCGTGCCAGTAGCCGCCGGAGAAATCCGAGAGCGCGCCGTGAACGAAGAAGCTGCCGTCGTCGGTGTTGTCGTGATTCTTGTAGAAAGCCAGATCGCGCCCGTCCTTGCCGACGGGCCACGGCTGGCTGGGGACCGCATAGTTGTGTCCGATCCAGGCCGTTCCCGGAAGGATGACTTCCAGGTCCTTGCCGACCTTTTCGGCGACATTCATCCACACGTAATAGGATTGGTTGAGGGGCTGCGGGTTGTACCAGAGGGTACGGGCTTCCACATAGGCTTTGTCCGGCGGTACCGTGAAGCGGACCCTCCACTGGGTGCGGGACGGCAAATCCATGCTGCCCACAAAGCAGGTTACGCTTCCGTCCGGGTTCTTGCGGATGAGGTAATCCACCGGGCTCGCCGTGGAAGGAGCGTGGCCCATAATCCCGAAGTTCGGCTCGATGCCTCCCGAAGTCCACGGACCGCGCATAGAGATATTCCGAAACTTGAGCACGTGGTTGTAATAGATGAATGCCTTGCCGGTGCTTTTTTCGACGGCACCGATCAGCTTGCCGCCCTCGGCCGGCAGCACGAACGCCTCGATGTACGGGTTCTCCAATCTGACGACATTCCAGGTCTGGCCGGCGCCAGTCGAGCTCAGCTCGTCAAACGAAAAATAGGGATAGATTCTCTGCCCGATGCCACTCGACCCGGTCGGCGACGGATCCGGGCCGGAAAAAGGATAGGTCTTGACGACCTGCTTTTCCTCGCGGATGGTCGCCTGCTGGCCTCCCAGGCAACCCGCGAAAACGAGCAATACCGGCACTGCGGCGGAAAGGCATCTGTTCATGGTCGGCTCCCGAACTTGCGGCGCCGCTAGCCGGAGTTTCCAGATGGCCTGCCGGCAACGGACGCACGCTGTCCCATTCTCGCGCCAATCCGGGCCGGCCGGAGTTGCCGGGTCGCATCGATCGTGGCGCGGTTCCCAAAGAGGCCGCTTAAAGTGGAGCTTTTCGCGATGAGCTTCCGTCTCTCTGCGCCCCTTCGAAGCTGCAGTAGCAGGCGCGTGAATTGCGGGCTACAGTAGAAAAGATGCGTTCCCGATTCGTGGCTTTTCCTGTCTGGCTGCCCGCCCTGGCACTGTCGGCTTTTGGCGCTACGCCCGCGCTGATGCCTTTGCCCGTGAAAATGGAGCCTGGCGCGGGTGCGCTGGCGATCGATACGCACTTCACCGCGGCTGCCACGGGCGCGGCCGATCCCCGTCTGGTTGAGGCGATAGATCGGCTGGTCAGGATGCTTTCGCGCGAAACGGGCATCGCCTTCGCCGGCAGAGGGGCCTCCGCCGGCGCGGCTACACTGCAGGTCGAGTGCGCCGCCCGGGCGCCGCTCTATCCCAAGCTGGGCGAGGACGAATCCTACCAGTTGGACGTCACCGCAGAGGGGGCGCATCTGAAGGCCGCAACGGTGGATGGCGCGCTGCGCGGACTGGCGACCGTGGCGCAACTGGCGATGCCGGGCCCGCACGGCTTCGAAATCCCGGCGGTGCATATCGAGGACCGTCCGCGCTTCCCCTGGCGCGGCCTGATGCTGGACGTCTCGCGCCACTGGATGCCACTCGAAGTGGTGTTGCGCAACCTGGAAGCCATGGCGGCGGTGAAGCTCAACGTATTCCATTGGCACCTTTCCGACGACCAGGGTTTTCGCGTGGAGAGCCGCCTGTTTCCGCGCCTCGAGGGCAAAGGCTCCGACGGCCGCTTCTATACCCAGGTCGAGATCCGCCGGGTGGTGGCATTCGCCCGCGACCGCGGTATCCGCGTGATTCCGGAATTCGACATGCCGGGCCACAGCACCAGTTGGTTCGCGGGGTATCCGGCCCTGGCCAGCGCGCCGGGACCCTACCAGGCAGGCCACGACTTCGGGGTTTTCGACGCCGCCATGGATCCCACCCGCGAGGATACCTACAAATTCCTGGACGCTTTCATCGGCGAAATGTCGCTGCTGTTCCCCGATCCGTTTTTCCACATTGGCGGCGACGAGGTGAACGGCCGCCAGTGGAAGGAATCGGCGCACGTGCAGGCCTTCGCCAGGGCGCACAAGCTGACCCAGACGCACGAACTGCAGTTGTACTTCAACCATCGGCTGCAGCGCATCCTGGCGCGGCACGGCAAGACCATGGTTGGTTGGGACGAGATTCTGCAGCCGGATCTGGCCAAGGGCACGGTGATCCAGAGTTGGCGCGGGCAGGCATCGCTGGCCGAATCCGCCGCCAAGGGCTATCGCGGCATTCTTTCCTGGGGTTATTACCTGGACCACCTGAGGCCGGCCAAGTTTCACTACGAGGTCGATCCGCTGGCAGGCGCGGCAGCTGAACTGGCGCCGGAAGTGGCCGACCGGATTTTGGGCGGGGAGGCCTGCATGTGGACCGAACTGGCGGATTCGGAAAACGTGGATTCGCGCATCTGGCCGCGTACGGCCGCCATCGCCGAGCGTTTCTGGTCGCCGCAAACGGTGACCGACGCGGCCTCCATGTACGATCGCATGGAAACGGTCAGCCGTCTGCTAGCCTGGACCGGGGTGGAACATCGCGCGGTCTACGGTCCCATGCTGGGCCGCCTCACCGGCGGGCGTCCGGCGCCTTCGCTGCAGGTACTGGCCGAAGCCTCCGAAGCGCTCGGCCTGGGAAAGCGCAGCCCGCGCAAGAACGAAACCGGCACGCCGTTGAACCGATTCGTGGATGCTATTCCGGCCGAGAGCGAAGCCGTGCGCGCGCTGGAATTGGCGGCAGTGAGGGTAGCTAGCGGCTCCGGCGCGAGCCAATCAGACCTGGACCTTTTGCGCGGCACTTTCGAGAGATGGGCCGCCAATGACGCGCCCTTTGAAGCTCTGCTGGACGACAACGCATTGCTGGGCGAATTGCAGCCGCTCTCCCAGCGCCTGGCCGCGCTGGGACGTGCCGGACTGGAGGCGCTCGACGATCTGGCCCATGACCGCAAAGCTACCCGCGACTGGCTGGCCGCGCGCAACGCCGAGATCGCCGACTTCCTGAAGCCGGCCGCCGATGTGACCCTGGCCGCGGCGCGCCCGGTGAAACTGCTGTTGGACGCTCAGGCGCTGGCGCCAGAATAGGGAGGGCCGGAAGCTGCCTACGCCGCGAACGGATTGACGACGCGCACGCCGCCTATTACGGCTCCGGGCTGAAGATCCTCGCTGTAGAGCACGGCCACGCCCGCGGACCGCGCCGCTTGAACGATCAGAGCGTCCCAGAACGAAATGGACGTAAGGCGATGCAGTTCGATCGCCGCGACCACGTCGCCGGCTCGAAATTGCACGACTCTCCCGCGCGTCAGAACCTCGACCTTGCGTTGCGCCACCTCCGCGGGCACGCCGAGTTTCCGTGTCACGGTTACGAAATACTCCTGGAGAACTTGTAAGGAGATAACCGCCGTACCGCGCCGAAGGTGGTCGGAGAAAAGAGCGACCGCCCGCTGCTGTTTTTCGGGCGCGGAAGCGTCGTCCGTGTACACCAGCACGTTGGTGTCGAAGAACGCGAGCTTGGTCATCGCCGCTGGTGGAGTTCGTCGCGATTGAACTTCCAGCCGCGCGAATCGCCTTGAGCAGCGAGCGAAAGCCGTTCGAACTCGGCAGCGTCGGCATCCGGATCGGTCTTGCCCGCAAACTGCTCCAGGTATTCGCGTACGAGCTGATTGACACTGGTGCCCATCGCTTCGGCGCGACGCCTGGCTTCCTGGACAAGGCCGTCGTCAATCGATAGGGTGACGTTCATATACACATATTACGCGTGCACGTAATATGTGTCAACAATGCGAGTGACGACAGCTTTTACACTTTGCCCCAAGTGACCGATAGCACCTCGTAGACACTCAGCCTTTGGTGCGTTCCTCAAGGCGGGCAATCCTGCCTTAGTGGGACACCATATACTGCACGAGCGTGTCCACATTCCTGGCAACCGGATCAATTTTCGCGTCGATATAATACTTCAGAAAGCCAAGACCCGCGATAAACAGACCGGCCATCGAGAAAAACAACTGCGTTGTGGTAACTGTGTCACCTCCAGATTTGACCGGTTGTCTCTATTGTACCCGTGGCGAAAGCGGGTGCGGATGGCATTATCGAATTCCTTGTGGGCGGCTACCTCAATGACACCCTCGGCATGAAAGTGCCACGCCATTTTACGCCACCTTCAACTTGGTGACGCGCCCCACCTCGACCCACTCGACGACAAAAATGTTGCCGGCGTGGTCGAAGCATGCGCCGTGCGGACAAACGAATTTACCGGGGGTGAAACCGGTGCGGGCGAGCTTGCGGGTTTCCTTCCAGTTGGAAGAGGAATCGTCGCCCAGGTGCTCGATCACGGCGTTGTTACGGTCCATCAGGGTGACGCGCGCGCCCAGATCGGGAACGACGACATCGCCGTTGGAAAAATAGTCGAAGTGGCAGGGCAGGTTGGTGCCCTGGATGAAATCGATGTGCTCGCCCGCGAGGGTGAAGCGCTGGATGCGGTTATTGGCGCGGTCGGCAACGGTGAGAATGGGAGACGCGCCGCGCATATCCATAATGATGCCGTGGGGGCAATCGAGCTTGCCGGCCTCTTTGCCTTTGCCGCCGAAGGTGCGGAGGTACTCGCCCTTCGAGTTGTAATGATTGATGAAACTGGAGCCGTAGCCATCGCCGACATAGAGATCGCCGTTGGGGGCGACGGCCAGGTTGGTGGGGCTGTATTTGGGCCGGGCGCCGTCCGGGCCCGGTTTGTAGGCTTCCGATTGTTCCGGATAGCCGATGGTGAAAACCTCTTCGCCATCGAGAGTGGCCTTCACCACCACGCCGCGGCGGGTATCGCACAGGTAAAGGAACTCGTAGCCGCCCTCGCGGCGGATATGCAGGCCGTGGGCGCCACCTTTGAATTCCCTGCCCCAGGACTTGACGAATTTTCCGTGCTCGTCGAATACCACCATGGAATCGGAGCTTTCGCTGGCCGCGCCCACGGTGTGATGGACGTATATTCTGCCTTGCGAATCCTCAACCACGCCATGGGTATTGCCGTACTGGATGGAATGCGGCAACTCGCCCCAGTCGTGATAGGCCTCGTAGGTGTGCTCGCCGGAACCGAGGACCGGTCGCCGGGAACCTGCTTTGTCGTCGGCATGCATAATGAATGGGGCGAAAGCGCCGGCGGCCAGAAATCGGCGGCGGCTGGTAGTGCGCATCCCGTGCTCCTTTCTGGATAGTATATCCCGGCAGCGAGCTATTCAACGCCGGCATTGCGCGCGGCGGCGCGGGTGACGCTCGACCAGTCCTGATCGCTTTGTCCATGTGCCGTCGCCGAAAGAAAACTGTCACGAATCAGGCTGGCCATAGGCATCGGTGCGCCGAGCTCCTGGGCGGCCTCGAGCAACAGGCGCACGTCCTTGAACCCCAACCGCAAGGCAAATCCCGCCGGCTCGAACTTCCCGTCGGCTATCATGCGTCCGTAGTTGGCGTAGAGCGGCGACGCAAACAGCGCGCTCATCACTTCCAGGAACGCGTGGGGCGAGACGCCGGCTTTGCGAAGCGTGGCGTTGGCTTCGCCAAAGGCTTCGAGTACGGCGGCAATCATGAAATTCCCGCAGAGCTTGACGGCATTGGCCTGCTCGGGATCGGGCCCAATGGCGAACGTCCGCCGACCGATGGCGTCGAACAAAGGCCGACAGCGCTCGACCAGCTCCGGCGGACCGGCCGCGACCACCAGCAGATTCTTGCTTTCGGCAGCTTCCGGACGGCCGAAGACCGGAGCGCTCAGGTACCCCTGCCCGCGCCGGGCGTGTTCAGCGGCGAGATGCCTGGCGAGCCGAACGCTGATGGTGCTGGACGAAATGTGAATCGCGCCCTCCGGCAGGGCCGAAGCGATGCCGTTTTCGCCGAAGACCACGTGCTCCACCGCGTCGTCGTCGGCCAGCATGGTCACCACCGCTTCCGACCCGCTACCGGCGGCGGCCGGCGAATCGGCTACGCGCGCGCCATCGGCAGCCAGGACTTCCGCTTTCTCGCGGCTGCGGTTAAATACGGCGACTTCATGCCCGGCCCGAACCAGATTGTCCGCCATGGCGGAACCCATTCGCCCGAGCCCGATGAAACCAATTCTCATAACAGATAGGATAGACGAAGGTTTGCGAGCGCGATGGGTGCGCGAAGCCCGAACCCCTATAAAAGCCGTGCTGCTCCGACCAGAGCAGTCATCGATTGATGTCCCACCGGTCGTGGATTCTGAGCCTTCTTGTGATTATTGGTATAACCGCAAAGAAAACGCCAGCACGACAGCCGGCACTTGTTGCAACTCGCCGCCGAGTGCTGAGGTGAATATTTAGCGTGGGTAGCCGCTAGGAAGCTAACCTCACTGAGGTACATCGTTGCGCCGACGAGTTGATTAGCGGGGACGGAGAAGTGTTCGAAAGCGCGCTGCAATAGCTTTGGCGCTGCGCAGGTCAGGTCGTCCGGAGTGTCGATGGCATTCCTGGCCTCTTGAACTGCCGCCGCGTTATTGACCACAGCGGCCCAGTTAGCTATCACAGCACCACCGAAATCCCTCAATGCGAACCCCGCAGGCAAAGATAGCGCCACGTGTATGTGATTCATACCTGGGGCTGCCGCCAGTCCGGCCGCCAGGGCGCCATCTAGAGCCGCCTGCCCCGCGCCACCGCCACTAACCGCGCAGAAGTAATGTGGTGCTCCTCCGTGTAAGATCACTTTCAGGACGCCGATCATCCTGTTCGCTCCCAGGTTGAGCCCCGCAGGCAGAGGGCCGCCAATCTGCAACGCTAAGTTATGAACCTCATCCGTTTCGTTAATCTTGTGGTCACCCCATGAGTTGCCACAATAGAGACAAACTGGGGCGGCTCCCGGCACAAGTACGTTCAAGTTCGGATTTGCCCTGGGAGCCTGCTCGCCCGGGTTATATTGGGCGTTGGGACGCGACATCTCCGTGCCTTCAAGCGATTTGTAGGCGCCGTACTTCATCCCGGTTAGGAGACTCCCTCCGGCGGCGCCTTGACCGGCGAGCCAGGCCATGTGAAGGCTCGCAGGCGGCACAAAGTAGTATTGTGGAGCGGCGCCCCCGGCGACCGGCGCCACGGGCGGGTCGCAGACCAAAACCTTGGTCGCGGAAAGATCGAATATGGGCGGGTCGATTAACCAAACCTGGGTGTTCGGGTTGAATGGCGGTGGCGCCAGGGGCCCAATCGTGAACCCCCCTCCCACCAGATTGGCAAAGTACCTCTGAACTTTGTTCGCAGATGTTCGCACCACTGGCATCGTGGGCCCTCCGATCTTTCCGCGGTCTCCCGAGTCAGGCTAGCCGCACCCCGAGTGAAGCGTATCATAATGTTCGTCAACCTTGCCTAACCGATTTCCGGGCAGGCGTGGAGCGGTGACGAACGTCCCTTACCGAGCCGCGGCCGCAAGGGAGCGGAGATCTGTGGTAGCGTCAAAGCTCTTCAGCGTAACGAGATACCCCCAAAGACCGCTTCTTTTGCGGTCGCGGCTCGGCCCGCCCGCTCCAGCCTTTGCTACAATGCCTACGACTATGCGCGTGCGGGGCCTGTGCCGCGGAGTTGTCACGCTGGCTTTGGCGGGCGGCCTTCTGGCGCTTCCGGGCGAGCAGAAGAAAAAGAACAAAGAGGACGAAACCCAGACGCTGCAGTTGCCCAGGGAACTGCCGGCTTCGGTGGCCGCGCCGACGCACCGGCTGGTGTTTCGGGTGACGCCGCTTTCGGCCAAAGGTCTGCTCTCAGCCCAGGTGCGCGACGGCCTGCACGCTCTGCTGCGCCAGGCGAACGGCGAAACCGTGTTGAAGATTCGGGCATTTGTGGCCGGATCGGGCGACCTGCGGCGCGTGCGCGACCTGGTGAGTGAGGTATTCACCGAGCGCAAGCAGCCCTTGCCGGCGCTAAGCCTGGTTCGCGCCGGTGGATTGCCGCTGGAGGGCGCGCAGGTGGTGTTGGAAGCGATTTCGGCTGGGCGCAAAGAGGTGGACCCGTTCGGGCTGGCATGGATTTCCGCGCAAGTGGAAACGTCCGATAACCCGCTCGATCCGGCGGCGCCGCTGGCTGCCCGCTCCATAGCCCGTTTGGGCAAGGTGCTCTCGGCGGCGGGAGCCACATCCGCGGATGTGCTGCGGGTCACCTGTTTTCTGAGCCGGTTGGAGGGTGTGGACGGTTTGCGGGCCTCTCTGGCCGCTCAGTTCTCTCATGCCGCCACGGATTTCGTGCAGACCCAACGCGCGCCGGTGGAAGCGATTGCCGCCTGCGAAGCGGTAGCCCGATTGAGCGCCGACCCCGGCATGCCGTTGCGTCCGCTGAACCCGACAGGGCTGCCCGCCGAAGCGGGACAATCGCAGATGGCCCTGGTCAACCCCGGCGAGCTGATCCTGACCGGCACGCAGGCCTCGTTCGGCTACCAGGAGGCCGATTCCCGGCTGGCGTTCGAGCGCCTGTTGAAGGAATTGCAGCAGGCCGGCGCATCGGCCGGGGACGTGGCGTTCGTCCATTACTATCCTCTGTCCGGGCGGATCGCGCAACAGGTGAGGCAATTGCGGACCGCTTTCCTGAATGCGGACCCGCCGCCGGCCGGTTCGTTGGCCACTTTCGAGGGGCTACCCTCGATGGACGCCGGTTTTGCCCTGGAAGCAGTGGCTGTGAAGCCGGCCGCCTCGCGGTAGAATGGGTAACAAGCCATTACTCCCATGCTTCGCCAGATTGCTTTCGCGCTATTGTGTGGTTTCGTGACCAGCCGCCCGGCAATACCGCAGCAGGCGGCGCCGTCCAGCCCTCCACCAGCGCCCGCGCCGCAGCAGCCGCAGGTTCTCATCACCACCGAGGCCAGGGAGGTCATCGTTCCGGTCACCGTGGTGGATGAAAAGGGACGCTACGTTTCGAACCTGGAGGCCAAGGATTTCCGGATCCTGGACGAGAACAGGCCGCAGCGGATCAGCTTCTTCAGCCATGACCTGAGGCAGCCCATCGTGGTCGGGTTCCTGGTGGAACTGAGCAACAATAGCAAGATTCACTGGAAGAACTTCGCCGATGCGATAACGGAGCTGGTCGATACCCTGCTGCCGGGCGACGACCCTCGCTACAGCGGCTATTTGATCGGGTACGGCAACGACGCCGAGATGCTGGTAAACACCACCCAGGAAGCCGATAAGCTGGCGACGGCGGTGCAGCGCATGAAGCCCGGCGGCGCGGCGGCGTTCTACGATGCGCTCTATATGGCCTGCACCGACCGGACCTTAATTAAGGGCGAACCCTATCAACCGCGGCGCGTGGTGGTGGTAATCGGAGACGGCCACAACTCCAGCGGCACGAGGGGGATCGACCAGATGCTGGAACTGGCCAAGCGCAACCTGATCACGATTTTCGGCATGAGCACGCAAGCTTTCGGTTTCGACAACCCCTCGTCGGACGACCTGGAGCGGCTGGCAACCGAAACCGGCGGTCACGTGGAATACCCGTTGAACTCTCTGTATAAGGACGTATCCGGCTATTTGTCCCACCCCACAGACGCAGGCAACTACGTGTACGAAGCCGGCACCGGGGGTTACGCGGCGGAGATTTCGAGCGGTATCACGAATGCCGTATCGGGAATCGCGGGCGACATTGCGACTCAGTACGTGATTCGTTACGTTCCCGATTACGGCGACGACCCGAGGCAGAAGGTATATCGGCATATCAAGGTCGAGCTTCCCAACCTTCCAGGAGTGAAAATCCGGGCCCGCGACGGTTACTACCCCGACCTGCCGCCGGTGGTGGCGCCAAGCCGCTGAGGATAGCGGTCAGCGATTAGCGGTCAGCCGTCAGCCTTTAGCTTAAAACCCAGGCCAGCGAAACCGCTCCGTTGAAGACGCTCTCCCGGTTGCTGATTTCGCACCGTCCGCCAGAACGCCGGTTGACAACCGCCCCACCGAAGGGGAGCCGCGCGCGTCTTCATCTCTTTTGGTGGGCCGAAGGCCCAAATGCGCCGCACCAACCGACAGCACGAAACTGTTCCGGAACGTCGTTCTTTTGGTCGACCAGATAAGCCTGGTCAAAGATTTGCTGCGCGGGTTCCAAACTGACGCCGTGTTTCTGCTTGACGGACCGGCTCTTCGTTTTGTCGAATTCGTATATCAAGATGGGAGCGCGGGCGCCGCATCCGTTAGCGCCGGCGGGTGGTCCACGGCCAGTCCACGGGAACCGAGCACAAGCGCTAATCTGTGAATGTGCGCTACCCCCTCCCGGGCGGGCTTTCGGTTGTGTGCGTGGCGGCGGCGATTTGCGCTTCCGCGGCCGGTAACGATCCTGGCCGGCCCATCACCGATGAAGCTTTGCGAATTGCCGCCCTACGAACGATTTTCGCCGGAATGCAGGTTTCTGTTGATCGAGGCAAAAAGATCGACGACTCCTGGCCGAAGAAGCCAAAGGCTGGCGGGCCGTTCTTCCCCGATGCACTGGCTGGCGAAGCCGACTATCGGGTCACTGGCAAGGCGATGAACGAAGTGGAGACAGGAGCCTCGGAGGACATTGATAGCGGGAAGTTCTCGGACACGCGACAGGTTCGCTTCAAACTGTTTCGATGGCCGAAGGAAGAAAGTGCCGGGCTGCTGGCGGTTCTCCAATATAAGTTCTCGGGCGCGAACCCGGGGGGGTGCTGCCGGTCTATTGGACTGCTGGTCCATCTGGTTCGAAATGCGGCCGGTTGGAGCGTGCGGCAAGAGTACTTGCTGGAGACCCAGCATCACACGTCATTGGAGAAAGTCGAGTTGCTGGATCTAACTGGAGGCGGTGCGGACGAGCTTGTAATCGAGTCGGATGTTGGCGGGGGCGGCGGCGGAGGCATCGTCTTTCACGTATTCGACTTGAGACACGGGCGCTTCGAAAAACTCCTCCAGGCGTACTCGGATCTCGAGTACATGGATCAGGAGGGCTACACACAAGTCCTGGATGTCGACCGAACTGTGCAAAGCCACGGCCAGCAATTCTGCTTCTCGAAGACGACGCGGTTTGAGAAGGGTAAGTGGTTTAAGGCACCGCGCGTCACTCACCCGTGTTATGAGCGCGGCTACGGCGTGGATGCCAAGGAGACGAGTGGGCGGAGGCTGGGGCCGCCGGGGACGCGCTAAGTCACGACGCCGCTGCGAGGTGCCGTGGCGCGGCACGCAAGAGTGCGGGCGCCATGAGGTTACTCTTCCCGCAAAGCCGCCCACGGGTCCATCTGCGCGGCGCCACGGGCGGGCAGGTAGGCGGCCAGGGCGGCGACCAGCGTCAGTACGGCGCAGGCCGCGGCCAGCGTGAGCGGGTCGTACGGCTTCAGGCCGTATAACAAGGTTGCCACCAGGCGCGAGCACGCCATCACCAAGGCGGTGCCGATGGCGAGACCGGCCGCGAGCAGGCTGGCAATGTCCCGCAGCGCCAGGCGCAGCACCGAGGCGCGCGTGGCGCCCATGGCCATGCGGATGCCAATCTCGCCGCGCCGGCGCACTACTGCATACGCCACCACGCCATAGACGCCCACGCTGGCCAGAACCAGAGCTAAGGCGGCGAACCCTGCGGCCAAGCCGGCCAGCAGGCGTTCCCACAGAAGCGAGTCTGCAACCTGCGCGGAGAGCAGCCGGAACTCGATCGCGATCCGCGGGTCGATCTGTTTTACCGACTCTCTCACGCGCGCAGTCACATTCGCCAGCCCGCCGCTGAATCGCAGTTCGTAGGTGCCAGTCACGGGGAAGGGCGCCGGGGTCTGGGCGATCGGCACATACACGGTGGCCGGTGCGGGGTCGCGCAGGCGGCGGTACTTGGCGTTCCGCGCCACGCCTACAATTTCGACCGTGTACGGACCGCCGGCATTTCTGTCGCGGTAGGTCCTTCCCAGCGGATTCACGCCTGGGAAAAGCTCGCGGGCCGCGGTCTCATTGGCGATCGCCACCTTGGGCGAGCCTTCCGTATCCTGCCCTGTAAAGGCCCGGCCGCGCAGCAGGTTCGTACCGACCGCCTGAAAATATCCGGGCGAGACCAGGTTGAAAAAGATATGCACCTTTCGCGGCTCATCCTGGCGGCCGCGGAACCGTTGCCAGAGCGGGTAGTTGAAATCCTCCCCGTGAGGGAGGATCACCCGCAGCAGCCGATGCGGCTCTTCGACCGGCAGGGTCTTCAGCAGCAGCGCATCGAGCACGGTGAAGATGGCGCAATTGGCGCCGATGCCGAGCGCCAACGACAGCACCGCCGCAGCCGTAAATCCGGGGCTCCGGCGAAGCGCGCGAACGCCGTAGCGGAGGTCCTGCAACAAGTCTTCGAGCCAGCGCGTGCCGCGCGCCTCGCGGCAGGCTTCCCGCACCGCATCGTCACCGCCAAAATCAAGCCGCGCCCGCCGCCGCGCATCGCCGGGCGATAGGCCCTGGCCCAGATACTTCTCTTCCTGCCGCTCCAGGTGAAACCGCAGCTCCTGGTCGAGCTCCGCTTCCACGGCGGCACGCCCAAACAACGCGCGCAGCCGGTAGACCAAGTCGTTCCACATCGCCGTGCTTCCCCTTCCGCTTCTACAAGGAACAGAATAGGCCATCTCTTGTCGAACCGCAAGGGGAACGCCGCGCGGGTCTTTTTCGTTACCATGAATACCGATGATTGGGTGGCTCGCAGTTGGAATCGGAGATATCGCGAACAAGCGCGTGCTTCCCGCCATTTTGGCGGAACCTCGCAGCCGGCTGGAGGGCCTGGTGACGCGCGATGCCGCCAAGGCCGCGAAGTACGGGTTGCCAGCGTGGAACTCGCTCGACGCCGCGCTGGCCGCTGTCCAGCCGGACGCGGTGTACGTGGCGACGCCGGTGGCGCTGCACGCCGCGCAGACGATTGCGAGCCTGCGCGCGGGCGCCCACGTGCTCTGCGAGAAGCCGATGGCGCTCACGCACGCCGACGCTCTCCAGATGGTAGCCGCCGCGCGCGAAACCGGCCGGACGCTCGGCATCGCTTATTACCGGCGCATGTACCCCAAGATCGAGCGGGCGCGCGCGCTGATCGAAGCCGGCGCCATCGGCCGGCCGGTATTCGCCGAGGCTACAAACCACTACTGGTTCTATCCCTCCGACGGCTTTCGCGCCTGGCTGGTGGACGCGAAACTGGCCGGCAACGGCCCGCTGCGCGACATTGCCTCCCACCGCATCGACGTATTGGCCTGGCTGTTCGGTCCGGCCCGGCGCGTCACCGGGCATCTTTCGACACTGGTGCAGCCGACCGAGGTGGAGGACAACGCCACGGTGCTAATCGAATACGAAAGCGGCGTTCGCGGAATGGTCGACGTACGCTGGCACTCGCATGTGGCGCGCGACGAATTCCGGGTGCGGGGCACCGATGGCGAACTGGAGTTGACCCCGCTCAACGGCCCGGAGATCGTCTGGCCCAGCGGCACCGAGCAGCTCCCGACGCATGCGAACCTTCACTATCCGGCGATCGAGGATTTCGTGAGCGCAATCCTGGAAGGCAGGCAACCGCGATCGAGCGGCGAAACCGCCCTCGAGACCGAACGGGTGATGGACGAGGCGGCACGGAGCGGCGCTGTCCGGTAGATAAATATGGCAATATGGCAAGTAGGAAGTTAACCTTCACCATATCGGGTGACGTGGTGGCGCAGTTCCTGCGGCAAGTGCCGGCACGGGACCGTTCCCGGTATGTCACCGAAGCGATCGCCGCGAGGCTCCGCGAACGCGAAGAGCGGCTCATTCGGGCTTGCGAAGTTGCCAATGAAAGCGCCGATGTCCTCGCTATCGAGAAAGAGTGGGACGCGATGGTGGACAAGACCGATGCAGTCGAGGAGCCGTGGACCGTTGCCCCGGCGCGGTGAGGTCTGGTGTGTACGGCTCGATCCCACTCAGGGGTCGGAGATCTCGAAAACCAGGCCCTGTTTGATCCTCTCAAGCGGCATCCTCAACGAACGGCGCCGAACCGTGGTCGCTGTGCCGTTGTCCAGCTCACCCAAAGCGAGCCCGCCCCTACTTGTCCCGGTTCAGTGCGGCGGCCGCGACGTGGTTGCAGTGACCGACCAGATTCGCGCCGTTTCCAAAGAGCGTCTGGAACAGTGTATGGGCGCGCTTTCTCCCGAGCACCTGGAGGCCGTTGAACGGGGGCTTCGGGAGATTTTGGAACTCGGCTGAACGGAAACCAATCGACAGGCAAGGATGCCTGTGCCATTCATATCTTGCCGGGATACCGCTTCCGCAGCCACTCCACAAAGGCTTGCGGCACCGGCATGGTGGAAAGCCGTCCCTGCCGGACCAACGCCCAATCGTCGAATAGTTTAGACTGTTTCACTTCGGCTAGCGTGGTCGGCGGGTCGAGGACCGCGAGGAATTCGAGATCGACTACGGCTGACTTCGGATTGCGAGGAGCGTCGCGCGGAGCGGAGCGCACGGCGGCCAGCCCGACAATGGCCGAGACGCCGCCGCTATGGTAGATAAAAACGCGATCATCTGGCCGCATTTCGCGGATGGCGCGGACCGCCAGCGGATTGGTCACGCCATCCCACACTGTCCGGCCCTCGCGCTCCAGATCTTCGATGGAGTACGTACCCGGCTCGGTCTTGGCCAGGAAGTAGCTCAATCGCCGGAAACCCGTTCGAACTGCCCGGAAGCAGGCTGATGAGTGGCCGCCAGTGCATCGAGCGTTACATGGATGCGCGGCATGGAACCGGTTTCAAATGCGTCCGACATGCCGTCCAGCTTCTGGCGCAGCATCTGGCGGCGCAGGCGGGCTTCGAATTCGCGCAACTGCTCCTCGATGGAACAGACCTTCTTCTTGTTGCGCACCATGTCCTCGCGGTAGCGCTTGAGAAAATAGCCGATGGTCTCGACGCGGATCCTGATCGAGCCGGTGGGCTTGTTCTCGTCGATATCCTTGAAACAGAAGTACGGCGTACCGGAGTGCTCGACGATCTCCTCCACGACGCTATAAATAGGCGCGTCGTGGCCGCACTTGAAGCTCGACAGCTCGAGCGCCACCAGGTTGGGATGGCGGGCGACATACTTAGCAGCCCAGACCTTGCGGCTGGTGTTCTCGCTATAGGAATTCTTCCAGACGTCGGTGATTGCCATGGGGTGGGGAATGTCACCGGCCTCCACTTCGTCGCCGAACAGCTTCCAAATAATGTCATCGTCTATTGGTAGGCAGTCCTGGGCGAAGACCGGATAACCGAGCTTCTGAAATTCCTCCAGGATCTCGTGGTTGACGCCCGGATCGTTGTGATAAGGGCGGCCCAGCAGCACTACGCCCAAGCGGTCTTCGCGCTCGAGTTGTTCCAGAACTTCGCGCGCGGCGCCGCGCATGGTGATGTTATTGAACGCGTCCAGGGCGCGATAGCCGGCGTCGAGCGCACGCTTGTTCTCTTCCGGCGAGAGACCGAGTATATCGCGGAACGCCTCGTACATCTGCCGCCCGAAGACCTCCGGCTTCGAAAGATTGACAAAGGTGTCGAGGAACAGAACGCCCTTTTCCTTGAACAGATCGCCTTCCTTGGTGAAGGCAGCCTTCACCGCTTCCGGGGTCGCGGCCACGGTGGGGCAGGAGCGCGATGCCTGAATTCCCTCCAGATCGCTGGTGAGGCAATCGATCATGGGGAAGAAGATGATGTCGAGCGGCTTCCTGGCGTGGATCTTGTACAGCAAATTGTGGACGTGCGGAATGCCCAGCTTGGAGGGAAAGCAGGGGTCGATGGCACCGCGCTTGGCGCCTTCCTTGTATAGTTCTTCGCTGGTGAAGTCGGAATAAACGATGTTCTGCGGCTGGATGCCGAGCGATGCGAAATAGCCCGTAAAGATCGGCGTCTGCGAGTACATGTTGAGCACACGCGGCATGCCGATGCGCAGTTGGGCGCGCTTGCGGATCAACTCGGCGCGGCGCCGCTGGGCCGCGCTGAATTGCAGCCTGGGCGACTGGTCGGCCACCAGCGGCACATCGGGAACGCGGAACACAGCCTTGGCCGCGATTTCGACGAAGTTCGGGTTGGCCTTTTTTACCCGATCGAGATCGCCCTTGATGTGGCGCATCTCCTCGATATTTTCGACGGTGCCCTTCTCGCAAGTGGCGATAATCAGGCGCTGGGCGCCGGCTTCCAGCGGCACCTTGGTCTTCACGGGGGGCTTATAATCCAGGTTGACCAGGTTGGTCTTGACGTCGATGAAAGTGCGCAGGCACTTGTTTTTGCAGAAGTAGCAGCGGGTGGACTCGTTGCGGGTAGTTTTGTATTGGATGTGCTGGCAGGCGTCGAGGCCGATAAATGTGGATTGGCGGCCGTTGTCCCACAGGCGTCCGGCTTCCAGCGCCGCGCCGATCGCGCCGGCTTCACCGCAATGCTCATGGACGATCACTCGATGAAATCCACCTGGGCCTTCACCGCGGCCAGGTTGTACTGCGTGCCGCCCTGCAGCAGGAAGCGCGTGCCGATGGCGGACAGGTTCGGAATCTGCGAAACGTACAGCCAGATGTTCTTGGGCAGCACATTGCACAGGCCCGCCATGATCTCTTCCGGTTTCCAGCCCTGGCGCTGAAAATCCACGATGTCGGACTGCATAAACACGGCGCAGCCGTAGCCGAATTGCGGAAAGCCCTTGGCGCCGAAAGCCGTATCGGCGTATTGCTCCACCGGCACGTTGAAGCCTTGCGCGGTGGATTGCAGGAAATAGCCGTTGCCGGCCGAGCACTGGGTATTGAGCTTGAAATCCTTGACGCGGCCGTTTTTCAGGATGATGATCTTGATGTCCTGCCCGCCTACGTCGCAGATCACGTCCACATTGTCGTAGAAATGCAGGCCGGCTTCGGTGTGGGCCACGGTTTCGACCAGAGAGGCATCGGCCCCGATCACGTCCTTCAGAATGTCCTTGGCGTAGCCGGTGGTGCCCACGCCCAGAATCTTTAGTTCCACGCCCTGGTCGCGGACCTGACGGTCGAGCTTCTGCAGCACCTCGACCGTATCTTCGATCGGATTGCCTTTGGAAAGTTGGTAGGTCTTGGCCAGAATGCGGCGCTTGTGATCCTTCGAGATCAGCACGGCCTTGGTGGATGTCGATCCGCCGTCGATACCGACGAAACCTTCCA
>JBEKZL010000093.1:0-23997 GCA_049509915.1 Bryobacteraceae bacterium | reverse complement strand
AGGCCACCAAAATTCGCATTGCCGCGCCGCGCCCCGGTGAAGTTCTTCCACTGCTTGCCAGTCGACGTGGCGATGGCGTTGAGCATCAAATCCGGATCGGTGCTGGGGAGTGTCAACAGGGTGACGAACCCCGCGCCACTGGAAAATTGCACCGCGTCGCTGTTCATCTGAACGGTTTTCCAGCCGGGCGGAATCCGCAGGCTGAAGCGCCCCTGCGGGTCGCGATAGTTCGGCGGCGCCTGCGCGGCGGCGCGCTCCGGAGCCGCCAGAAGGCTGGCGAGAAGCGCCGCGGCGAAGAAGCGCCCCATTCTCCGGCGTGAAAAGAGAGGGTTGAGAGACAAAGCGTGCACCAGGTTGTCGATAGCATAGTGGCAAGGCGGCCTGCGAATTCGCATGGAAATGCGGCCGTCTTCACGGCGCGCGCGGAGACCGCATACGGCTACAGTGAGCTGCACCATGAAGAAAGTGGCCGTAGCGCCGCCGCCACCAGACGTGAGTATCGTTGGCAATGATAATGACCGCTTGCAAGAATCGCTGTTCAAGGGCGACCTCGAATCCTGACAGCACGAATCACTTTAGCTGACCGGCACCGGCTTGCGGCTCTGCACTCGAATTCCCGGAACATTTGGTTCCAAGAGATCGCCGACCTTGAAACTCAGAATTCTGAGCGATTCCTGAAGTCCCTCGCGTCGATTCCACAGTTCACGCAAGTCCGCTTTCTGCCGACGCTTCTAATGCCAGAGAGGTGAACCCGCTTCGGACGAAGCTTGCCGGTCAGACGCAAACGGTCGACCACGGTTGTGGATCGGGCCGCTACGGCCGTCGATGGGACACACCGTCGCGTCTTGATAAAATGATGCATCTCCGTGTCCTGCCAACGGCTGTTCCTCATCGATACATTCGGCTTTCTGTTCCGTGCCTACCACGCGCGCGCGCGCAGCTCGGCGCCGCCCATGCGCACCTCCACCGGCCTCGCCACCGAGGTGGTCTTCATCTTCCACAACATGCTGCGAAAGGTGCTGCGCGAGTCCAAACCCGATTACATCGCCGCCGTGATGGAGAGCTCGACGCCCACCTACCGCGAACAGGAGTTCGCCGCTTACAAGGCCAATCGCGCCGAAACGCCGGAGGATTTTCTGGCCCAGATCCCCTACGTCAAGCGCCTGCTCGACGGGCTGCGCATTCCCATGCTGGAATATCCCGGCTACGAGGCTGACGACGTCATCGGCACCATCTCCCGCCGCTCGGAAGCCGCCGGCTGCGAGGTCGTCATCGTATCCAGCGATAAAGACATGATGCAACTGGTCGACGAGCGCGTCTCCATGTTCAATCCCGCCAAGGACGACGCCTGGTACGATCCGGCCGCCGTCAAGGCTTTCCTCGGCGTCCATCCCACCCAGGTGGCCGACCTGCTGGCACTGAAAGGCGACGCCATCGACAACATTCCCGGCGCTCCCGGCATCGGCGATAAAGGCGCCAAGGACCTGATCGAGTGCTTCGGCTCGGTGGAAGGCGCCATCGAACACGCCGCCGAGGTAGAGCGCAGGGTGTACCGCGAGAGCCTCGTGAGCAACGCCGAACAAATCCGCCTCAGCAAGCGGCTCGCCACCATCTCGACCGATGTGCCCATCGAGTTTTCGCTCGATGCCGTTCGCGTCCATCCCCCGGAAGAAAGCCTGCTGCGCCCGCTCTACAAAGAGCTGGAGTTCCACAGCATGCTGAAAGACCTGGGTCCCTCCGAAGATGCCGGGCCGCGGGACTACCGGATGCTCGCGCCGGACGAAATCGCCTCCTGGCTCGAGGCTCATTGGGCCGGGCCGGTAGCGGTTACGTTAGCCGAATCGGGAGAAGGGGAACTGGCGCTTGATACGATCGGCCTCGCGGCCCGTCCAGGCGAAGCGCGCGCTGTGGCGCGGGGCGACTTCCCCGCGCTGCAGGCGTGGCTTGAGGACCAGGCGGCGGAGAAAATCGCCTGCGATGTGAAGAGCACGCTGGTGGCGCTGGAGCGCAAAGGGATGGTTGCGCGCGGTTTCCGCCACGACCCGACGCTCTACGCCTTTCTGCTCGATGCCGACCCGTCCGGCTGCGGCCTGGTCGAACTGGCCGCGCGCAAGCTGGATATCAAACTGGATGCCTCCGCCGAGCCGCGCGCCGACGTTACCTTCCGGCTTTTCGAGTTGCTGGCGCCGCCGGTAGAAACGCGCGGCCTGCGCCCTCTGTACGACGAGATCGAGTTGCCGCTGGCCGAAGTGCTGGCGCGCATGGAACGTCACGGGGTGCGCATCGACACCGCCGAGTTGGCCCGCCTCTCGGCCCTCATGGAGACTCGGATCGCGAGCCTGACCGGGGAGATTCACTCGCTCGCCGGGCGCCCGTTCAACGTCAGCTCGCCGCAGCAATTGGGCAAGATTTTGTTTGAAGACCTGGGGCTGCCGGCACCCGTCAAATACGGCAAGGGCAAGGTCGTCTCCACCGCCGCCGATGTGCTGGAAGCCCTCGCGGCCGATCACGAGATCGTTCGCAAAGTACTCGAGTACCGCCAACTCACCAAGTTGAAAGGCACCTACGTGGATGCCCTGCCGGCGTTGATCGACGCAGGCACCGGCCGCCTCCACACCAGCTTCAATCCGGCGGGCGCCGCTACGGGACGCCTGTCGTCGTCGAATCCCAATCTGCAGAACATCCCCATCCGCACCGAGATGGGTCGCGAAATCCGCGCCGCCTTCGTGCCCCGCGACGGCTGGAAACTTGTGACCGCCGATTACTCCCAGATCGAGCTGCGCCTGCTGGCGCATTTTTCCGGCGACCCGCTGTTGGCCGAGTCCTTCCGCCAGGGCGAGGATATTCATACCCGCACCGCCGCCGAAGTGATGGGCGTGCCGCCGATGATGGTTACCCCCGAAGCGCGCCGCGAAGCCAAGGCCGTCAATTTCGGAATTGTCTACGGGATCAGCGGTTTCGGCCTGGCCGCGCAACTCGGCATTTCCCGCGCCGAGGCGGAAAAATACATTCGCAATTACTTCGCCCGTTACGCCGGGGTGCGCCGCTTCATCGACGCCACCATCGCCGAGGTGCGCAGGACCGGCGTCACGCGCACTCTATTCGGGCGCGAACGCCCCATTCCCGATATCAACAGCCGCAACTCGAACGCGCGCGGATTCGCCGAGCGCACCGCCGTCAATTCACCGCTGCAGGGCACCGCCGCCGACCTGATCAAGCTGGCCATGGTGCGCATCCACCGCAGGCTGGAACAAGACCGTTTCCAGGCCGCCATGCTGCTGCAGGTTCACGACGAGCTGGTCTTCGAATGTCCGCCCGAGGAAACAGCCCCGCTTTCCGCCCTGGTGAAACGGGAGATGGAAGGCGTGTGCGAGTTGAACGTGCCGCTGGTAGTCGATGTGGGAGTGGGGAACAACTGGCGCGACGCCAAGTAGCCCTGTAGGGAAGAACACCGCGGGTTGCTGGAAACCTAGCCGGCGGCGTAATATCCCGGCCGCTTCCGCGGGCCCGATTCCGGTGTTACAGTTAACCAACATGAGCGAACTCGATCGCAGGACCTTCCTGAGTTCCACCCTGGGCGCGGCGCTGGCCGGCGCCGTCCCACCGGCCGCGGCTCAACCCGCCTCGATTCCCATCGTCGACTGTCACATCCATCTGTTCGATCAGACGCGTCCGCAAGGCGCTCCCTATTCGGCCGCCCCGGGAAATACCGAACCGGCGCTGCCCGCGCGCTACCGCAAGCTGGCGTCGCCGCTGGGAATCGTGGGAGCCATCGAAGTCGAGGCCAGTCCGTGGATCGAAGACAATCTGTGGGTGCTCGAAGTGGAACAGGCGGACCCGATGATGGTCGGCACCGTCGGCGATCTTCAACCCGACAAACCCGAGTTCGCCGAATACCTGGAGCGCTATCGCAAGAACAAGCTTTTTCTCGGCATCCGCTACGGCAATCTCTGGGGCTATAGCTTAGTCGAGAAGCTCGCCAGCCCATCCTTCCTCGAAGGACTCAAGCTGATGGAGCAGGCCGGTCTGGTTCTGGACACGGCCAACCCCCGGCCCGATCTGATCGAGGCCATCGTCCGGCTCAACGATAAAGTGCCGGACCTCCGGATTGTCGTCGATCACCTGCCCTCCATGATGGAGCGCCTCGATGCCGGTGCGCGCCCGGCCGTCGAGCGGAACCTGCGCGAATTGGCTGCCCGGCCCTCGGTTTATATCAAGGTTTCCGAACTCATGCGCATCGTGGACGGCCGGCCCTCCACCGATCCGGCTCTCTATAAGCCTCTTCTCGATTACCTGTTCGAAACATTCGGCGAGGATAAGTTGATTTTCGGAAGCGACTGGCCCAATGGACCCGCGGTAAATAACCTCCCCGTCATTGTCCAGATCGTCCGCGGCTATTTTACTGCCAAGGGTCGCGGAGTAGCCGAAAAATACTTCTGGCGAAACTCGTTGGCGGCGTACAAATGGATACGGCGCGACCCCAGCCAGCCGCAGGTCGGTTAGCGGCTTCTCCGCTTTAGGATTCCACTTCGATCTCCCAGCCGAAGCCGGGCCGCTCGCTCGGCCGCATGTACACTCCTTCCGGGCCGCGGGTGATTTGGTTATCCTCCTCGAAACGCCGGTAGACCTCCGCCGGGCCGCCCGGAGGCGGCATGAACATTTCCGACCAGGGAGCGTTGGGCGTGGCCATGGTGAAATGGACGCAGTCCTGGACGCCGCCCGCGTGGGGGATGACGGGGATGTCATAAGCCGAAGCCAGCGCGGCAATCCGCCGCAGTTCGGTCAACCCGCCGCACCAGTGGACGTCCGGCTGCCAGATGGCGGCCGCGTTATGTTCCAGCAGGTGCCGGAATCCATAGCGAAAATAAACATGCTCGCCGGTTGCGATCCGGGTCGATTTGATGGCTTCTCGCAATCGGCCGAAACCCTCGAAGTCGTGCGGCGGCAGGCATTCCTCCATCCAGTAGACGCGGTAGGGCGCCACCATTTCCGCGAATTCGATGGTGTATTGCTCGTTCAAGGCCATCCAGCAGTCGAGCATGATGTCGCCATCCGGGCCCAGCATGTCGCGCGTGCGCTTGACCAAATCGGCGTTCTTCCGCATGCCCTCCCGGCCGTCGGCGGGCCCATAGGGCACGGCTAGCTTCAACCGATGGTAGCCGAACTGGATATGTTGTTCCGTGTCGTTTCCCGTGCAATAGGTCGGAATCCGCGCCTTGGTTTCCCCTCCCAGCAGTTTGTAGACCGGCATACCCAGGGCGTTGCCCACCAGGTCCCACAGCGCCAGGTCTACGCCACTGATGGCGTTCGGAACCACGCCCGCCTGCCCGTAGTACATGCTGGAGCGAAACAGAATGTCCCAAATGCGCTCGATGTTGAAGGGGTCTTCGCCGATCAACAGCTTGGTGAAGTGCCCCATCACCACCTCGCCCCCGCCGATGCCGCCGCTGCCATAGCCTTTCACGCCTTTGTCGGTCGAAATCTCCACCGTGAACCCCTCCAGCTTTCCGGGGTCCGGCATGAACAGCGAGCGCTCAGCCTTGTATTCCGGGTAGCCGGACATGGGATTGGCTACTTCAACTCCCCCGGTGGACCACGAGCCTGGCGCCGGCTGGTACGAGGGCACCGGACGCTTCGGCCGCGTGCGCACCAACCGCACGCCCGTAATCTTCAACTTGCTCTTTTCATTTTGAAATGGGGGTGGCGCCGCCATCGCATGGTCCACCAGCCCCATCGCGGCCATGCCGCCGAGCCCGAGAAAATTCCGCCGCCGAATCATATTCTTCAATCCTTTCCGAAAGCTTTCCGATTATTTGGGAATTGCCGTGAGTTGTCAACCGTCACCCAAAGCTGCCGGCTCGCGCGATTCGCCATTCGGGAGTATTCTGGATAAACGAGATCCATTTTGAAGCGGGAGGGAACCATGCAACGAAGGACATTCATTTCCGCGTCCGCGCTAGCCGGACTTGCGCTCGAAAGCGCTTCGCCCGCGCGGGCGGTAACGGGAGACATCCCCAAGCGGGCGTTTGGCAAAACGGGCGAGAAACTGACCATTATCGGGCAGGCCGGCGGGCGTTTTCCGCTGTGCAGTTTTGAAGAAGCCAAAGCAATCACGCTGCGCGCCTACGAACTGGGCATCAACTACTTCGATTGCGCGCGCATCTATTGGGACGGCAAGTCGGAGGAGGTTTACGGGGCTGTGTTGCCGCCCTTTCGCAAGCACATTTTCCTGACCACGAAATCGCCCGAGCGCAGCCGTGCGGGAGCCGAAGCCGATCTCGAAAAATCTCTTCGCGCGCTGAAGACCGATTATGTCGATCTGTGGCAGATTCACCAGGTCAGCACCATGGAAGAAGTTCAGCAGATCTTCGCTCCCGGCGGCGCCATCGAAGCCTTCGAGGCAGCCAGGAAGGCGGGAAAATGCAGGTTCATGGGTTTCACCGGGCATCACGACCCGGAAGTCCATCTGGCCATGCTGAAGAATTACCAGAAGTACGACACCATTCTCATGCCGCTGAATCCGGCCGACCCATCCTATCTGAGCTTCGAGAAAATGGTGCTGCCGGTCGCCGTCGAACGCGGGATGGGGATTCAAGCCATGAAAAGCACCGCCAACTCCGGCTTGCTGGCCGACCTGCATCTGCGCGACTGCCTCCACTACGTGCTCAGTCTACCCGTTCACTGCCTGGCGCTCGGCTGCACCACTGTCGGCCAGGTCGAGGACGATGTGCGGATTGCCCAACAGTTCCATCCGCTGACGGAGGCGGAAATGGGGGACATCCGCAAACGAGCCACCCGATTGGCGGGCCCGCGGCTGGAGAACTGGAAGCGCGACACGAACCAGAAAGCCTCGGCGGCCCGCTACCGGGATGGCGCGCTGGCCTGAGTCGCGGACAGGTTCACGGTAGAGAAGAGCCGTACCCCGGAATGCCCTTATCTGGCTAGCGGCGCGCAAAGCTCACTTGCTTGACAGCTCCGAGCCCGAACACATAAACGGCCGCGCCCGTCAATGCCACCAGTGAAGCCACCACAAACGCGAGAGAAAAGTGGCCCGTCCGGCCCACCACCCAACCGGTGAGCCACGGGGCCGCGACGCCGGCGAGGTTGCCAACACCGTTCTGCACGGCGCACCACTTGCCGGCGGCGTGTGGACCAGCCAGCGTTTGCGTGATCGCCCACACATTGGAACTCCACATCCCGATAAAGAGGCAGGCCGCAATCAGGAACGCCATGGCCAACCTGTCGTCATGCACCAACGAAACCGGAACAATGATGGTGGCCAGCGCGAGCCCGGCGCCGGCGAAAGCGCGGCGCACGAGTGTCGGCGTTCCGCCGCGGGCAATCGCAAAGTCGGAAAGCCAACCGCAGGCCACGCAAGCCGCTGCCGCCGCCAGAAACGCCAGTGCTCCCCAAACTGCCATCTTCGCGACCGCGAAATGGCGCTCCTTTTCCAGATATGCCGGTAGCCATGTCACCAGGAAGTACCAGAAGTAATTGCCGCAGAATAGGCCCAGAAAGGTGAACCAGGCGGAGCGCTGGCGAAGGATGTCTGCCATGCCAGGCGCGTGGCTGTCGGTCTGCCCAGCGGCGGCGCCCCGGGTAACCGGCATGCAGGCCATCCAGCCGATCAGCCATAGCATGCTGCCCAGACCCAGGGCCAGGAAAAAGGCGCGCCAGCCGTAGCGCGCCATCAGCAGTCCTCCCAGGAGCGTTCCGACAGCCGGCCCGGTCCGAGTCCCGGCGTCAATAGCGGCATTGGCGAAACCGCGGCGCTGCTCGGGATAACTCGCCAGGATGCGCGAATACGTCGGATACGCCACCGATTCGCCCACGCCCAGCACCAGCCTCATTGAGAACAGCACGGCGAACCCGCGGCTCACTCCGGTGCCAGCCGTGGCTGCCGACCAGATGAAAAATCCGGCCGCGTAAATCCAGCCCACGTGGTACCGGTCCACCAGCAGTCCGGCGATGGCGGACAACTGCAAAAAAGCGTATGTCCAGAAGAACGCCGACAGCAGCATCCCCAACTGGGTATCGGAGAGTCCGAGTTCAGCCTGAATGGACGGGGCTCCCACCGATAGGGTCGCCCGGTCGATGTAGTTGATGAAGGCGGATATGACAAGCAGGGCTAGGACCCAACGTTCCCGTTTCGTTAGCATCTTCTGATTTTGACGCAATTGCTGTGCAGCAAAGTACGGATCCTTACAGAGGCTGCGAACCTTTTGAGTTAGATTGGAACTCGAAACCATCATCAAGTTGTGGAGGTTGTATCAAGATGAACGCGACGGAAACCCTGCATGATCTGGGCCAGAGCATCTGGCTCGACAATATTACGCGCGACCTGCTCGATAGCGGAACCCTCAAACATTACATCGATGAATTCTCGGTGACTGGTCTGACCTCAAACCCAACCATTTTTGACCACGCCATTAAGAACAGTGCCGCCTACGACGCCTCCATTCGTGACAAAATGAGCCGAGGCCGATCGGGCGAACTGCTTTTCTTCGAACTGGCGCTGGAGGACGTCACCGGCGCAGCGAGTCTTTTTCGACCAATCTATGACCGAACCGACGGCGTCGATGGTTGGGCGTCCCTCGAGGTGTCGCCGCTGCTGGCGTACGATACCACGAGCACTCTCGCGGCGGTGAGGGACCTCCACACGCGCGCCGGGCAGCCGAATCTGTTCATCAAGATTCCCGGCACAAAGGAAGGCCTGCCGGCCATCCAGGAGGCGATCTTTGCTGGCATCCCGGTCAACGTCACGCTTTTGTTCTCCCGTGAACAATACGTGGCGGCCGCGGAGGCTTTCCTGCGCGGTATCGAACGGCGGATCGATGCCGGGCTTAAGCCTGGCGTCGCTTCGGTCGCTTCGTTATTTATCAGCCGCTGGGATACGGCGGTAAGCGAAAAGGTGCCCGGGCCGCTGCGGAACCAGTTGGGTATCGCCATCGCCAGGCGCACGTATAAGGCGTATCGAGAGTTGCTTGCCTCTCCGCGCTGGCAGCGGGCTTTCAACGCAGGCGCTCGTCCTCAACGTCTCCTGTGGGCCAGCACCGGGACCAAGGACCCTAGGGCGTCCGACCTGCTTTATATTAAAGCCCTCGCCGCGCCTCTCACAGTGAACACCATGCCGGAGGGCACGCTGAAGGCTCTGGCCGATCACGGCGAAGTGGGTGCAATCCTGCCCGCGGATGGTGGCGATTGCGAGGATGTGTTGGCGCGGTTCGCCGCCGCCGGTGTCGATGTCGACGCGCTGGCCACGCAACTTCAGGAGGACGGGGCCAGATCGTTCGTGAAATCCTGGGAGGACTTGATGGCAGTGATTGCCAGCAAGAGTGCGGCGCTCCAAACCAGCGCGGCCGGCTGAGCACCTGATTTCGGAGTTACGGCCACGTATTAAGAAAACCGCTCCCTGGCGGTCGCGGCTCAGTTTCGCTTGTTTCCGAGCCGCGACCGCCGGGAGCGGTTGCCCGGAAATACGTTAGCGAACTTATGAAGCTGTGTACCAAGCGAGGATGACGATGGCGAGAACGGATATGGCAAAACCGAAATCGGCGGCGAGCCCCACCAGCCTGACGCAACGAAAGGCCTGGAAGGCGCTCCATGCCCACCATAAAAAGGTTGGCGGACTCCACCTGAGAGAGCTCTTCGCGGACGATCCCGGGCGCGGGGAGCGGATGACGGCCGAGGCGGTAGGTGTTTTCCTGGACTACTCCAAGAACCGAATTACGGACGAAACCGTCAGACTCCTGATCGGGCTGGCTGAGGAATCGGGTCTGCGATCGCGAATCGATGCCATGTTTCGCGGCGACAGGATCAACGTAACGGAGAATCGGGCGGTACTGCATGTCGCCCTGCGCGCACCGTCGACGTCATCCATCGTGGTGGACGGACATGACGTCGTGCCCCAGGTACACGCGGTACTGGACCAGATGGCGGCATTCTCGAATCGAGTGCGGAGCGGGGACTGGACAGGGCATACGGGTAGGCGCATCCGCAACGTCGTCAACATCGGCATCGGCGGCTCCGATCTGGGGCCCGTCATGGCCTATGAAGCCCTGAAATATTACAGCGACCGAGCCATAACATTCCGCTTTGTCTCCAACGTGGACGGCACGGATTTCGCGGAATCAGTCCGCGATTTAGACCCATCGGAAACCCTGTTTATTGTTTCCTCGAAAACATTCACGACCCTGGAAACCATGACCAACGCCCACTCCGCTCGCGCGTGGTTGCTGGCGGGCTTGGGCGGCGATGAACAATCGATTGCCAGGCACTTCGTCGCCGTGTCGACGAATGCGGCGGAAGTTGCGAAGTTCGGTATCGACACCGCCAATATGTTCGGCTTCTGGGATTGGGTGGGTGGACGCTACTCGATGGATTCGGCCATCGGTCTTTCGACCATGCTGGCCATCGGACCGGAGCGCTTCAGCGCCATGCTGGACGGCTTCCATCAAATGGACGAGCATTTCCGTACCGCGCCGCTCGAACGGAATCTCCCGGTGCTGATGGGGCTGCTGGCCATCTGGTACGGCGGCTTCTTTGGCGCGCAGACCGTCGCGGTGCTGCCTTACGAGCAGTATCTGAAGCGATTCCCGGCCTACCTGCAGCAGTTGACGATGGAAAGCAACGGCAAACACGTCACTCTGGATGGAGCACAAGTCACCTACCCGACGGGTGCAATTTACTGGGGTGAGCCGGGGACCAACGGACAACACTCTTTCTATCAACTGATCCATCAGGGTACCCGGCTCATCCCCTGCGATTTTCTGGCCTTCCACCAGCCGTTGAACCAACTGGGCCGCCACCACGACATGCTCATCGCGAATGTCTTCGCCCAAACCGAGGCGCTGGCCTTCGGGAAGACGCCCGAACAAGTCAAAGACGAAGGAACGCCGGATTGGCTCGTACCCCACCGCGTGTTCGAGGGTAACCGACCATCGAACACCATTCTCGTCGATCGCCTCACGCCGGAAACTCTCGGTAAACTCGTAGCCCTTTACGAGCACTCAGTCTTTACGCAGGGCCTGATTTGGGAGATCAACTCGTTCGACCAGTGGGGGGTGGAACTGGGCAAAGTGCTGGCGCAGCGGATCATCCCGGAACTGGAGAGCCAGGGAGAGCCGGCGCTCAACCACGACAGTTCGACAAACAGCCTGATCCGCCGGTATCGCAAGAGCAGGGCCGTGTGATAACAGGCCAGGGTTTGAGCGGCGCCAACGCCCAAGCTCTTCCCGCTCGAAATTTTCCATGACATCGCGCCGGAAACTCAAGCATTTTTCGCAGTCTACAATACTTCACACCGTCCTGCTGTTCAAAATTGCTACACAAGCGCAAATAAATTGTCAGGCAAAAAAACGTTGATTTCCCTTTATTCGCGGGTCGGCCTGTCATATAATGATGCCCCAAGGGGCTATTAATGCCCCGAAGGGGTTGTTCATGACGAAGAAATCCACAAAGATTGCGTATATCGCTTTGTTGTTAGCTTGCATGATTCCAACGGTCTTCGCGCAGGAGACCCGCGGCACGTTCGCCGGAACCATCACCGACGGGACGGGCGCCGCGGTAGCGCTCGCCCAAGTTACCGTAATCAATGTAGGCACCAAAACCACCGCGGTTGCCACCACCAACGGCACTGGCTATTACGAGGTGCCGCTACTGCTACCCGGCAATTATGAGTTGACGGTGGAAGCCAATGGATTCAAGAAGCTAGTGCGGTCCGGCCTGGTACTGGGGCTGGGCGAACAAGAGAAAATCGATCTCTCGCTGGAAGTCGGCAGCCGGGCGGATTCGGTTACGGTTACCGCCGAGTCGCCCATACTCGACACCAGCACGACCGTCAGCGGTAAGACTCTATCCACCAGGGAGGTGATGGATCTTCCCGTGCTCGCCAATGACATTCTCGTGCAGGCTCGCATGGTGGCCGGCGTGCAGACTTCCGGCACCACTCAATACCTGACCGAGGGCCAGATCGGCGGCAGCTCGACCAGTTACTTTGCGGCCGGTAATATTGGCGGCAACGAGTGGACGATGGACGGGCAACCGGAAAACGGCGAGGGTCGCGACACTGCCTTTACGCCTCACACCGACATGGTCGAGGAATTCAAAGTAGAAACCAACAGTTTCGACGCCTCTTTCGGCCACTCGACCGGACTCAATATCAATATGTCAACCAAGTCCGGCACGAACCAACTTCACGGCACAAGCACTTATGAATACTGGAGTGAGCGATGGGCAGCGGCCCCCTATTTCATCCGGCAGAATTACATCACCAATATTGCCAACGCCAAAGCGGCCGGCAACACGTCACTGGCGGACGCGCTGGCAAGCGGGTCGGAATACCCCAACGGCCATTCCAACAATTTTGCCGGTACGATTGGAGGGCCGGTTTATATACCGAAGGTTTTCAATGGGAAGAACAAACTATTCTTTTTCTTTGCCTACGATGGCGCCCGCGACGACATCCCGGCACGTCCCAGCGATATCAACGACACCGTTCCCACCTCGCCCGAGCGAACCGGCAACTTCTCGGATTTGCTTCCACTCGGAGCTCAATACATCATTTACGACCCTTTGACAGTCACCCCGAATCCGTCGAGCGCCGGACACTACATTCGCACGCCCTTCCCCGGCAACATCGTTCCCACCAACAGAATCACCGACCCCCTGTACTCGTATTACAACGCGGCTATCCCGCTGCCGAACAACAATCCCAGCAGCCCGACACAGGCGCCTCTGACCAACTTCCTGCCTCACTGCCAGGTGGACGACAACAAGTACAATGCCTTCGACAATAAGAACGACTTCGACCCCAACGAAAAGAATCGGTTTTATTTTCGCTGGAATTGGAGCCATTACCGCGAGTATTACGGCGACCCAACCTGCACCGGCCTGCTGACCACCGACGACACCCGGCGTAACGTCAGTGGCGTGGTCGACTGGACTTTCATGGCTACGCCCGCAACTGTCGTCGACGTAGCAATCTCCGCCAATCAGTTCTTCATTCGAAGTTATAACCTGGGCCTGATTCAGGAAACGCCGAGCACGGTCGGGTTGCCGTCTTACATGACTCAGTACTGCCAGACGCACCAGGACTGCGCGCTTCCGGCCGTGAACCTCGGCGGATCGTACTACCTATACAATGGCAGCACCTTCGGCCGGTCGCTTTCCTCCTATCCGAAGTACCGCACGCAGGGCATCAAAGCCAACGTCTCGCACGTCCTCGGCAAGCATAGCTTCCGCGCCGGCATCGATTTCCGGGCGCAACTTCTGCACAACATCGGCGAGAACGGCAATTCCATGGGGAATTTCGTTTTCAGCAATACCTATACCCAGGCAACGGACAATGGGGCCATCGCCGCGGGAGCCCTGGGTTTGAGCTATGCGGCCTTCCAGTTAGGCATTCCCACCAGCATGTCGGTTGACAATAACACCAGTGTGACGGAAGGCAATCCTTACTATGGCTTTTATGCCATGGATACCTGGCGTGTCACGCGCAACCTGACTTTGACCCTCGGGCTCCGGATCGAAGATGAAGAGGGTCCGACCGAAGCGTATAATCGCGCCATTGGCCCATTCAACCCTACCGCGTCATTGCCCATCGCGGCGGCAGCCCAGGCGGCATACGCCGCCAACCCGATTCCGCAACTCCCGGCCAGCGCTTTCAGCGTTGTGGGTGGCGACGAATATGTCGGCAGCAACGGCGTGAGCAGCCATTTGTGGCAGAACGAGGTGATGCCTTTGCCGCGGTTGGCCGCGGCTTGGCAGGCGACGCCTAAGACCGTCGTACGCGCCGGCTACGGCGTCTACTATGACACTCTCAATGTCACCAACGAAGCGGCGAACCAGTCGGGCTTCTCCTGTACGCAGACTAATGTCGCCAGTAACAATGCCGGTGTGAGTTGGAACTACGGAAACCCGTACCAGGGTGTTTCCATCCTCAGCGATCCGTTTCCCAGCATGGCTGGCGGCGCTGCTCCGTGCGTGCCGTATGGCAGCGCGCTCGGCTCCATGTACCAGGTCGGACGCGGTTTCACTTTCATCCCCTATGGTCGCGAACACCCGCAGGTGCAGCGATGGCGGGCATCGATCCAGCGCCAACTTGGCAAAGACATGCTTGTCGAAGCCACCTACTGGGGTCAATGGGCCTCCGATCTGGGCGTTACCCGCAGGCTCGACGCCCTGCCGGCCCAATACTGGGAAACCGGGCTGGTCCGCAACAACACGCAAAACAACCTTCTGACGGCCAACGTCGCCAACCCGTTCTACATTGGCAATTTCTCCTCTCTCCAGAGTTCCAGTCCAACCCTCTATAATTACATGGGCCAGCAGTCGTTCTACACCAGTTCAATCATCCAGGCCGAACAACTGCTGCGGCCTTATCCGCAGATGAACGGCCTCTATGAAGCGGACGATCCGCTGGGGAGGAACCGGATCAAGGCCCTGGAAGTGGATTTCAACCGCCGTCTGTCGCGCGGCCTCAACCTGAACTTTTCCTGGTCGTGGCTGAGCGCGTGGGACAAGCTGATCTTCAACAATGAATTCGATCCCGTGCCCACCTGGTATCCGAGCAACAACGGGCGTCCGGAGCGACTGACTATCAATGGCCTGTACGAATTGCCTTTTGGCGCGGGAAAGCGGTTCCTGAACCACGGCGTCGCCGCCGCGGTCCTGGGCGGTTGGCAGATCGCCGCAACCTGGGAATATCAGTCGGGCGATGTAATCAGTTGGGGCAACATTTACTACTATGGCGACATGAGTTCGCTGGCTTCGACTCTCAACGATGCGCCGCGCACCATAGCCCAGTGGTTCAATAATACGGCGCCGTTCGAGCGCAATCCGTCCAATCAGCCGGCCTCCTATTCGGTGCGCGTCTTCCCGCAGTACATCAACGGCGTGCGCGGCGACAAACTCCTGCAGACGAACGCAAATATCCACCGCGCCATCAAGCTGGGGGAACGGGCGACATTCCATCTGCGCGCGGATTTGTTCAATGTGTTCAACCGCTCGCAGATGTCCGATCCGGATACCAACCCGAGCGACTCGACATTCGGCCAGGTCCTGTCCGAAACTGGCTCGCAGAACCGGTTCCTTCAGGTTCAGGCGCGCATCGTCTTCTGATTCCAGGTGCTCGCTATCCAACGTCTAAAATCGACCTCGAAAGGTACTCCATCATGCCACCAACAGGAATCGATCGCCGATCTCTTCTGCGGGGCGCCCTCGCTACGGGGACGCTATTCGGGTTGGATGCGCTATTTACCGCCGAGCGCACCAACGCGGCCGCGATAGGGCCCAACGACCAGATCAAGGTCACGAAGATCGAAGCGTTTGTTCTCAAGAACTCATGGGTGTTCGTCAAGATCTCGACCGATGCCGGCATTACTGGCTGGGGCGAGATGCTCAAAGACGACGCCAAGGCGTGCGCCGCCGGCGCGCTCCAAGTCGGACGGTACCTGGTAGGCCAGGATCCCAATCGCGTGGTGTTTCACTGGCAGGCGATTGAGCGCGGTGCGTTTTATCGCGGGGGCCCGATCAAAACCGCCATTCTCAGCGGCATCGATCAGGCTCTTTGGGACATCAAGGGCAAAGTCTACGGTGTGCCTGTTTACAAACTGCTCGGCGGCCCCACCCGCGACCGAATTCGCGTCTACGGCCAGGTCAGTTCCGTTACCGGCGTCAACGCCATGAAAGTGGGGCCCAATGCGACGCGGGCGCCTTTCAAGTACATCGAGGGGCAGAAGTTCGTGGACGAAGTGGCAGAGCGTTTCAAAGCTCTGCGGGAACGTTACGGTCCCGGCGTCGATATCGCAATCGACTTCCATGGGGCGGTGGAGCCTCCCACCGCCTCGCTTCTCATCAAAGCTCTGGAACCGTATCAGCCCTGGTTCTACGAAGAGGTGGTTCAGCCCCTAAACGTAGATGTCATGGCGGAGTTGGCGAAGAAGACCCACATCCCACTCGCCACCGGGGAGCGAATCTTCACGAAGTGGGGCTTCCGGGAGATTCTGGAAAAGAAGGCGGCTATGATCCTCCAGCCGGATGTCTGTTACGCCGGCGGTATCACGGAACTCCGGCTCATTGCCGGTATGGCGGAGGCTTACTACTTGCCGATCGCGCCCCACAACCCGCAAGGACCGTGCTCGCTGGCGGCCAGCCTCCAGGTTGCCGCATCGATCCCGAACTTCCTCATCCAGGAGCGCGGCGATGCGGAGCACGCCAACCTCCTCGCGAAACCTTTGCCTCCGGTGAAGAACGGCTATCGTGACCTGCCAACCGAGCCGGGACTTGGTATAACCATCGACGAGAACAAACTGATGGCGCAGGTTGGCGAGCCCCAGGAGTATCGCACCCGGTATGATCCCGACGACGGTTCCGTCGTCGATTGGTAAGACGTATGAGCCGCGCCTTCCACGAGAGATTTTGCGTTGACAGCAGCCGCCGCTGGCTTGACAACGCCGAAGACTGTCCATACAATCGGGTCTTAATAGTTTAATCCTGTAATTACAGCATTACAGTATTACACTGTGGACGGGTTCCGTGGCGCCCGTACTCTTGCGTGCAGCCTCGACACTCATGTCGAGGCGTTTTCGCCCGCCTGGACGCCGGTGCCAGAGAGCAAGCCCAATGAAGCGGTCGCGGGGAGTGAATCGGAGAGCGGCGTATGCATAGGAAATCTATTTTGGTTATGGCTGGAATTGCGGCCCTTCTCTGCCGCTGCGGAGGTCGCCCTGCGGTCAACAACGTCGGCGCCCCGCAACAGGCCCAGTTGTTCGTCCAACTGCCGGATTTCGCGGCGACACCCGACGGCATGGCGGTCGCGCCCGACGGCGATCTGCTTTTGGCCTGCCCCAACTTTGCCAGTTACGCCAAAGGCGCCGCCAAGCCCGGCGTTCCCGCCCGCTTCGTCAAGATCGGCAAGGACCGCAAGGTCCGCGATCTGTTTGAATGCCCCATCCTGGCCGAGACCGGCAGGGCGTGCCCCATGGGAGTCGAGTTCAGCCCCCAGGGCGATTTATTCGTGGTTGACAATCAGAACTGGGCGGCCGGAAACGGCGCGAACGGCGAAATCAACCAGGGCCGCATCCTGCGCCTGCGTCTCGATGGCGACAAACTGGTCGAAACCACCGTGGTGGCCAAGGGGATCAGCCACCCCAACGGATTGCGGCTCCGCCACGGCCACGTGTACGTTTCCGTGTCGAAGCTGCCCAAGGTCAAGCGGCCCGACGGCCTGATGGTCAGCGCCGTCTACCGTTTTCCCATGGACGGCCGCGATATCCAGGTGAAGAATACCTTGGACGACCCCAGCCTTCTGGCCAGCTTCGTCACCGAAAACAAATTTGCGCAGTACGGCCTCGATGGCATCGTCTTCGACAGCAAGGGCAACCTCTTTGTGGGCAACTTCGGCGATGGCAAGATCCACAAGCTGACCTTCGACGACAAGGGCAATCTGGCGAGCAATACTCTCTTTGCCAAAACCGACCACGACTACTCGCTCGATCCCAAGCTGCCCGGCTTCCTCGCCAAAGCTACCGCCGCCAAAATGCGCAGCACCGATGGCATGTGCGTCGATAAGGCCGACAACATCTATGTAGCCGACTTTTCCAATAACGCTATCGCCAAGGTGACTCCCGCCGGCATAATTTCCGTGCTCGCCCAGAACGCCGACCTGGGCGGCCGCAATGGCGCCCTGAACGAGCCCGGAGAACCGATTGTCTGGAACGGCATGCTGATCGTGTCGAACTTCGATGCCGTGATCGAGCCCGACAAAGTCAATACCAAAACCGAATCGCCGGCGACGCTTTCGCTGCTGAGGCTGGAATGAGGCTGCTGGCGACGGTCGTCGGCGGGGCCGTCTGCGGCGCGCTGGTTTTCGGCGTTTGGCCGGAGATGTGGAAGAGTTACGGCATCATGGGCGGCTGGCTGGCCGCGACCATTGTGATCGGCATCTGCTGGTACATGAACCATTGGATTGGCATGATCTGGAACGAGCCGGGCCGCATCTGGGTCGACCAGGGTTGGGCCGTCAGCTCGTCCGGAATCGTCTGGGGAGTGGTGCGCTTCCATTCCGAATTTGCGCAGTGCCTGCCCACGCTGGTCTGCTGCCTGATCGGCGGTGGGCTGGCCGGAGTCTTGGCGGCCTGGCTGAAGAAGCACCATCCGAGCTTCAGCCGCAACGCCGCCGGCGTTCCGGCCGAATCGCGGGAGCCCCTATGTATGAAATGATGTCGCACTACGCCGGCGCGATCGGCATGCCGCCGGTCAGCGTTCTGACCACCGTCTTCGGGGCCTTCTGCGTGGCGTTCACCGTCATCATCTGTTGGGGCAGGCTGGTGGAAGACTTCGGTGCCATCGGCGGCATGATGGCGGCGGCATTCATCATCGGCACTTTTTGGGTTTTGAATCACAAGCTGCCGGGCTTTGGCATCAACCCCGAGTTGATTCCGCATCCGGAGGGAGGCTCCAAGCAATTCGGCTTGATCTATCAGGGCTTCCGCGGAGCGGCTCCATGGGTCGATATGGGCACGGCCATCGCCGCCGGCATGTGGGTTTGCGGGTTGTGCGAGACCGCCCGCGGCGGCAAACTGCGGGCCGCGGCGGAATCCGGCCCACGGGTTCTGGCGACCGTCCTCGGCGGCGCCATCGGCGGCGCGATGGTCGGGTTGATCGGTTGGACCGGCGCCAACCTGTTTGGCTATAAGTGACAGGCGGAGCGCTCCCGATGGCGAAATACCTTTTGGCGCACGACCTGGGCACCAGCGGCAACAAAGCTACCTTGTACACCACCGAGGGCACCCTGGTGGCCAGCCGCACCTGCCCCTACGACACCCGCTACTTCAACGGAAATTGGGCCGAACAGGAGCCGCGGGATTGGTGGAACGCGGTCTGCCGCTCCACCCGGGAGTTGCTGATCGAGGCCGGAGCCGGCGCTTCCCAGGTGGCCGTGGTGGCGCTAAGCGGCCAGATGATGGGCTGCACCCCGGTGGACCGCGACGGCAACCCGTTGCGTCCTTCCATGCTCTACTGCGATCAACGGGCTACCCGGCAGGCGGCGCAGTTGCTCTCTAAAATCGATCCGAAAAGCTTCTACGATATTGCCGGCCACCGCGTCAGCGCCTCGTACGCGCTCGAAAAGCTGATGTGGATTCGCGACCACGAGCCCGAGATCTACGCCCGCACTTACAAGACCCTGTGCGCCAAGGATTACATCAACTTCTGCCTGACCGGGCGCATGGCCACGGATTACTCGGATGCTTCCGGAACCAATGCCTTCGACCTCAACACCTTCCGCTGGTCGGAGAAGATCGTCGATCTGGCGGGGATCGACGGAGAGAAGTTTCCGGAGACGCTGCCATCGACAGCCATCCTGGGAACGGTCACCTGCCGCGCCGCCCGCGAGACCGGTTTGAAAGAAGGCACGCCGGTTGCGGTGGGTGGCGGAGACGGAAGTTGCGCGGGCGTGGGCGTGGGGTGCATCAAGCCCGGAGCGGCGTATAACTACCTCGGCTCGTCATCCTGGGTCGCGCTGACGGTGGAAAAACCGATCGTGGATCGCGAAATGCGCACCATGAATTGGGCCCACTGCGTCCCGGGCTATCTGCATCCGAGCGGCACTATGCAGACGGCCGGCTCCAGCCACGCCTGGCTGAAAAACACTCTCTGCCAGACGGAGTCCCAGCAGGCCGCCACGCGAGGCGTCAGCCCGTACCAATTGATCGACGAAGCCGTCGAGCGCGTACCCGCCGGTTCGGGCGGAGTTCTGTTTCTGCCGTACATGCTGGGAGAGCGGACGCCGTGGTGGAATCCCAACGCGCGCGGAGCGTTTGTCGGGCTTGGCCTGGCTACGCGGCGCGAGGACATGCTGCGAGCGGTCATCGAAGGCATCACCATGAACCTGGGCATCATCGTGAACATCTTTCGCGCCCACGTGCCCATCGATGCAATTACCGTGATTGGCGGCGGCGCGCGCAGCGCGGTGTGGCGGCAGATCATGGCGGACGTTTATGGATGCCCGGTGCAATCGCTCAACTTTCTTGAGGAAGCGACCTCGATGGGCGCGGCGGTGATCGGCGGCGTGGCGGCGGGACTGTTCCCCGATTTCGAGGTGATTCATAAGTTCGTTTCGGTGGATCGCACCGCGGTACCAAACACGGAAAATCGGGAAGTGTACAGAAGGCTGATGCCTGTGTTTGAGAAAACGTATCGTTCGTTGGTGGAAGTCTTCGACGATCTGGCGAAGCTGAACTGAGTACGAATCGAGAGGAGCCGTCCATGCGTGCAGTTGCCGTCACCGAACCGGGAAAAGTGGAAATCGTGGAGCTGGGCCGTCCCACGCCTGGGCCCTATCAGGCATTGGTCAGGACCGAGGTTGCGTGTTTGTGCAACGCCACTGACGGCAAGCTGATCGCCGGCCATTTCCCCGGTGTGGACAAGTACCCGCTGGTGCTCGGGCACGAAGGCGCCGGAATTGTCGAGGCCGTCGGCGCCAAGGTCCGCAATTTCCAGGTGGGGCAGCGAGCCATCGGAGGCCTGATCTTCGATTTTTCCGATCCCAGGTATTCCAGCGGCTGGGGCGGCTTCTCGGAATACACGCTTGCGAACGATCACGACGCCATGGTAGCGGACGGGGTAGCCAGCGCGGAGCACGGTTGGATCGAGTGCTACGAGATTCAGCGCCCCGCGCCCATGGATATTCCCGTGGAAGCGGCGCTGCTGATGTGCACCTGGCGGGAAGTGTATGGCGGCTTCGGCGACTTCGGGCTCGGCGCCGGCCGCGATATCGTCATATTCGGCGCGGGGCCGGTCGGTCTGAGTTTCGTGAAGCTAGGGAAACTGCTCGGCCTCGGGTATATCGGCGTGGTGGATCCACTCGAAACAAAGCGCCGCCGTGCCATCGAAATGGGAGCGGACGAAGCCTTCGAACCGGGCAGCGCCGCCTTGAGTGGTCTCACAAAGCGGCGCGGCAAACCTCTGGACGCCGTCGTCGATGCCGTGGGCAGGGAATCCATCGCCAATGCCGCGCTGAGCCTGATCGGCATGGGCGGCTCCATCTGTATCTATGGCGTTCTGGCCGAGCCCAGCATTACCATCCACAAACACCTTGGTCCTTATAACTTCAATCTCCTGATTCATCAGTGGCCGACCCGTTCGCGCGAGCGGGCCGCCCTGGAGCCTCTGTGCGACTGGGTCCGGCAGGGAAAACTACGGGCGGCGGATTTCATCACTCACGAATTCTCGTTGGATCGGATCGCCGACGCCATCGAAGCAGTCCGCACCGGCGAGTCGCTCAAGGTTCTGCTGCGCTATTGAGGAGCTTACCGGGCAACCGTGACAGCCTTGCCGGAATAGGGCACGATCTTATCCGGCTGCGCGGCCGGCGCAGTTCCCTCCCCGTGCCTGGGGCCTACAAACACGACGCGGAACGTACGCGACGCGAGCATGCCGGGGAAGCTGCCCTGGCGCTCGCCGATGGTGAGCTGCTTGCGGCCGTCGTCCCAGTGAATGGCGATGGTGGCGTAGGCGGCTTTCTCGTAATTGTAATTATCGTTCTCGTCTTCGTAGAGGGCGAAGTCGCCGCTCGCGCCCGTGTAAACGCGCAGTTCGATCGGGTCGGCGGGCTTTTCGCTAGCGTATTCGAGGTCCGGCCCCATCGGAACGATGGATCCGGCGCGGATAAAGAGCGGGAGACGGTCGAGCGGCGCGGCGGCGTCCACCATCCTGCCACCAATGACAGAGCTTCCGGTCCAGAAGTCGTACCAACCGGAAACCGGCAGGTAGAGATGTCGCGTAGTGGCGCCCTGCTCGGTGACCGGATTGACCAGGATCGCGGGCCCGAACATGAACTGATCGCCGATGTTCATGACCTTGGGGTCCGCGGCGAAATCCATGACCAGGGCGCGCATAGGAGTGTAGCCGGCGCTCGAAGTCTTCCAGGCCAAAGAGTAAATATACGGCAGGAGGCGGTAGCGTAGACGATCGAAGGTTGTGAGGATCTTCTGCGCCCCGGGGCCGTAAGACCAGAGCTCGTTGTGACTCGGCCCGCGCGTCGCTTTCGAGTCCACCACGATGTTCACCGCTTCCCCGCCCCACGCGGCGAGTTCCGCTGGATCGGTGGATCGGGTTCCATGCACGCGGAAAATGGGACAGAAGGTTCCGTATTGGAACCAGCGCACGAATAATTCGCGGTAGGCCGGATCGTCCGGGTTTCCGATGTAGAATCCGCCGATGTCGGTGGTCCAGTACGGAATTCCGGAGAGAGAAAAATTCAGTCCGGCGGGAATCTGGCGCTTGAAGGTTTCAAAGGTGGAAGCGACATCGCCCGACCAGGCGGCCACGCCATAGCGCTGAATACCGGCAAAGGCGGAGCGGGAAAGAATGAAGACCCGCTTCCGGTCCGATTCGCTGCGCTGTCCCTCGGATACGCCGGCGGCATGCAGGAGCGGAAAGATATTGGCATAGCGGGCGCCGCTGCCGATGCCGGTTTTATCGCGCGTGATGATGTTCTCTTCACGCCCCGACGTCTCGGGCTCGGTGGTGTCGAGCCACCAGGCATCGGCGCCGATCTTGAAAAGCGCCTTGTCCATCAGGCTCCAGAATGCGGCGCGGGCCTCCGGGTTCATGGCATCGTAGAGCGCCATGCCGGCCGGGTGCACTCCACCAACGACTTTGCGGTCGAGGAAAAAGCCGCGCTTGTCCATGTCGTCGTAAGCGGCGGAGCCGGGATAGAAGTAGGGCCAGGCCGAAATCATCAGGTGAAAGTCGAGGCGATGAAGATCGTCGATCATGGCCTTCGGATCCGGGTAGTCCTTATTGAAGCGGAACGAGCCCATGTTGTCCCACCAGAACCAGTCCTGCACGATGTTGTCGACCGGGATGTGCAGTTGGCGGTACTGGCGAGCCACGCCGACCAGTTCCCGCTGGGAGCGGTAGCGGTTCTTCGATTGCCAGAAGCCGTAAGCCCATTTGCCGAACAGGGGCGCGGCGCCGGTAAGCTCGCGGTAAGCGGCGATGATGCTGTCGAAATCCGGCCCATAGAAAAAGTAGTAGTCGATGGCGTCGGCCACTTCCGAGCTCAGATACAGGCCGTGCACGAAGCGGGCATTGAACCGGCTCCTGGAGGTGTTATTCCAGAACAGGCCGTAGCCGTTGGTGGATACCACGAGCGGCACGGCGATGACCGTGTTGTCCTGCGAGAGGTCGACCGATTCACCGCGGTAGTTCCAGACGCCGGCCTGCTGCTGTCCGAGGCCGTAGAACGCCTCTTTGGAAGCGTAGACACCGAAGGAAAGCTCGGCGTGGAAGGTGTCCTCGCCGTTGACCTTGGCGGGGTACATGTTGCGGGTGCCTTCCTGCAAGAGACGCTTGCCCGAGGAGTCGCGGTAGGCGATACCCCCATCGGCGCGGTTGACGGTCACCCGCAGGCGCGAAGTAACCAGGGTAACGTCGCGATCGGTGGATTCCATCTTCCAGGGGACGGCGGGCCAAGCGGTTTTGGTGACGACATAATCCGGACGGCTGGGAAGGCTCGAAGTGGGAGAATAGCGCGCGCGAATAATGGAAGCGGAGCAAACGTCAATCCGCAGCACCCCCGTCCGCATGGCGAGTTCAACGCCGGCCGCCTCCTGGCGGACGGCAACGACCGGATTCAGTGGATTCCACTGGGCGTAGGCTGCGCCGGCAATGAGCGGAAGCAGAAGCCATGGCAGGCGTTTTGGTGTCGAGCGGGGATACATATTTTCCTAACTTGGCGTGGCTGGAACCGAAAACGGTATGCTAGTCCGATTCATTTCGAAAGTCCACCGGGGCCGGGCGGAAACTGTCTGGGAATAACGATTACAATCCGCGGCAACCGCTCCCTGGCGGTTGCGGCTCGGTAAGGTCCTCGGTGGTCACCTCAAATGCGGCCATAGAGGGTCACTTCAAAACCGGCCAACGGACCGCGTCCAGGACTGAGCTTGTTGTACCGCGTCGGTGACCACCGCGGCAAGAGCTTTTTTGAGT
>JBEKZL010000092.1:0-29829 GCA_049509915.1 Bryobacteraceae bacterium | reverse complement strand
CTTCGGCGTGTCCGCTCCGTTCGCGGGCCAGGGCGCGCAAATAGAAGGCGCGCGCGTTTTCCCGGCTGAGGGCGGCGGCGCGGTCCAGGGCGGCGATGGCGCCGGCGTAATCGCCGGCAAGAAGACGCGCGCCACCCCATTCGGTCAGCGAAGCGGTCCAATCGGGCTGCGGGCGCAAACGGCGAAACCAGCCGCTGTCGGCGCGGTCCCGGTCCCAATCGGCGATAGCCTGTCCAAAGTGCGCCGCGGCGTCCTTGTACCGGGCGCTGCCAAAGGCCTGGAGCCCTTCCGCCCAGTTGTTCCACCCGGCCGCTGCCGGACTGGAAAACTCGCGGGCCGCGCCGGCCGGATCATCCGAGCGGAGGGCCATCCAGCCCAGCCATTCCCGGCCCACGTCGACATATGCCTGGCACAATTCGGGGGTGGTGAACCCGCCGCCGCACGAAGGATGTTCTACCGCAGCGGCCAGTGCGCCCCCATTGTCTCCAGCGCTACTCTCCGCGACAGCGCCATGAACGCGGGCGATAGCCTCTGCCAGTGGCAGAATTTCCGGTACGGGTGGCACGGCTTGGCCCCGCTTCACCGGATGGGCGGCGGGCCAGGATTCGATGGCTTGGTGAAACTCCGAAGCCGCATCGTCCCATCCTTGCCGTTCATTTTCTGGCGATGCCTGGCTTCCCAGTGCCGCGGCCACCAGCGCGCAGTAGCCCTTGCGGTAGTGGATCGGCGGCAATTGGCCAAGTGGAGCGATGGATACCAAAGCCGCTTGCGACTGCTGACAGGCGGAAGCTTCGATCAGCCCCGGCGAGACGGCCAGAGCGACGCGTTCATAGTCGGCTTCGGCGCGCGCAGCCAGTTCAGTCCACGGGGTTCCCTCGCCCGCCCACGACCGGGGTGCCATCGCGATAGTCAATAAGAAAAAACTACCTAAACGGTACCGATACGGGCGCTTCATGCCTATATAGTGGCATCCGAAGGGCCATCTCTCGCAAAATTCCATCTAGGCCACCGATGAACCGCACAACTCCTTTGCTTTCTTCATCTGTTTTCATCGACGCTGCGGTTTCCCCCCCGCTCGCCCCGGTTAGCGCGTGTAAATTGTAACATCTACGTTCATACCTGGCCGCAGGATCAGTCCATTGGTCTGGTCCACCAGGATTTTAACCGGGATCCGCTGGACCACTTTCACGAAGTTGCCGGTGGCGTTCTCGGGCGGCAGCAGGCTCATCCGGGCGCCCGTTGCGCCGGCGATCGAATCCACATGGCCGATTACGCTCTTGCCGTACATGTCCACCTGGATTTCGGCGCGCTGGCCGGGTTGGACGTGAGAGAGCTGCGTTTCCTTGAAATTGGCGGTGACCCAGGTGGTATTGAGCGGAATCACGGCCATGAGAGCTTGGCCGGGCTGCACTACCTGGCCCACTTCGACGCTCTTGCGAGTGACCACGCCATCGACCGGCGCGGCGAGGGTGGTGTAGCTGAGCTGGAGCCGGGCGGCTTCGAGCTCGGCGCGGGCCTCGGAAACGGCGGCGGCGGCGGTGGCCGCATCCGCCTGGCGAATGGCTACCTGTTTGCGGTTGGCCTGGGAAAACGTCAATTGGGCTTTGGCCTGTTCCAGACGCGAGCCGGCGGCTTCGAGGGCAGCCCGCTTGGCGGCGGCGTTTTGGCGCGCGGATTCCAGCTTCTGCTGGTCGGCGCGCAACTGGCTGGCGGTCACTTTCGCGGCAGCTACGTAGGCGTCGTACTGCTGCTGGGAAATCTCGGCTTTGTCGACCAACGGCTTCATGCGGGCGAGGTCGGCCTGGGCTTTGTCGTTGTCGGCTTCGCGGGTGCGCACGTTGGCTTCGGCAACCGCCAGGTCGGCGCCCGCGGCTTGTTCCACACCGATGCGGGCGCGTTCCAGCTCCGCCTGCGCGTCGCTCACCCCGGCCGAAGAAGCGACGGTGGTCGATTCGGTGGTCTGGTTGGTCAGGGGAACGCCCACCTGGGCGGAGCGCAATTGACTTTCGGCGCGCTCCAGCGCGGCCTGAGCCAGGTCGACGCGGGCCTGGAAATCGCGCGGATCGATGCGCACCAGCACCTGGCCTTCTTTGACCGGCTGGTTATCGAGCACCGCGACCTCGACCACGTTGCCGCCGATCTTGGGAGCAATAGCGGTGATGTGGCCATCCACTTCGGCGTCGTCCGACGAGACCTGGTCCTCATAGTGCAGGTACAGTCCCACTCCCACCGCCACGGCGATGAGCAGCACGAAGAGCAGCACCCACTTAGCGCGGTTGCTTCGAGCCGGCGGCCGTTCGGCCTCGGTTGCTGGCAGGGTTGCCACGGGTTCCTCCAACGATTGCATCTATTCCACCATAACCGGCCCTTTGACGGGCCCGGCCTTTCTCATGAAGAACATCAAGGGGACAATGGCCAGAAACAGTACGGCCATCGCCAAAAAAGCGTCCGCGAACGACAGCATACTGGCTTGCCGCAACATGCCGCCGTAAATCAGCCCGCGCGCCTGGGCCTCGGCACCGGCCAGGCCCGGGCCGCGGGTCCCGACCATGGCGGCCGTATTGGCCAGCGAAGCGCGGAAGAAAGGATCATAGGGAGTCAGATGCGCCACCAGGGTTTGCTGATGCACCTGGGCGCGGCGGGCCAGCATCGTGGTAATGGCGGCGATGCCCGAACTGCCGCCAATATTGCGGGCCAGGTTGAACAGCCCGGTGGCGTAATTGGTCCGTTCCTTGGGTACGCGCGCAAAGGCGGCGGCGCTGATCGGCACGAACAGGAATCCCAGCCCGAAGCTCTGTACCACACGCGCCCGCACGGCCGTGCCGTAGTCCACGTCGAGATTGAACCGCGACATCATGAGCAGCCCGGCGGCGGAAATTACGACCCCGAAGACCACCAGCCAGCGTGCCTCGTACTTTCTCAACAACAGGCCTACCACCGGCATGCACACGCAGACGGCCAGACCGCCGGGGGACAGAACCAAGCCGCTGAGCATGGCGGTGTAGCCGAGCAATGTCTGCAGGAACAATGGCATCAGCGTGGTGCTGCCGTAGAGGACGAAACCCATGATCAGCATGGATACCGTCGCCAGCATGAAATTGCGCTCCTTCAGGACGCGAAAATCGATAACCGGGTGCTCATGGTGCAACTCCCAGAACACGACCGCCACCAGGCACACCACCGTGACGATGCTGAAGGTCACGATGAAATGAGAGCCGAACCAGTCGTTTCTCTGCCCTTCGTCAAGCACCACTTCGAGCGATCCCAGCCCGAGAGCCAGCAATCCGAAGCCGGCGTAGTCGATTTTCAGACCGTCGCCGAGCGAGCGCCGAACCTGGTAAGGAGGGTCGAAAACCAGCAGACCCGTCAGGACCAGGGACAGCAAGCCCACCGGCAAATTGATGAAAAAGATCCAGCGCCAGGTAGAGTTGTCGGTGATCCAGCCGCCCAGCGTGGGCCCGATGATGGGCGCCACCACCACCCCCAGGCCGTACACGGCCATTGCCATGCCGTGCTTCTCGCGCGGAAACGTCTCGACCAGGATGGCTTGCGACATGGGCTGCAACGCTCCGCCGCCAATGCCCTGGAGCACCCGGAAGAAAATCAGCAAACCGATCGTCGGGGCCAGCCCGCACAACAGCGAGGCGGCGGTGAACAAGGCCACGCAGATCATGTAGAAGCGCTTGCGGCCCATCAGCATGGCGAACCAGCCGCCCATAGGAAGAATGACGGCGTTCGAAACCAGGTAGCTGGTCAGCACCCAGGTGGATTGATCGATATCAGCGGACAGGTCGCCGGCGATGTGCGGCAGGGCGACATTGGCCACGCTGGTGTCGAGCACTTCCATGAAGGTCGCGAGCATGACCGTCATGGCGATGACCCACGGGTTGATTTGCCTATTTGGCGTAGAGCGTCTCCATCTGCCCGGCGGCGTGCGCTACGTCGGCGCGGGCCTGGTTGAAGCGGTAGAGGGCCGCGATCTGGTTATCGTTGGCGCGGGCCAGGGCGTCCTGGGCGCTGATCACCTCGATGTTGTTGGCCACGCCGGCCTGAAAGCGGTCGCGCGCCTGGTCCACTTCCTGGCGCGCCAGCTCGATGCCCTGGTTGGCCACGTCGACCTCGTTGCGGGCCGCCGCCATTTGCGCCACGGCGGTCTTCACCTCGAGCGCGATGCGGTCGTGCAAGTCCTGTTCCTGTTGGGCCAGTTGCCGCAGGGCTAGATCCGCCTTGGCTCGCTCGGCTTGAATCCGCCCGCCGGTGAAAATCGGCACATTCAAGGCGAAGAAAAACTGGTACTGCGGAATCACGGAATCGGGCGCCAACCCCAGTTCCCCCCACGACCCATTGGCCGATACTTTAGGCAGGCGCTCCTCGGAAGCAGCCTGGCGGCCCAACTCCAGCCGCCGCCGGTCGCTAGCCACCCGTTGCAGCTCGGGACGGGAACTGTAAGCATGCTCCAGCGTCTGGTCGGCATCGGTCCCCGGCGTTTGAAAGAAGTTGCCCTGGTCCGCCAACTCGATCTTGCGTTTGGGATCGACGCTGAGCAGCCGCGCCAAGCCGAACAGTGAGGTGTCGAGGCCGGTTCGCGCCACGATCGACCGTTGCTTCTCATTCTGCAACTCCACATTGGCGCGCAAGGTATCGATGCCGGTGCCGACGCCGTTCTTTTGCAAGTCGGCGGCCTGGTCGTAAAGAGCCTGAGCCAACTTCACCCGCGATTCGGCGGCTGCCACGTCGGCTGCTGCGCGCTGGCTGCCAAGGTATTGAGAAACCACCAGCAGCACGCTCTCTTCGCGTGCCGTGATTTCGTCGGCCCGGGCGGTGTTGGCGCCGGCCTGGGAGGCACGATACCGCCGCCACAGCGTAAGATCGAAAACCGGTGCCTGGAAGCCCGCCCCTATCTGGAATACTTCAAAAGGTCCGATGTGCCCCGGAAAACCTGGGATTGGCCCTCCAAACAGGGCCTGGACGTTTTCCCGGTTGACCGATTCGCCGACGGTGCCGTCGATGCGCGGCAGCAACCCGGAGCGAGCCGCGCGCACCTCCTCGGCGCTCTGCGCCACCTCGAGATTGGCCAGTATGACCCGCGGATTCTGCTTGAGCGCCAGATTCACCGCGTCGTGAAGGTTCAACTGCAACGGAGCCGCCTCTTGGGCCCAACCCGGTCCGGCCGACAGCCAGAGCAAAGCCCCCGCAATCGTCATCCATTTCTTGGTCACGCCCCGAGAACTGCAATCGCAGTGCCGGATCTAACTCGCTGATTCGATTGGACGGCGCATTTTCGGTAGCGCCAAAATATGGGCAGTGCCGAAGGGGCGAGCCTGCCTAATCGAATAGCTTTTCCAGTGGGAGTGTCACCTCGCCCGCATCCAAGCTGCCTTGGACTTCCGCCACCGCGCTGCCGTCGTAACGGTACGCCTTCCTGCCGCGAGGATCCAGAATCCACACGTTGCGGCAGCCCATGGCGTAATAATCTTCCAACTTACGCTGCATTCTTACCATTCGGTCTTCCGGCGACAGGATTTCCACTACGGCCAGGGGTGGCGATGTGAAAACCTGCTCGTCCGGCTCCTGGAGGTAAATGCAGACATCCGGGACGCGAAACCGGCTGGCGGACACTCGAATCCGAACCTCCGGAAAGACGGCCAGTGTGGCGGGCAGTAGCCGAATCAGCTTCGCTTGCAGCTTGCTGTGGTCCTTTTCGCCCACGTTGCGGTCCTCCAGTTCCCCGTCCACGTAGTCCATCTCCGGCTCGTACACCGTCGACAGGTATTGCTCGATGGCCACCGAAGTAGTGCTTGCCATGCCTGCCATTATGGCACGGGCGGCCCAGGGGGCCGTGGAGATTCAAGTTATGGATGTGTCAGTTGAGCGACTCTGACGACGCTCGTTATGAGCCCGTCCAAGCTGGAAAGAATTAATATTTCTCCGATGGACGCCACCGCAGCAAGGAGTTTGCCTGGCTGGTCCTCGGAAAAAGTCGAATACACCTCGAGGACCAGGGCGTTAAGAAACCACAGAACCCAAAAGCCGAGGAAGGCGACCAGTATCATCCCCAGTGCTTCTCCAAGCAAGTGAAGGCAGCCGCCCTTTTCGGCGCTCATCGTCCTTGGCCTACTGCGCAGCGTACCATATCGCTTTGCTCTTGGTTCGCGGGCCAGAAAAAGTAAGGGCTGTCGCCGTCTCCGCAAGGGCACTTTCGAACGATGGCGCGGCCTGCCGGCAGCAGCACCTCCGGGTCCACAAGGGACTGTTCCGCCAAGCCACGACATTTCGGACACTGAATCTTCATCGTGCGAGGCGCTTCCATGCCACGACCCACTACCAAATTATGCCGCCGATTAGCACCGATGAGCGGCGATGAGTCCCCCGACTTGCTTATCGGCGGCTATACTTCCGCGGACCTTCCTGCCATCCAAGCCGAGCTTACACATTTGGGCCTGGCCCGGCGGCAGCCGCTAGTCGGTGGGACGGCGAGGGAGCAGTTTGAAAAAACAAATTATGGCTGCCGATGAACACCGATAAACACCGATAATCCCTTTGGTTTCTTCATCGGCGTTCATCGGCGTTTATCGGCGGCCATGATTCTTTACTTGCTCTTATCCAACCCCAGCTTGCGCATTTTGGCCTGGAGGGTGGTGCGTTTCATCCCCAAGCGGGCCGCGGCGCCGCTTTCGCCGCCCACTTTGCCGCCGGATTCTTCGAGAGCGCGCTCGATGGCTTCGCGTTCGGCGTCGGCGAGGGTGACCGCGCTGGCGGGGGCAGCGGCCGGTGGGGCTGGCCTTACCGGCACACGCGTGAGTTCCCGCACCGGGGCTTCGAGCGAAGTGCCCTGCGACAAAATCACCGCCCGCTCGATGAAATTCTGCAGCTCGCGAATGTTCCCCGGCCAGGCGTAGCGCTCCAGAGCCTGCATCGATTCGGCGGGAATGTGGGTGATGCGCCGGTTCATCCGCCGGGCGAACTGCTGCACGAAATAGCGCACCAGCAGAGGGATGTCTTCGCGCCGTTCGCGGAGAGCCGGCGCGGTGATGGGAAAAACGTTCAGGCGGTAATAGAGATCGGCTCGGAACTGGCGCTGCTCCACCATCTCCGCCAGGTTGCGATTGGTGGCCGTTACCAGCCGCGCGTCGGTCTGGATGGTCCGCGAACTGCCTAAACGCTCGAATTCGCGTTCCTGCAGCACGCGCAGCAGCTTGGTCTGCAGCTCGAGCGGGATCTCGCCCACTTCGTCCATGAACATGGTGCCGCGGTGCGCCAGTTCGAAACGGCCCACGCGTTGGGCGATGGCCCCGGTGAAGGCGCCTTTCTCGTGGCCGAACATTTCGCTTTCGAGCAAGCCGGTGGGGATGGCGGCGCAATTGAGTTTGACGAACGTGCCCTGGCGCCGCGCGCTGAGGTCGTGGATGGCCCGCGCCAGCAGTTCCTTCCCCGTACCGGTTTCGCCGTAAATCAGCACCGTGGAATCGGTGGGAGCGACGGTTTCGACTTGTTTGAGGATGGCTTTGAGGGCGCGGCTTTGTCCGATAATATCCTCGAAGCGGTTGTCGGTGCGGATCTCGTCCTCGAGGTAGACCTTCTCTTCCGCCAGGTGCGCATTGAGCTCTTCGATGCGCTTGAAGGAAAGGGCGTTTTCAAAAGCAATTGCGATCTGCCCCGCCACCTGGGTGTAGAACAGGATGTCTGCCGGGTTGAAAAAGCCGGCCTGCCGCGAACCCACGCTCAACATTCCCAACGCTTTGCCCAGGAAAATCATGGGAGTGGCGCAGATCGACCGTAGTCCCTCCCGTTCCATAATCGTGCTGGTGACGGGCGACAGGCGGCGGATGTCCTCGGCTTCCAGCACGCGCCCTTCCCGGCCCCGGAAAATGATGCCCGCCAGCGTATTCGCCACCGGAATTTCCGCGTCTTCCTGCATGGCGCCCTGGCTATCCGGGAAATCCAGAACCTTCAACCGAAGGACATCTTTTTCGCCGTCATAGGTCATGATACTGGCGAAATCCAACCCGAAAATGCGCCGCAAAGCGGAAGCCACGGTCTGAAAAAGGGACTTCATCGACAGGCAGCTCACCGCCGCATTGTTCACTTCCAGCAGCGCCCGCAGGCGGTCGCGCTCCTGCGCCAGTTGCCCTTCGTACACTCTGGCGGCTTCCCCGTTGAGGGCATTTTCCACGGCAATGGCCACCTGCCGCGCCACGTGCTCCATGAATTCGATATCTTCGGGCGAATAGGCGCTCTTTTGGGTGGAACCGAATGTCAGCCCGCCCAAATCGCACTGCGCCGTGAATAAAGGCAGGGTACAGAAAGACTCGCAGCCGTTAGCCTGAATCAACCGCTGCAGGCGGGGAAACCGGCCCAACGCCTGGGCATCGGGGGCGTAATAGGGCCGGCGCTCGCGCAGGGCCAGCGTGGTCGGGGTTTCCTCGCCGGCTACTTCGTGTTGCTCCTCTCCCACCACCGCGCGGTCGGTTTCGAGGATATGCAATCGCACCGTCTGGCTCTTCGCATCGAGCAGCGTCAGCACGATGAAATCGAAGGTGACCAGGCTCTTCAGGCAGCGGCTCAGATCGGTAAACAGAGTCGAGAGCTGACGGTGCGCGACGATGCTCTGCGCTACTTCGAGCAGCGTCTCATACCGAACCTGAATTGGGCTTGGTGACATCGGAGTGGGGACAAGCATGTCGTCGCCGCGTCGGCTTTTCTTCAACCGTAGCACAACCACTCTGTTCGCCCCTTATGGCGTACTCCCTGGGCAGCAAGGCTCGTATGAGAGGTGAGCCCGCCCGCAGGCGAACTCCGGCCTTTTGCATTTCCGCCAGCAGGGCCTGACCTTCGCTGTCTACGAAATCCACTTCCTTTAGATCGACGGTCGCCGTGCGGGAATGTAGTGTCGAAGCCGCCGTCTGCCAGCATTGCCGCAGTTCCCCCACCCAGGGACCGCAAAGCCTGCCTTCCAGGACAAAAAGCAAGCTGGCCTGGTAATCGTGAAGCGTGATCTTCAACATCCGACGGGTCGAAATTGCACGACGGATGCCAAGCCGAACCAGGCTTGCAATCAGTCGTTTGGCGCGACGAGGAAAGCCCGGGACAGATACTTGCCCAAATAGTGGCAGGCGGTTTTGGGCACCGGCAAAAAAAAAGAGCCGGGGGAGCGAACCCCGGCTCAAGAGAGGAGACTTAGACGCAAACTCACACGCAACCTTCGGCCGGCTCTCCATCCTGGACAGGGTCTGGAGCGAGCCGAAACCGTTGCCGGATCCGGCTGACCGAAATCCCATCTTGACCGAAATCGGACCCCAAAAACAGTCCCAGTCGTACCGACGGCGGACTAAGTACCCGCATCCTTAAGTGCGGTAACGCATCCGGGTCCGAGCCTTCAGCGTCAGCCCTCAACTCCCGGAGGCCACGGCGCGTAGAGCGTAGCTGAATGCCCACCCCGATACCGCGATCGGTGTGGGAGCCGCGGCCTTAGAAAGCCATACAGCCAGGTTCCCGCCAGCGCGCTGCCAATGGCAACTATCATCACGGTGACGCCATTGCCTACAAGGGCGAAAAGCGGTCCCGGGCAAGCTCCCGTGAGCGCCCAGCCCAGCCCGAAGATCGTGCCGCCGGCCGCATAACGAGTCCCGAGCCCCAGCCGCTTGGGTGGAATCGAAATCGGCTCGCCCGAGACTGTTTTCAATCCAAACCGCTTGATGAATGCGACCGAAGCAGCGGCAACCACCACGGCCGAGCCAATAATCGCGTACATTCGAGGAGACTGGAACCGGAACATCTCCTGGATGCGGAACCAGGAAAGCACCTCGGACTTCGTCAACGTAATTCCGAAGCAAATCCCGAGAAGAAGATAGCTCAGTAGGGTGCTGCCAGTCTCGGCTCGAGAGTTACCGGTAGCCGCTTGGTCTTTGCCCGGCTGGGTGGTCATGAGAATCATAACAATAGCGGGAGAATGAAATGCGTTGCGATAAGACCGCCGGCAAAGAAACCCGCTACCGCGATCAACGACGACACCTGCAGGTCCGCCAGACCTGAGATCGCATGGCCCGAAGTGCAGCCTCCAGCGTAGGCAGTGCCGAATCCGACAAGGAAACCGCCCAGGACGACAGAGACAAATCCTCTAAGCGTGAGCAACGCGGACCATGTGAATAGTTCGCGCGGCGCCAATCCGGCGAAGTCGTGAATTCCCAGGCTCACGAGGGCAACCCTGGTCTGTTCCGAGATCGCGACATTCTGAGGTCCTGCCCCGCGCGAAGCGACGAAGCCGCCCACCAGAATGCCGGCCGCGAAAAGAAGATTCCAAAGGCCGTCGCACCTCCAATCGTAGCGAAAATGTTCAATCCGCCCGGAAAAGACGGCGGAACACAGATGCCGGAGGTTGCTGGAAACACCAAACAAGCGGTTGCCCATTATCAGGAGCGCCGGAACGAATAGCCCGATTACCGGACCGGCTATGTACCAGGGCCAGGGTGTGGAAGCCAAGCGTCCGATACTTACTGCCTCCTTAAACACCTAGTCTAATCGGTAATTGCAGAAATACGCTAACGTATTTCATGAGCACCCACGGTCGCGTCCTTGCCGGGCCGCGACCGCGAGGGAGCGGTGGTTGCGCCTCTGCCGAGAACACACCGCCGTATTTATGGAACGATTTCCAGCCAGTCTATCGGGAAGATGTTTGGTTCTCGGCGAGCAGGCGCTCGACCTCTCCGATAAACTCCGCCTTCGCTTTGGTGAATAGATCGCCGCTGCCGGGGCTTGGGAAACCGGCGTGTACAGCCTTTACCAGCCCGTCGCGGCCCACGAAGAACGTTGTGGGCCAGGAGTCCCAATCCTTGGCCTGCGGCAGCTTCTCCTTGACGGAGCGCGTTTCGCCAGCCAGCAAGACCGGGTAGCTGATCCCGTATGCCTCGATCAGCGTCTTCAGCCTCGTTGGGTCGGCGAGTTGTTCGGGTTCTTCGAAATTCAGTGCGACGATCTCCAGTCCCCGTGCATGATACTTGTTGTAGATCGTGGGAAGAAATTCATCTTCATCGTGACAGTTCGGGCACCAGCTGCCCGTGATATTGATCAACACAACCTTGCCTCGGAAGCGCTCGTCGGTATTGGATACCAGATTGCCATTCAGGTCCTTGAAACTGAACGCGAATGGCTTGGTCGAGTCCGTCACGCCCGTGTGCTGGTCCGCGTCCACGGGTTCGGGGAGACCTTTGGCCCGCGCCTGCTCCGGCCGCACGGCGGTGATCACTCCCTCATGGTGTTGCCCGCTCAGGTTGACCGTCAAAGTTCCGTCGCTCTGCGGTGTGATTTCAAGCAGCGCCGCGCGCGCGCCGGAGAAATGGCTGAGCACGAACTTGCCGTCCTTGTAACTGCCGGTAAGCGTTCCGGTGTCGCCGTCCACGCGAAGAATCGCGCCCGAAACTTCCGTCCCCTTCTGCCGCACAAAGAACCGCCATGCCTGCTCGTCGTGCTTGGAACTCTTGACACCCTCCAGGTACCAGAGGCCGGAGATGTCGGGCGCCTTCCCATTGGAAACGGGCTGCCGGACGGCGCGAACCGCGTGGATCGGGATCGGCGTGCCGCGCGTGCTGTACTCGCCGTCCAGGACTCCGTCCTTTACCGCCGCCTTCAGCACCGAAGCGTAGCTGTCGAAGTGAAGCACCAGCGAGCAGTTTTCGAACGTGCCGCCGGTTGAATTCTCATGCTCGTCGCCATTGAAAAACCAGCCTTTGACGTTGGACCCATCGCCGGCAAATTCAATCTTGAAAGGGATCTCAGTTCCGCTGACAGTGATCGTCGCGTTCCAGAGTCCCGCCAGGGACTCAGCCCAAATCGCGGGCGCGAACGCGAAAACGGTTGCAAGTAATAACGTCTTCTTCATATGTTTACTCCTCGGTTGTTCGTGTTGAGGTCTGCTGCTATTGACGGCTATTCAGTTAATTCGACGCCTTCTCGCCGTGTGGATCCAACTCAGTTAGGGGACGATCCCAGTGCTCCGCGGTCAGTTGCCAACGTTGTTGCTCCTCTTTGCGGAACGTCTCCTGATCGGGAAACAACTTCTGCGCGATGCCGCGCCCTCTAGCCTGCGAATCGCGGTCCTTGTAGTAGATCAAAACGCGGAGGTCCCAACGGCTGGCCTCGCCGAGTGAGTGCCCGCTGCCCCGCTGCACGATGTACTTAGTGACCAGCCCCTCCTTTTTCTCCTCATCCAGAACGGCGATCTGATACTTCTTGAAGATCGCGTACCACTCGTCGTAATAACCCCACCTCACCCGGTAGACCCATTCGACGATGGGTGGCGCGGCCTGGGCCTGTGGCGAGGCGTCCTGCGCGAAGACCGGTTGAAAACTTCCGATGCCGGCCATCGCCGCCCAGACTGCCGGAAATACCACTAATCGCTTGGCTATTAGATCGAGCTTCATCTATTACTCTCCTTTTTCAATGATTGCTTCCAGTTAGAATGCGACCCGCACACCGAGCTGCAGCAGCCTGGGGTTATTGATCTGGCTGGTGATCACCCCAAACGTCGAGTTGGTGAACGTCGTATTGGGCGTCCCAAAATAGACCGTATTGGTGGCGTTGAGGGCCTCGACGCGGAACTGCGCTTTGATCCGCTCTCTGATTGAAAAAGCCTTGAATACCGACAGATCCCAGTTGAACAGTCCCGGACCCCGCACATCGATGAACCGGCTGATATCGCCGAAGGTGAATTGCGCCGCCTGCGAGAACGCCGCCGGGTTCAGCCAATCGCTGACGCGGCTGTCGACCGAACCGGATGTCTCCGGCAATACGCCCGTGGCGTTGGGCCGCTGATAACTGGCGCCGATCGCGCTGTTGTTATTGGGCTGCGTGACTGATAGAGGGTACCCGCTCTGGATGACGCCGAACGCATTGGCCGACCATCCGCCGACGATCCAGTTCAGTACGCTGTTCCTGTTGAGAAACGGCTTGCCTCTTCCGAACGGCAGTTCATAAGTGACCGCCGTGGTGAAGCGATTGGGCACATCCTGCGTGGACAGGCTCCATTCACCGTTCAGGTTGTACGCGCTCTGTGCGCCGGCGACGGAAGCGATCTGGCTGGTCCCGGCGAGGTTCAACCCGATTACGTTGTCGTTGCTGCGCGACCACGCGTAGGATGCCAGCACGCCGATCCCTCTCGCGAAACGGCGCTCGGCCCGAAAGTAAAAGGAATAGTAACGGGCATCGGCCGTGTCCGCGGTGGACAGCGTTACCGAAGTGTACTGCGGGAATGGCATCAACAATTGCGCCCGGCTTACGGTCGAGTTAGCTATACTCCCCACGCCGCCGTTGTTATAGAACGGATTTGCAACGCTCTGGCTGAGGGCTGACCCGAGTGAGAAATAATTCGGGTTGAGCTGGTCGATGTTCTGCCCGCTCTCGATCAGGTGAAGTGAGTGCGATCCCAAGGTTCCCAGGGTAAGTACAATTCCACCTGGCGCCTGCCTTTGTACTTCGAGCGAGTACTCCTGCACGTAGCCCGCCGATTGCGTTTTCGGGTCGGGAATGGTGATCGCCTGGCCGATCCCCGAGAGCGCGCCCAGTGAGTTTCCGCTAGGCTGGATGAGGCCGGTCGGATAAGGGTCCGCAAGCGAGGCGGCGGGAGTGAAGTTGCCGTTGGTCGAGGTGACGATGGAGGTGGTCTGCGAATACCCGATGGTATTTTGAAAACTGAAGAACGTGGGCGCCCAGAAGATGCCATACCCTCCGCGCACCACTGTGTTCCGGTTCACCTGGTAGGCGAAGCCAAACCGCGGCGCCGGTTTGACCGAAAGCGCGGCGCCGGTTTGGGTAGGGTTGCCGCCGACGCCGGCATATTGCACCGCGCCGAAGACCTGCGGGCTCGAGACCGCTTGCGACAAGGGATTGACCGCGGTGGGGTTGAAGCCGACAATCAATTTGTTGTTCTTCTCTTCGATGCCCGACTCGTATTCGAGCCGGATTCCGAAGTTCAGCGTGAGTTTGGGCGTGATGCGATAATCGTCCTGAACGAATCCTCCGTAGTAGCGTAGGAAGTCGTCGAAGCCGGTGACGATGCTCATGCTGCCACTAGTGGGATAGCCCAACAGCATGGTCGCCAGGCTGGCCCCCGTTCCGGTGGTGGAGGATTGGGCCGAGGCTTGAGTGAAGACCGTGGAAAAACCCAAACTGATGGGACCCGAGGCGGGCGTGCCAAAATCGTGAAGGGTGCGGAAATCGAAGCCCGCCTTCAAGCTGTGCTTGCCCACGAATTTGGAGATCGTGCTATTGAAGTTACGCGAGTAGAAGACATCCTGATTGGTTCCCCCGCCTCCATAGCTGCTGACGTCCGCCATGGTGATGGCGGGAAACGCCGGATTGGGAGTGACACTCACAAGCGATTCCGGCAATCCCAGCGAAGCCAGGTTGAAGCCCGCGCTCTCCTGCGTGCTCTTCGAATAAAATCGGTTGAATCCCCAACGAATCGCGATCACCGTGCTGGGGGTTGCCGTCACCGTGGCATTGGCTTCGGTGGCATCGATCTTTCGATCACAGCAATAAGTCTGGCTGGGAGATGCCGCGTTGGGAAAAATGTCCGACGGAGCGTCCACTTCGAAGGTCTTTTGATGGATATAAGACCCCGATGCCCGCAGCCAGGAAGTGAATTCGCGATCCGCCTTAAATGTTTTCTGGTCGCCGCGATTCGGATAACCGCCGGTGAAGTTGTAGTTGGGGGCCCCGTAGTAGGCAGTCGCCGCGTTCGGATTGGGATAGTAGGAGGCTAGCGCCGAGCCGACGCTGCTGATACGGCCGGCGGGAATCACGTTTCCGGGAAAGGGTTGGCGCGTGCCGGTGGTGAGGTTGGTGGTCAGCGGATCGTAGATCACTTGTTGGGAGCCGTTCTTAGCCAGGCTCTGCGAGAAGTCTCCCGCACGCTCCAGCGCGGTGGGCACGGAAAGCACGGTGGTGGAACCGTCGTGCTGCCGGTAGGACTCGGTGGTGATAAAGAAGAAGGTCTTGTTGCCGTCGTAAAGCTTGGGAATGAAGACCGGACCGCCGAGCGAGCCTGCCCAATCCCGGAACGGCTGGTTCGCGATGGGTTGCCCGGCGCGATTCGCGAAGAAGTTGTTGGCCAGCCAATCTGTCTCGCGGATGTGGCCGACCGCGCTGCCGTGAATCTCATTGGTACCCGACCGCAGCAGCGTATTGAAATTTCCCCCGCCAGTGCGGCTTACCTCGGCATCGTAGGTGCTCGCCTGAAGCTTCAGCTCCTGAACGGCTTCCGGAGAGGGGAGAATGACGGCTCGATTGTTCGAATCGGTGATCGAGATGCCATCGATCAGGTAGTTGTTGGTTCGCAGCGGGCCGCCGGCGATAGACACCTGCGAATTCCCGTTCTGATCCTGCATGCGAGCGAATTTCGGATTATTAGTGAACACGACCGTCTGGGCCAGCTTCGCCGTGAAAAACGGATTGCGCCCCAGAAGCGGGAGGTCGGTGATCTTCTGGCTGTCGATCAACTGACCCGTCGACGCGTCACCCGTTTCGAGCGGCGGCGCTTCGGCCGTGACGTCGACCTCTTCGGTGACCTGCCCCAGTTCCAGCTTGAAATCGAGAATTGCCTCCGCCTGAGTCGCGACGGTGACACCGCGCTGCTCGATCCGCCTGAATCCCGCCGCTTCGACCGTTACAGCGTAAGTGGAAGGCGTCAGTGCCGCGAAGGTATACTCACCTTGCTCGTTGGTGATTGTTTGCCGCCGGACCGATGTACCTTCGTCAATCAACGTGATCGTCGCCGCTGGCGCCGTAGCGCCTTTGGGATCCAGAACCCGCCCGCGCAAGGAGCCTTGAAACGATTGCGCCAATGCCAAACCGAAGACGAGTAGGATAGAAACAAATAACCTCATATATGTCTCCTTTCAGTAACCACAAATTCGGCGGTATAAGTCCGCCTTCCGGCCTCGGCGAGAGCAATGACTCGCTCACTGGGAAAGCACAGACACCAGTCCCGACCGGTTGATCGAGAATCCGCTAACTGCACGATTCACTTAGTGGAAGAGTGCTAGGGAGTACCTAGCGCTAAGGAACGACACTAGAGGCAACAACAACAGCGGCGGGGCAATCCGAAACTACGCGCGTCTTCCATGTCGGGAAACCGGTGGACAGCCAACGAGGAAAACCACGCTGACGATGTCATCGCCGGATCGGAATACGAATCGAACTTCCGAATCACGCTCAATCCTCCAACTTCTACTCGACCGAGAATAGTGAGCAGCGCCGGGCCAGCAGCCACGAACCGACGCCTCACGGTGATTTGTCTACTATGTACATGGATTATAGGGTGAATCCGTGAATTCGTCAAGATCCGAATTGAATAATTCAGCTAAAAGGTAAAGAAGCGATCAGTTGCCGGCCAGCCGGACGCCACACCGGCTCCCTCCGGCTGCTACAATCCCAATTTGGCAGCCTCCCTACAGAATTCCACCGCCCAGTTCCGCCGCGTCTTCAAGGCCTTTGAATACCGCGATTTTCGCGTGATGTGGATTGGCGCGTGCACCTCCACGATCGGCACCTGGATGCAGATCGTGGCCCAGGCCTGGCTGGTCTACGAGCTCTCCCATTCGGCTTTTCTGCTGGGCCTCGATACCTTTCTGGGGGGCATCCCGATCTTTCTGTTTTCGCTGTTCGGTGGGGTGCTGGCGGACCGTTTCGAGCGCCGTAAGATGCTGATGGCATCGCAATGGGTGCAGATGGGCAGCGCGTTTATCCTGACGGCGCTGGTGCTGCTGCATCTGGTCCAGGTGTGGCAAATTCTGATGCTGTCGTTCGTTTCGGGTTTCGCCCAGGCATTTGGCGGGCCGGCCTACTCGGCGTTGATTCCCACCCTGGTCCGCAAAGAGGACATGCCCAATGCCATCGCGCTGAACTCCATCCAATTCAATCTCGCCACCATCATTGGCCCCACCTTGGGCGGCATCGCCATGGTCAAGTTGGGCGACGCCTGGTGCTTCGGCCTCAACGGAGTTTCTTTCTTCGCGCCGATTATTTCGCTGTCGATATTGACGGTTCGATTTCTCCCCGAGAAAACCGGTGAATCGATCCTGTCGAGCATGAAACAAGGGTTCCGCTTCATCCGCGAGCGGGACGGCATGGTGGCGCTGATGGTGCTGGCTTTTTGCATGACATTCCTGGCCGTCCCGATGCGCACCTTTCTGCCGGTGTTCGCCAGGGACGTGTTTCACCGCGGTCCCGAAACGTTCACCACTTTTGTGTCGGTGGTAGGGGTCGGTTCGGTGGCGGGGGCTCTGATGGTGGCGTGGCTGGGACAGATTCGCCAAAAGGGCAGGGCCGCTTTGATTATGCTAATCATCCTGGGCGCGGCCATCGGGGGCTTTGCTCTGTCGAAACTGTTGCCGCTCAGTTTCGTCGTTTTGTTTATTTGCGGTGCTTCCACCGTTGGAGTTTTCACCATGGTCACCTCGCTGGTGCAGTTAATCGCCACCAACGAAATGCGCGGCCGGGTGGTGAGTGCGTATAATTTCGCCTTTCGGGGCGGAATGCCGATGGGGAACCTGGTGACCGGAGTGCTCGTCCCAAGATATACGGCGCCGGTGGTGCTGGCCATGGATGGAGCGCTGCTGGTGGTGCTGGGCATCTATTTCTTGACGGCCCAGCGTAAAGTGGCAGCCCTCTGATCGGGTAGAGTTAGGAAGATGGTGCTCGAACTCGTCATCGCCGGATTCTTCGTTCAGGGCGCAACGCCGCTCGAAACGGCTCGCGACCGCCAGGACCGGCCCTCGCTCGAAAGGTTCGTCCGCGAAACGGATGCCGCCGCGGCCAAGGCTCCTAACGATGCCGCGGCCCAATACCGCTGCGCCATGGCTGCATCGTATCTTGCCGAAGTGGATCAGGAACTGCGCGACAAGAAGGCCGCCCGGCAAGCCGCCGAAGTGGGTATCAAGGCCGCCGAAAGAGCCGTGGCCCTGAAACCCGACGACGCCGAAAACTACCGCGTGTTGGGCACGCTCTGCGGGCAGGCCATCACCGACCTGATGAGTGGGCTGACCTATGGCCCCCGGGCCAAAGACGCGATTGCGAAGGCTGTCGCGCGCGCCCCCAACTCCTCCATGGTCTACGTAGCACGGGGGGTAGGCAACTACTACCTGCCGCCCCAACTAGGCGGCGGCCTGGAATCGGCCGTGGTCGATTTCCGCAAAGCCATCGATCTCGATTCCCGCAACGCCGAGGCCTATTTGTGGCTGGGCCTCAGCCTGCGTAAAGAAAACAAAGACGCCGAAGCCCGCCAGGCGTTCGAAAAATCCCTGGCGCTCAATCCCAACAGCCTTTGGGTGAAACAACAACTGTCGAAGACGCCGGCCAAATGAGGCAAGCCGGGATTGCCGCGGCCGTCGGCGCCCTTTCGTTGCTCAGTTTCTTCCGGTTTCCGGGCCACACCTGGTTGCAGCAGGATACCCAGATCTATGTCGCCATCATGGAGCACGAGCGCGACCCGCGCGTGCTGGCGGCCGACATTCTGGTGGCCGAATCGCACGTGGCCTTCACCCTCTACGATGAGATCGCGCTGGCGGCCCGCCGGGTCACCGGCCTGGGCTTCCACGAAGTCCTGGCCGGCCAGCAGTTTGTAGCTCGGGCACTGGGGATTTGGGGGCTTTACCTGCTGGCCCTGAGCCTGCTCGAAGGACAAGCGGGCTTGTCGCTGCTGGCGGCGGCTATCGTCTCGCTCGGCGCCGGCATTACCGGACCGGAGGTGCTGACCTTCGAATACGAGCCGTCGCCGCGCGCGATAGCCTATCCCTTGGTCATGTGCGGGCTCGGGCTGGCGTCTGCCGGGCGGCCGCGCGCCGCCGCCATCCTAGGCGCCATCGGCTTGATTTACCACCCCCCTTCGGCCCTGCCGTTTTGCCTCCTGCTAGGCTTGCTGGCCTGGCGCCGGCGCGATCTTCGCAGTTGTCTCCCGATGCTGGCCGGGTTCGTGCTAGTCGTCATTTCGGCCGGGTTTCAATCCCAGGGCGCCGCCGCCGGGTTCTTCCGCACCCTCACGCCCGCTGACCAGCGGTTGCTCCGCATGCGCGCGGCTTACAACTGGATTTCGACGTGGGGCGCGAGCCTGATCCTGCACTGGCTGCTGGTGTTCGGGATCGCCTGCGGTGGGTGGCTGCGGTTACGCCGGCAGGCTGCTGGCGGCTTGCTGATAACTTTGGCTGCCCTCGGGATTCTGAGCATGCCGGTTTCCTGGCTCTTGCTGGAATGGGCGGGCTGGGCGTTCCTCCCCGAGTTGCAACCCATGCGCAACCTGTTGTGGACGGCTCTGGCGGCGCAATTGTTCGCGGCCGTTGCCGGCATTCGCTCGGCGCGGCGCGGTTCCATGCTGGAATCGGTCGCCTGGCTGGCCGCGGCGTTTGCGCTGCCGGCGCAGAATGTGCTCACCCGGACGTGGCCATGGCAGCACGTTTTGGTTGTGGCCGGGCTGGCTGCGCTTAGCGCCGGCCTGGTCTGGCTGGCCGGGCGGCAAACCTGGAGATGGGCGCCTGCCGTTGCGGCAACCGCCGGTTTTTTCGTGATTCCCGGCTGGGGACAGGTGGTAAATTATCCGCGCTTGCACACTCCCGAACTGGAGCAACTGGCCGCCTGGGCGCGATCCGCCACCCCGTCCGATGCGGTATTCGCGTTTCCGGACGCGCGCAAAGTTCCCTATCCCGGCATCTTCCGCGCCGAAGCCCTGCGCGCCGTCTACGTCGACTGGAAAGGCGGCGGCCAAGTGAATTTCCTGCCCCACTTCGCCGCCCAGTGGTGGCTTCGCTGGCAGCAGACCATGGGCCGCCCGGCCGATCTCGCCCAGTGCAACTCGCTGGGGATTCAATACGTGGTCCTGGCTTCACCCGATCGGTTGCCCGGAGCGCCGGTTTTCGAGAACACGCGCTTCACCGTGTACCGGACCAGGCCGGAACCTCGACCTTGAGATTGGCGGTCAATTCAGACTGGCGCTCTTGCCCAAGACGATCCGCTCGGAGTCTGCCGCAACCGGACACTCCCGGTTATTACTTCAATTCGCTGAAGGATTTCGGCCGCCTCCCTTTCAATCCATCAGATCGGCAAGTAGCCGAGCTGGTCGACCCAATCCGCGGCTGCCGTCGCCGCCCAGATCAGCAGCAGATCATCGATAGCGGTGCCAATATCGAGGTCCTGGGATACGATGATGACGCCGGGACTGGATTGCAGCCTGGAGAAAATTGGCCAAATGAGCGGGCATGGGTTTGCGGTCATGGGAGACCAGAATCCGGCCGGATTCCGCCGCGAGTTTCAGCACATCGGACCCACAACGCCGCCGTCATAGGCGCTGAGGAAGTTATAGAATGCCAGCGCGCCAAAGACTTGTTCAAGCTCCAATGCCGGAAACTATGCGGCAATTCCCTCGGGAGATTCTCCTTGGCCTCGGCCGCCCAGCGGAGGCGGTCCGCCTCAGGACCGACAGGCCGAAGGCCTATTCCGCAACAGCCCTCTACGCCGCCGCTTCCGCGTTCAGCCTTACCGAGACCAGCCGCGACACTCCCGGCTCCTGCATGGTCACGCCATACAGCGCTTCGGCGCTCTCCATGGTGCGCTTGGAGTGGGTGATCACGATGAACTGGGTCTGCGCCGACATCTCTCCCAGCAGCTTGGCCAGGCGGGTCACGTTCACCTCGTCCAGCGGCGCGTCTACTTCGTCCATCACGCAGAACGGGCTGGGCTGGTACTTGAAGATGGCCATCAGCAGCGCCATCGCCGCCAGGGCTTTCTCGCCGCCCGATAGCAGCAGCACGTTCTGCAGCCGTTTGCCGGGAGGCGAGCACACGATATCGATGCCCGATTCGGCCAGGTTCTCCTGGTCGGTCAGGCGCATTTCACCCGTACCGCCGCCGAACAGCGATTGGAACACCACGCGGAAATTGGCATTGATGGCCTCGAACGCCTCCGCGAACTTTTGGCGCGACACGGTATCGATTTCCTGAATGGCTTTTTCGGTATCGCGAATCGAATCGATCAGGTCCTGGCGCTGCACGCTCAGGAATTCCTGCCGTTGCTGCGCTTCTTCGAATTCTTCCATCGCCGCGGCGTTCACTGCGCCAAGCCCCTCGATGCGCTGGCGGACTTCGGCGGCCTCCTGTTCGGCCGCGGCGATGGCTTCTATATCGGGCACGGTCTCCGTGTCCGTGCCCAGCTCCTCCACGGGAGTTCCCAGTTCCTTGCGGCTGGTCTCGTCAAGGAATTTCAATTCGGATTGCTTGCGCACCAGGTCGACCTCCACCTGGGAGCGCTTTTCCTGGCTGAGCTGCACCGCCAGGCGCAGGGTTTTGAGATCTTCATCGCCCGCGCGCAGCGCCTCGCGCATGCCGGCGTCCTGCTGTGCCATCTCGCTCACCCGCACTTCCAGAGCGGTGATTTCGCCGGCCAATTCCTGGGCTTTCTTGTCGAGCTCGATGTTATCGGCCAACAGGCGGGCGCGCTCCACCCCCAGGCGCCCGATTTCCTGCGCCAGCGCGGCGCGGCGCTGCACGGTTTCGCGCGATTGTTGTTCCAGCCGGCTCATGGCGTTCGATTCGCCCCGCCGCCGCTCTTCGAGTGCCGCCAGAGCCGCCCGCGTGGCGGCGTGATCCTCGCCAATGGTTGCGCCCTGGCCTTCCAGCTTCTCCAGTTCCTGCCTCTCGGCTTCGAGCACGGCCTCGCTTTCCGCCCGCCGCCGTTCCTTCTCTTCCACCGCCGCGCGATTGCGGTCCCGCTGCTCGGCCGATTTTTCGGCGTCGCGGCGCAGTCTTTCGAGCTCCAGCCGGGCTACCGAAAGCCGTGAGCCGGCCCTCGCCAGCTCGTCGCCCAGCTTGCGCATTTCGTGGTCCAGAGCCACCCGGTCTTTTTCCCGCGCCTGCTGTAGCGAGCGCAGCCGCTCCAGTTCCGTTTCGAGCCCTAGAATCTCCTGCACGAAACCGGCGAGCTGTTCCAGGCGGCCTTCCAGATGGGCCTCGCGGGCGGTCAATCTGGCCGCCAGCTCCCGCGCCTCCCGCTTCATCGCCAGCGGACCGGCGCCCGTCTTGCGTCCGCCCGTCACCGTATGACCGTGATAGCAGAGGCCGTCCGTCAACAGGAAATAGAGATGCGGGTACGCTACGGAAAGCCGCTGCGCCGAGGTGCGATCTTCGGCCAGGAAGCACAGCGATACTCGCGGCAACAGGTCCGTGGCCCGGTCTTTGAATCCGTTGGTCAGCCGCAGCGAATCGCTCAGCCGCGCGGCGATGCCGGTTTCCGGGCCGATGGCCGGCTCCGGCAGGTGCCCGTGGCCATTGCCGTTCGGTTCCGGATGCACCAGGAAGGTAGCCCGGCCTTCCAGCTCGGCGCGCAGAAAATCCAGGCCGCGCTCGGCTTGCAGCCAGTTTTCCACCACCACGTATTCCAGCTCTTCGTGAAGAAATTCTTCCGCCGGCTTTTCGTACAGCGGGTCCACTTCCACGAAATCCGCCAGCACACCCAGCGGCTTCAAATCGCCTGCCTTGCCTTTTTCGAGCGAGGCGAACAACCGCTTGACCGATTCGGTGGTGTAGGAGCGGTGCGACAACACCTGTTCCAGCGATTCCTTGCGCGCGCGGATTCCCGAGACTTCGTTTTTCAGACCATCGATTTCCAGGCGCAGTTCGGCCGCCAGCCCGCGCTTTTCTCCCAGCTCCTGCTCCGTGCGCCGCCGCTCGCCGGTCACCGTTTCCAGTTCCAGTTGGCGCTCGGCCAGGGTGGCGGAAATCTGTTTCTTGAGCCCGTCCAAACGCTCGATTTCGGCCGCCGCGGTTTGCTCTTCGCGGGTCGAGCGCGCGGTTTCCCGGTCGATGCTGGCCAGATACTCGTCGATCTGCGCCAGTTGATTCTTGAGCGTCGAAGCCTCGCCCAGCAGGCGTAAAATCACCTGCCGCCCGGCTTCGATGCTCTTTTCGCGCTCCCGCGTCTTCGCCTGCAGGGCCTCGCGCTGCTGGTTGATTTCGAGCATGCGGTCGCGGGCCTTGGAAATCTCGCCGTCGAGAGCATCGAGATGGGCGCGGTGACCGGCGATTTCGCCTTCGAGAGCCTCCAGCCGCAAGCCCAGCTCCTGCGATTCCTTTTCCTGCTGCCCGATGCGCTGCTCGATGGCGCCGGATTCCTTCACCTGGGCGTCCAGCCTGCCCCGCGTGCGCTCTGCCTCCACGCTGGCACCTGCCAGCGACTGCCGTTCGCCGGTCAACCGTTCTTCGATTTCATCGCACGCCTGGCGGGCCAGCTCGTGGGCCCGCTCTTTTTCCGCCACCTGTTCGCCCAGCGTCTTCAACTCTGCGGCGGCCATGTTCAGCTCGATAGCGGTTTGCGCCGCGTCGCGCTCCAGCCAGCGGAACTTGCCCGCCAGCACCACCCGGAGCCGGGCTTCGAGGTCCGCTTTCAGCTCGCCGTACCGCCTGGCTTTGGCCGCCTGCCGCTTGAGCGAATTCACCTGCCGGTTGACTTCTTCCAGAATGTCGTAGACCCGCGCCAGGTTCTGTTTGGCGCTCTCCAGCTTGGCTTCCGCCAGCCGCTTGCGCGTCTTGAACTTGGTGATGCCCGCCGCTTCCTCGATAATTCCGCGGCGGTCCTGCGGTTTGGAGCTCAGAATCTGTCCGATGCGCCCCTGCTCGATGATGGCGTAGCTCTCCGGCCCCAGGCCGGTACCCATGAACAGCTCCTGAATATCGCGCAGGCGCGCCAGACGGCCATCCACCAGGTATTCACTCTCGCCGGACCGGTAAAGTCGGCGGGTGATGGTCACCTCGGCGGCGCGATTGGGCGGCGCGCCTTCCACGGCTTGCAGTTTGTGCGGCGCCCCCTCCTGGTAGATTTCCGGATCCACCAGCGTCATGGTGACGTACGCAGGCTCTTGGCCGACTGTTCGCCCAATACCCAGCTTATGGCGTCGCTGATGTTTGACTTGCCGCACCCGTTCGGTCCCACAATGGCGGCTACGCCATCGCCCTGGAACCGCAGTTCCGTGCGGTCGCAAAAGGACTTGAATCCCTGGAGTTCTACGCGTTTGAGTTTCAGCAAAGCATCGACCTCGCTTGCCTCGGGGGTTGTCACTATACTAACCGCGAATGCGGCAAAAGTAAAGTATATGACACCCCCTATTTTGTGGCCTACCGCAATGGGCTACCATCCCTTGTGGCGCATTGTAAAATACGGCTGTCTGTGAAACCGTTAATAACCCGAATCCAACCTGCCCGTAAACACCGGTAACCCCATTGATTCCTTCGCATTCCGCCAAGACCTGGTTGTGCTTAACCGAAAAATGGAAGTGTGGCGGTCATGCAATCTTGTGCAACTTTGGGCACGAACGCTCGCCGTATCCAGCGGATTTGATTTTTCAAGGGGATGATCGGGATCAGGCGCGGAACGCAGGCTGTGCCGTTCAGCAATAAGGGACTGACCCATATTGAGCCCAATCGGATAGCCAGATTCCACCGCCAGGACGGCGCGCGGAGCACGCACCGCCCGTGCCTGTCCCCCATTCTAGCAGTTGGGCACTGAATCCGCTCCGCTGCACAAGAATGCACAAACGGACTGCCCGGCGGGAGGGCCCTGCTAGAATAGTGCCGTGGCCCCGAAGGTCCCGAAAGAGGAGTTGTCGCGAGCGGACGTACGGCGCAAGTTCGGCATCACCGAGCGGCAATTGCAAAGTTGGGAGCGGGAAGATCTGATTCCTTCCGCCAAGCACTATTCCTTTTCCGACCTGATCGCCATCCAGACCCTCATCAAGCTTCGCGAGAATCGTATCCAGGCCAAGCAGATCGGGCGTGCTTTGCAATCGCTCCGCAGCAAACTCAGCGATATCAAGCAGCCGCTCAGCGAGTTGCGCATCTCTTCGGACGGCAAGCGGATCGCGGTGCAGCTTGCCGGGCACAGGATGGAGGCCCTGACCGGGCAGATTCTGTTCGATTTCGAAGCTTCGCAAATGGGCGGAGTCACCAGCCTGCCTCCGGCCAAAATCGATGCCAACCGGCTGCGGGATTCCGAATACTGGTTCCAGCACGGATTGGAACTGGAGGAAGCCGGGGCGCCGGTGGAGAGCGCCATGGAAGCCTATCGCAAGGCCGTGTCCCTGAACCCGGAAGCCGCCGGCGCCATGGTCAACCTGGGAACCATCTACTACCGTATGCGCAAGTACCCCGAGGCGGAAAGGTTCTATTGCAACGCGGTCGAAGCCGACCCGACCTACCCGCTGGCGCTATTCAACCTGGGCAATCTCTACGACGAGCTGGGCCGGAGCGGGGAAGCCTTCGGGTATTACCGCAAGGCGTTGGCGCTTAACCCGGATTACGCCGACGCGCACTTCAACCTGGCACTGCTGTGTGAGCGCACCGGCGACAACCTGAAAGCCGTGCGCCATTGGAAGATCTACCTCAAACTGGACCGCACCGGCGAATGGGCCGACATCGCCAGCAAACAGTTGGAGCGGCTAAAGCAAGCGACCGTCATTCAGCCGCGGTAAGGGCAGGCGCCCAAACCAGGCGGGACATTCGACAACGGGGAGTGCTCTCGCTATAGGAGTTCCGGGGAATCGAGCGCCTCGTGACCGATTTCTTTTCGATGCCCGTGTTTTCGGTTCGTTCGGATACCGTCTTCGCTATCCAGCCGTTAGAATAAAGGATTCCGGTGCGTCCGGTGCCTAAAATGACAGATCGCAAGCTGCAAGTGATTCCCCTCGGCGGGCTGGGGGAATTCGGCATGAATATGACCGCTATTCGCTACGGCGAAGAGATTCTGGTGGTCGACTGCGGGATGATGTTTCCCGAAGCCGAGTTGCTCGGTGTCGACCTGGTCATGCCCGACCTCACCTTCCTCAAGGAACACCGGGAGGAGGTCCGGGCGCTGGTGCTCACCCACGGCCACGAAGACCACATCGGCGCCGTGCCCTACTTCCTGGGCGAAATCGACGTGCCGGTCTATGGAACCGATTTTACCCTGGCGCTGGTGGACCGGCGCATGGAGGAGTACGACCTGGAACAGGAGCCGCGCCTGATACCGGTCAAACCCAAGGACGTGGTCGAGATCGGCCCGTTCAAAATCGAGTTCATCAACGTCACTCATTCCATCGTGAGGGCGGTGGCGCTGGCCATCTCGACGCCGCTCGGGGTAATCATCCATACCGGCGATTTCAAGGTGGATCCTACCCCCACCGACAACGAGCTGTTCGACCTGCACACGCTGGCCGAATACGGCAAACGCGGGGTGGTTTTGCTGCTCTCCGATTCGACCAACTCCGACCGGCCGGGCTACACCGAAAGCGAGCGGGCGGTGCGGCCGCGGATGGAAGAAATCTTCAACCGCGCCGAAAAGCGCGTCGTGGTAGCCTGCTTCAGCTCGTCGATTCACCGCGTGCAACTGGTGCTGGACCTGGCGCAGGAAAACCGGCGGCGGGTGGCGATCGTGGGCCGCAGCATGGTTTCGGTGACCGAGATCGCCCACTCGCTTGGGCTGCTGACGATTCCCGACGGCATCCTGCTGCGCCCGCAGGATGTGGCGGACTTGCCGCCGGAAAAGGTCGTGGTGTTGATTTCCGGCACGCAGGGCGAGCCCATGTCGGCGTTGTCGCGTGTTTCGGTGGACAACCACAAGCACATTTCGGTGGAACAGGGCGATACCGTGGTGCTGAGTTCGCGCATCATTCCGGGCAACGAAAAAGCTATCTTCCGCATGATCGACCACATGTCGCGGCGCGGCGCCGACGTGCTGTACGGCAGCATGAATCCGCCGCTGCACGTCTCAGGGCACGGCAGCGTGGAAGAGATGAAGCTGGTGCTGAACCTGGTGCGCCCGCGCTACTTCATGCCCATTCACGGCGAGTTCCGGCAGCTTTCCAAACACGCCCGGCTGGCCAGCCATTTGCTGTCGATGGGCCTCGAAGAGACGTTTGTGATGGAGACCGGCGAGGTGCTCGAAATCGACCATCACGGGGCGCGGCGGGCCGGCAAAGTCCCGGTGGGACGGGTGTGCATCGATTCCGGCTCGGTGGAAGACGTGGTACAGGAAATGGTGATTCGCGACCGGCGCCATCTGTCGGAGGACGGCATCGTGCTGCCGATCATCGCCATCAACCGGCAGACCGGGAAAATGGAGAACCTGCCGGAGATCGTCAGCCGGGGATTCGCGCTGGCCGAAGACGGCTCCGAGTTCATGCAGGCGGCACGGCAGGTGGTGGTGAAGACCCTGGAAGGGTCGAACCGCGAGGAGAAAGCCGATTGGGGCGTCATGAAGGAGAAAATCCGCGCCGACCTGAAACGCTACATCGTGAAGGCAACTTCGCGGCGTCCGCTGATCATGCCGGTAATTTTGGAGATTTGAGAGCGATGCACGTAATGCCACTTCAGCATAGGCGGTGGGGCGGACCCCCTGGTCCGCGGCCGGCCCCCTGGCCGGCCTGCCGGCAAGCGCGCGATTGTTCCAGGGAAGAGCGGGTCCAGGGGGACCCGCGCGGACCAGGGGGTCCGCCCCACCATGCCTGAGATTCCCCCGCAGTACCTGGAAGACGCTTCCGGTTACCACGGCCATGCCGAGCGGTTGATCGTGGCCGAGGACGAAATGGCGGTGGCGCGGGCGATACGAGAAGCGGCGGCGGCCGGCGTGCCGGTGACGATTTCGGGCGCCGGGACGGGCGTGACCGGGGCGCGGGTGCCATTTGGGGGATGGGTGCTGTCGCTCGAAAAGCTTAACCGGATCGAAATCGGGCAAGGCGAAGCGACGGTGGGGGCCGGCGCCCTGCTCGGCGACCTGCACGCGGCGGCGCAGCGGAGCGGCCAGTTCTATCCACCCGATCCCACCGAAACCTCGGCGTCGGTGGGCGGCAACATCGCGACGAACGCTTCCGGCTCGCGCAGTTTTCGCTTTGGCGCCACTCGCCGCTGGGTGCGGGCGCTGCGCGTAGTGCTAGCCGATGGCACGACGCGCGAATTCGAGCGCGGCCAGGCGGTGGATTTCGACCCGGGCACGATTCCGCTGGCGCGCGTCACCAAGAATACCGCTGGCTATCGGCTCACGCCAGGCATGGATTGGGTGGATTTGTTCGCCGGTTCGGAAGGGACCCTGGGCGCCATCGTGGCCGCGCGGGTGGGGCTGCTGCCGGTGCCGCCGGCGTTGCTGGGCGGGGTGGTCTTTTTTGCCGATGACGCCGGCGCGCTGGATGCGGTGGACGCCTGGCGGCCGACGCCGCGGCTGCGCATGCTGGAATATTTCGATGGCCCATCGCTCGGCCTGTTGCGCAGCCGGTTCCCCGAGATCCCCAAGCGGGCCGAGGCCGCGCTGCTGATCGAACAGGAACTCGATTCCGAGGAAGATCCCGAAATCGACACCTGGCTGGAGCGGGTGGAAGCTGCGGGCGCGTTTGGGGAGGAAAGCTGGTTCGCCATGGCCGCCGCCGATCGCGAGCGCTTCCGCAAATTCCGGCACGCCCTGCCGGAGCTGGTAAACGATACCGTGCGCCGCTCGGGCGCGCTCAAGATGAATACCGATTACGCCGTGCCGCTCGATCGGGGCAGGGAAATGCTGGCCTATTACCAGCGCCGCCTGCGGGAAGAATTCCCCGGCCGCTACGTGATCTTCGGGCACATCGGCGATGCCCACGTTCACATCAACCTGTTTTCCGACCCCGCCAATCCGAAACACGCCTCCGACCTGCTGGTGGAATTCGCGCGCCAGGCCGTTTCCCTCGGCGGCACGGTCAGCGCCGAACACGGCTTGGGAAAGCGAAAGGCGCACCTGCTGGGGCTGCAATATTCACCCGAGCAGGTGGAAGCCATGCGCGCGGTGAAGCGGCGGCTGGACCCTCTGGGGATACTGGGGCGGGGAATCCTGTTCGGCGCCAATGCCGATACTCCATCCTGACGGAGCTCGGGAGCGGGCCTGGCGCCTGCATGGGGCGGCCGAACGGTTCCAAAGTGGTTCCATGAACATCACCGTCAAAAATAACCCCGACTCCGGTTCAGGCCGCTATCGGTTTACAAGACTCTGAAGTTGAGCAGGATATCTGTCTCCCTGAACCTCGATTCCGGAAATGGCGTCGTGAATGGCCTTCAGGTCTTCCGATGTCAGTTCTACCTGTGCGCCGCCAAGATTCTCTTGTAGGCGGTGCAGTTTGGTGGTGCCTGGTATCGGGACAATCCACGGCTTTTGGGCGAGCAGCCATGCCAGCGCTATCTGCGCCTTGGTCGCGCTCTTCTGCTCCGCGATCTGCCCAAGAGCATCCACGAGCGCCTGGTTCGCTTTGCGGGCTTCCGCAGAAAAGCGCGGAACGATATTACGGAAATCAGTTTTGGCGAACTCAGTCTTATCGGAGATTGCTCCAGTAAGAAAACCCTTTCCCAGCGGGCTGAACGGGACAAAGCCGATACCGAGTTCCTCCAGTGTTGGCAGAATATCCTTCTCCGGCTCTCGCCACCACAGCGAATACTCGCTCTGGAGTGCCGTGACCGGCTGCACGGCATGAGCGCGACGAATGTTTGCTGCACCGGCCTCAGACATGCCGAAGTGCCTGACCTTACCCTGCCGAATCAGATCCTTGACCGTGCCGGCCACCTCTTCGATGGGCACATTCGGGTCGACCCGATGTTGATAGAACAGGTCGATCACATCGGTGTTGAGGCGCTTTAGGGCTGCTTCAGCTACCGCCTTGATGCGCTTCGGCTTGCTATTCGTACCCTGGGTTGGCACTCCGTTTTCAAAGCCGAACTTCGTTGCGATGACTACCTTGTCGCGAACCGGCGCCAAGGCCTCGCCGACAAGTTCCTCGTTCGTAAACGGACCGTATGCTTCGGCGGTATCGAAGAA
>JBEKZL010000091.1:0-24185 GCA_049509915.1 Bryobacteraceae bacterium | reverse complement strand
CAGGTAGTGGCGAACGCGGCCATCGTTCCGGCCGGGACCAGTGGTGCAGTCAACGTGTACGTGACGAACGCCACGCAGGTGATCATCGACACCAACGGGTATTTCCAATAAGCAGGCGGCGGCCGGCGCCAGTTTCTCACTATAGCCGTTCGATGCGTGGCGAGGGACTAAACCAATCTCGCGGTTGTGATAAAATGTGCCCTACGGTACGGTTCATAACGTACTGTAGCAGCTAGATAGCGGCCATGCGAGATCACAGTTGCTCGACACCGCTGAGGAGAAAGGTCTCATCCTGTGCGATGCCAACCCTGCCCGCCACGATTCGGCGGACCCTTAGCCTTCGATTTCTCCTTTTATCGTGTATTCTTGCGGACGTAGCCTTCGGCGAGGCGGCGAGTTCCGTCACCATGAACGCCTCACCGAACCCCTCGACCTACGGTCAGGCAGTTTTCTTAACTGCACAAGTTACAGCCGGCGCCACCGGCAAAGTGACGTTTTACGACGGAACAACGATTTTGGGTATCGCCACAATTTCGGGTGGGCAGGCGAGCAGCACCACACAATTGCTGGCCTCCGGAACGCGAAAGTTACGGGTGTACTACGGCGGCGATGGCGCTTACGCGCCGAGCACGTCGGCGAACGTCACGCAATCGGTTGTCGCGGGAGCCTCTCTTGGGCTCCAGCCGGCAGCCGGCTACGCCGTTTCAGGCCCGGCGTACGCCAACGTGGTTGGCGACTTTAACGGCGATGGAAAGCTGGACATTGCCGTGGGGATCCAACTAAGTTCCGCGGTTAACATACTCCTCGGCAATGGCGATGGGAAATTCAGTACAGCTTTGAGTTGCGCCACGCCCGCGCCGGTAAACTCGCTAGCGCTTGGCGACTTCAACGGGGACGGCAAGAGCGATCTCGTGGTTGTCATGGGCTCATCTACCAACACGATTGGCATCATGCTGGGAAATGGCGACGGGACATTTCAGACCGCTGTCACCTATACCGTTGGCCAGGCACCATCAAGGGTAGTCGTGGGCGATTTCAATGGGGATGGCAAGGCGGACTTGGCGGTTACAAACTATTCCTCCAACAACGTAAGCATCCTGCTTGGCAGAGGCGACGGCACATTTCAGAGCCCGGCCAATTATACAACCGGTTCGGGCCCGGTTGGGCTAGCGATAGGAGACTTCAACAACGACGGCAAAGCCGACCTGGTGGTTGCAAACTCGTCCTCAAGCAATATTAGCGTTTTGATCGGGAACGGCAACGGTACCTTCCAAGCGGCAGTGGATTACACCGTGGATTACACGGCCCAATTCAATCCCGACACCGTAGTGGTGAGCGACTTCAACGGCGACGGCAACGCCGACGTTGCGGTCGCCCCGGCTGGCTCATCCGCGGTCGGTATCCTGTTAGGTAACGGCGATGGCACCTTCCAGGCGCAGACCTACTACGCCACCGGCGACCTAACTATGGGGCTAGCCGCAGGCGATCTGAACGGGGACGGAAAACAGGATTTGGTCGCGGCCAATACCTTTGGAAACTCAATTAGCGTGCTGCTGGGTAACGGCGACGGCACCTTTCAGAGTGCCGTAACATATCCGGCCACCGCCTACCCCATCGGCGTGGCGCTGGGAGACTTCAACGGAGACGGCAAAACTGACGTCGCCATCTCCAGCCAGACTGTCTCCAGTGTCGCTGTGTATCTTGGCGGCGCCATCCCGGACCTAACGATTGCCATGACTCAGAACTCAGCCCTGACACAAGGCGAGGCTGGAGCGGCCTATACGATCAGCGTGAGCAATGCCGGATCATTTGCCACGTATGGCTCGGTCGGTGTTGTAGACGCGTTGCCGGCCGGTCTTACCGCGACCGGCATCTCCGGCAATGGATGGGCATGCGGCCTCGGCACTCTGTACTGCGGCCGGTCGGATTCTCTCGCGCCTGGGGCCAGTTATCCCGCGATCACGATCACATTTAACGTTTCCGCTACCTTGACGGGGGAAGTCGTCAACAGCGCGACAGTCTCCGGCGGCGGTGATGGCAATCTGTCGAATAACACGGCGGCCGACACGACGATAGCGCGGTACAGCACAACGACCGCTCTTGCCTCGTCGACGAATCCGTCTATGCTGGGGCAGCTCGTTACGCTGACTGCCACGGTTACGGCCGGCGCCACCGGCCTGGTGACATTCTATTCCAACACCGCCTTTTTGGGGACGGCGACGCTCAGCGGCAATCACGCCGCTTTGACAACCTCTTTGCTGCTCTCAGGATCCCAGGCACTGCGCGCGGAGTACGATGGCGACTCCAACTACGGCCCCAGCACGTCGGCCGGTCTAACGCAAACGTCGATCACGCTCGAATCGAACGGATACCAAAGGTCGCAGAGTTACTCGGTAGGAGACCAACCGGTCGCGTTGGCTTTGGGAGATTTCAATCTCGACGGAAAGCCCGATCTCGTAACCGCGAACTACGACACCGTCAGTGTCCTATTAGGCAACGGCGATGGAACGTTTCAAAACGCAATGTCGTCGGCGGGGCCAAGCTGTTGTGGGTTCTCGATCGCAGTTGGCGATTTCAACCGGGACGGCAAGCCGGATTTGGCGATTGCGGCATCCCCTGGTCTTTGGCTTCTGTTGGGTAACGGCGACGGGACCTTTCAGAGCCCGATCGCCATCGGACAATATTCGGGCACGTATTTCGAAAGCTCCGCCCTGGCGGCCGCGGACTTCAACGGCGATGGGAACCTGGATCTGGCGGTCGTCGCCGGCAGCGCCATGGCTATTCTGCTTGGCAACGGAGATGGGACATTCCAGGCGCCGGCGTCATACAGCATCTTCGCGGGCGGCTTCACCCCTGGGATGTTGGCGATAGCCGACCTGAATGGCGACGGGAAGCCGGACGTGGTGCTGGGAACTACAAGTTCCGCATCGGCGGTCACGGTGATGTTGGGTAACGGCGACGGGACTTTCCAAACGCCCGTCGCCTACGGCGTCGCCAATTCCTACTATGACAGTACGTTGTTCGTAGGCGACTTTAACGGGGATGGCAAGCAGGACGTCGGAGTCTTGTACCCGGATGCGGTGGGGCTTCTCCTCGGCAGCGGCGCTGGAGCATTGCAGGCGGCGGTGACCTCCGCTCTGAGCCAGGTTCCCGGCGGGGCAGCGGCGACGGGCGATTTCAACGGCGACGGCTACCTGGATTTTGTCTATCGCGGATACGTTTCTTCCACACTAACTCTGGCTTTTGGAAATGGCAACGGAACCTTCCAACCCGGCCTGACGTTGACCACGGATTCCAGCGGTGGGAACGCCGTGACGGCCGACTTCAACGGTGACGGCAGGCCCGATCTGGCGGTCACAAACAGCAGCGCGAACACGGTCGAAGTGTTTTTCGGCGGCCAGTTTGCGGGCCTGAGCCTGGCGGCAACGCACAGCGGGAACTTCTTCAGCGGCGAGACCGGGGCCATTTACCAGCTCACGGTCACCAATCCCGCCTTTGCAAGCACGGCGGGCGCCGTCTCGGTCACGGACATCATTCCGGCGGGTTTCGTGGCTGCCGCGATTGGCGGAGCCGGTTGGACCTGTGCCTTGGGTACGCTGACCTGTATCCGTTCGGACGCGTTGAGCTTCGGCGATAGTTACCCGGCCATTACCGTCACGGTGAATGTGCCGACCTATTCTTCCCCAGTGGTGGAGACTAACCGCGCGACGGTAACGTCTGGCGGCGTGCAAGACTCGGCTTCCGACGCTACAAGCGTGCTGCCTCCATGGGCCGCTAGCCTAGTCATCGCCAAAAGCCACTTCGGCAACTTCAGCCAGGGGCAAACCGGTGCGGCGTATACGGTGACGGTTTCGAACCAGGCTGGAGCAATTGCTACAAGCGGTGAGGTAGAGGTGACCGATCAGTTGCCGGTGTGGCTTACCGCGACCGCTATCGGGGGAACCGGCTGGAGCTGCGTTCTGGCGACAGTGACCTGCGCGCGATCCGATAGCTTGCAGGCGGGCGCCAGCTACCCTCCCATCACAGTTACGGTGGATGTTCCCGTGAACGCTCCCTCGCCAGTCACGAACCAGGTGACCGTCTCCGGCGGCGGTTCGGCTACGGCAAGCGCCAGCGATCTGACGACGATTGCAGTTGCCACGGCTGCCACGACCGCGCTGCGGTTGATTCCGGCCGCTCCCTGCCGCGTCATCGATACGCGCAACGCAACCGGGACTTTCGGCGGACCGTACATTGCCGGCGGCAGTACCCGCGCCATCCCGATCCCGTCCAGTAGCTGCGGGATCCCTTCGGACGCCGCGGCCTATTCGCTCAATGTTACGGTCTTACCCAGGACGGGGTCCCTGGACTATCTGTCGGTCTGGCCCACCGGCCAGTCGGAACCTGGGGTTTCCACGCTTAATTCGTATGAAGGGGCGGTGCTGGCCAACGCCGCCATCGTTCCCGCCGGCACGAGCGGCTCCATCGACGTTTACGCCACCGACGACACGGACCTGCTGATCGATATCAACGGCTACTTCGTGGCCGTCACGGCGGGACCGCTCCAGTTTTACCCATTGACACCGTGCCGGATTCTGGACACGCGGAACGCAACCGGAACGTTTGGCGGACCGTCGCTGGAGGCCGGCGTGGCCCGGTCGTTCCCGATCCCGTCCAGCGGGTGCGAGGTGCCCAGCGGCGCTGGCGCCTATGCGTTTAATGTGACGGTGGTGCCGCAGGGGGGGCTGGACTATCTGACAGCCTGGCCGACGGGAGGGTCGGAGCCCGGTGTCTCCACGCTGAACTCATACGCGGGCACGGTGCTGGCCAACGCGGCCATCGTACCGGCGGGAAGCGGCGGCGCGGTGAGTTTCTATGCCAGCAATACGACTGACCTGCTGGTGGACATCAGCGGTTACTTCGCGGCGCCGGGAGCGGGCGGGCTCAACTTCTACACCGTGCCCCCATGCCGCATCGTAGATACGCGGAACACGCCGGATGGCACCTTCGCCGGTCCAATTATGGGAGCGTCGACGACCAGGGCGTTCCCGCTGTCCCAGGGCCCTTGTGGGATACCGGAGAGCGCGGCGGCGTATTCGCTTAATGTGACGGTGCAGCCATCGGGACCCCTCGATTTCCTGGGCATAGGGCCTGCCGGAGTAAACGTCCCAGGGGTGTCGACGTTGAACTCGTACGCCGGTGAGGTAGTGGCGAACGCGGCCATCGTTCCGGCCGGGACGGGTGGTGCAGTCAACGTGTACGTGACGAACGCCGCGCACGTCATCATCGACACCAACGGGTATTTCCAATAAACGGCCGGCGGGGCTCCGGCGGCCGGGAGCGGAACTCCCCCTACCGCTATCAACCTGTGTGAGAATTGCCTTTCAGACCCATGCGCTGGAACAAGCTGTTCATTCCCACACTGCGAGCCACGCCGCCGGTCGAGGGGCCGGGGCGCGCGCTGCTGGTCCGCGCCGGCTACATCCGCCCTTGCGCCGGTGCCACGGATGGTTATCTGCCGCTGGCCCAGCGCTCGTTCGCTCGCATCGCGCGCCTGGTTGATGGCGAAATGGAGAGGCTGGGCGCGCTCGAACTGGGTGTGCCGGCGGCCGCGCATTTGCCGCTGGTTGCGCGCGGCGACCTGCGTAGCTACAAGCAACTCCCGCTGGCATGGTATTCACGGCCCGACCGTGCCCTGGACGCCTGCTGGTTTGCCGTGGACGCGGCCGGGGTCGAAGCCTGGTACGAAAAGTTCCGGCAAGCGCTCCGGCGCGTGGCCGAATCGTGCGCCTTGCCGGCGCTAACGGCGGATGCCTCGCGCGGCGCCATCCACGCCGAAGACCTGGTGCTGCCGCTCGACTCCGCCATGGACCGGCTGGCAGCCTGTTCGGCTTGCGGCTGGATGGCCGATTGGGAACGCGCCGCCGCGGTGGCGCGACCGGCCGCCGATCCCGACGGCGATTTCGCTCCCGAACCCTTCCCCACTCCCGGGCAAAAGACCATCGACGACGTGGCGCAATTCACCGGCTTGCCCGCCACCGCGCAGATGAAGAGCCTGGTGCTGATCGCCGCCGAGAAGCCCGTCCTCGCCCTGGTCCGCGGCGATCACCAGTTGAGCGAGGCCAAATTCGCTGCCGCCGTTTCCTTCATCCCCTTCCGCCCCGCCAGGCCGGAGGAGATCCGGCGGTGGTTCGGCGCCGATGCCGGCTCGCTGGGACCGCTCGATTCCGACAAGCACGCCGTGCGTGGTGTGAGCATCCTCGCCGACCTCGCGCTTCGCGGCCGGCGCAACCTCATCGCCGGCGCCAACCGCAACGATACTCACCTCCGCAATGTCACGCCGGGCAAAGACTTCTCGCCTGAATGGCACGATCTGCGCCAGGCCGAAGCCGGGGACGGGTGCCCCCACTGTGGCGCTGCGGTCGAAATGCGGCCGGACATTCGGCTGGCGCACCTCGCCGCCGGACACGAAGGCGAGCCCCTCGACCTGCACGTGGCCGGCCCGGGCAGCCGCGAAGAGCCCGTCCATACCGGCCGATGCCAACTCGCCCTCGATCGGCTGCTGGCCGCCGCCGCCGCACTGCATCATGACGCCAACGGTCTGGTGTGGCCGCCCGCCATCGCCCCGTTCGACGTGGTCGTCACTCCGGCCAACTACGGCGACGCCGCTCAACGCCAGGCTGCCGACGCCATTTACGCCGATTGCCTCGCCGCCGGCCTGGACGCCCTGCTCGACGACCGCGACGAGCGCCCCGGCGTCAAGTTCAAGGATGCCGACCTCATCGGCATCCCGCAGCGCATCGTGGTGGGCAGGAAACTCGAAACCGGCCTGGTGGAGGTGATCGCCCGCGCCACGCTGCAGACCCGTGAGATCGCCCCGGCGGACGCCGCCGCCGCGGTGCGCGCCGCTTTCGGCCGGTTGCCGTGACGAAAACGGCCTGGCCCGGATCAATCCTCGCGTTCAGCGTTTGCCAGGCGTGGAGGGCTCGCTGGAGAATGCGTCGCCCGCTTCCGCCGGCGGCAGGAACTGGTCGGTATTGAAAACCCGCCAATGGTCTTCGCCCGGCCCGGCCACCGCCAGCACCAGCGCCACCTGGTCCCGCGGACCTTGGAAATAAGAGACGCGGATCGCGTGCCGGCCGCGCCCAAGTTCCACCGCGCCGGTGCGAGTCACCGCCGCGTGGATGCCGTCGTTATCGATCACAAGCTTGCCATCGATGTAGAGCTTCGACCCGTCATCCGACTGCAACGCGAAGTGATACAAGCCAGGTTTCTCGATCCAGAACACCCCGCTGTAGTCGATGGCGAACCATTCGAACCGCTTCGTCACGCCTGGAAAACCGTCCAGGAAGGAACGCGACGGCACGTTCAGGAACGTGGCATAAATCGTGCCTTTGGGTTTCATTTTCTCGAGCTTGGGCAACTTCTCCGTGTCATCGCGGAGAAAGTAAATCTGCCCGCGCAGCCCGGTCGACGACACCACCGTCGTGCCGAAGGTGAACTCCGGTTGCCCGGTAGCAGGCATGGGTTCGGGTGGCGGACTTTGCTGGCAGCGGGCCGGCGTGCCTGCCGCAAGCAATACCATGGCTGCGAGAAGTGCTCCGACCCGCGGTCGCATACGCCCAGTATCCCTCCAACGCCGTCCGCCTGGGTGCGCACGTATATGATGCGAGGAGGGTGCGGCATATTCGAGTGACGGACGTTAGGTTCGAGCGGTCTTGAAGGCGAGCCGGGCGCGGCCCTCGTACACGGTGGTGAGCCTGAAATCGGCCCTATAAAGAGACGGTGTCGTCGGCTATGAGGTGGCTCCCGGAGCCGTCAGACTGCGATCATCTTCCAATCTGTGGGCGTAGCAAGTAATGAGTGAACAGTCCTGCAAAAATCAAGTTCCCAATGCCGAACACAAACAGCACTTGGACCGATAGGCCCGACGTGAGAAAAGCGAAGAGACTAATGGCAAATGCCCAGTACTTGAGAACCGTTCCAAAGACGAGCAACTGACGGTTCTCCGGGTAATTGCGTAAGACCGCGATGTACGCAGCCCCGAACAGCAAGGCCGTTCCGCCAACAAACATCCGAAACAGTCCAGGGCCAGAGTCGTTGAAGTTAAGCAGTGGGGCGACGAGCCAGAAAAAGAATATAATCGTCAAGCCACCGCTGATGTTATAGATGGCAGCGAGAATTAGGGTGATCCTCATGTCACCAGTCTAGCCACTATGTAGACGGGTGGTATGGCTGCAGTCCATATTGATGGCAGGGGCGAAAGAACAGCAAGTACGGGAGACGCCATTCTCCCGACGTACTGAGAACGGATTTATATCGGTTCGCATGATGCTTTTGGGAGGGGAATCCGAAGGATCGGGACCCACGCTATAATCGAACCATGTTGACGCCCACCGAAAAGATCTGGCACAACGGCCGTTTCATCCGCTGGGAGGACGCCAAGATCCACGTATTGTCTCATGTGGTGCACTATGGCAGCTCGGTGTTTGAGGGCATCCGTTGCTACGCCACGCCCGCCGGTCCGGCCGTTTTCCGGCTGAGGGAGCACGTCCGCCGCATGTTCGATTCCGCCAAGATTTACCGCATGGAAGATCTGGGCTACACCCGCGAGGAAATGGCCGAAGCCATTCTCGAAACGGTACGCGTCAATCGCATGGATTCCTGCTATATCCGCCCCGTGGTGCTGCGCGGCTATGGCGAGGTGGGTGTAAATCCGACGAACAACCCTATCGACACCTACATCGCGTGCTGGAACTGGGGCAAGTATCTCGGTGAGGAAGCCTTGGCCGGCGGTGTGGACGTGTGTGTCTCAAGCTGGACCCGCATCGCTCCCAACACGCTGCCCGCGCTGGCCAAGGCCGGCGCCAATTACATGAATTCGCAGCTTATCAAAATGGAAGCCCTGGCCAACGGTTATAGCGAAGGTATCGCCCTCGATACGGCCGGCTACGTCAGCGAAGGCTCGGGTGAAAACATTTACGTCGTGCGCGACGGGCGCATCAGCACGCCGCCGATCGGTTCCAGCGCGCTGCCGGGGATCACTCGCGATACGGTTCTGACTCTCGCCCGCGAACTGGAGATTCCGCTGGTCGAGACACTGGTGCCGCGCGAGTCGCTGTATATCGCCGACGAAGTCTTCTTTTCCGGCACGGCCGCCGAAATCACTCCCATCCGGTCGGTCGACAAGATCGTCATCGGCGCCGGGCACCGCGGACCGGTCACCGAAAAATTGCAGAAAGCGTTTTTCGCCATCGTCCACGGAGACACGCCGGATGGCCACGGCTGGCTTTCGCCGGTGCACGCTGCACAGCCGGCGTAAAGTTTCGTTAGCGTCGGGCGGACCTGGGCGCCCGTGTCTTTCTTGGGTTGCCATCCGAGGACTTCTCGATGTGGTGTAAAAGGGATTGGCAAGAGACGAGGGCCGAGTGCCGGCTCAAGGGCAGACGACGAGAGGCAATAGTCTGCTCTACGGTGATTCGCCGGCAATCGAGCGCGTTATGATCGCCTCCCCGCGCAGCTTGTTGCGGACGCCCGCGGCGACCTTCGCCTGCATCCTCACCCTCAGTTTGGGAGTGGCGGCTTCGACCGCCATGTACACCCTGTTCGACGCGCTGCTGTTGCGGCCGCCGCCATATCCTGATGCCGGGCGGCTGGTGGAACTCGAGCCCGGCGTTTCCTGGGGCGACGCGATCGATATCGAAGGCCACGCGCGCACCACGGCCGCCATGGGCGTCTTCCACAAACGCACCTGGGGCTTCACCGATTCCAGCAGCGCGCCGGTGGAAGTGGTCATTTCCGGCATGGTGACCCACGGTTTTTTCCAGGCGCTCGGCGTGGTGCCACGTCTGGGCACCGGCTTCAGCGCGTCCGATGAGATGGCCGGCTCGAATCGCCTAGCCTGGCTGAGCGATCCGTTCTGGTGCCGACGCTATGGGGCCCGGCCCGATGCGGTCGGCCAAGTCTTTTCTTTGAACGATGTCGCCTATCTTGTCGCCGGCGTTTTGCCGCCCGATTTCCGCTTTCCCATGGACGGCGAAACTCCCGATCTCTATATCCCGCTCGATCGTGCCGACTATTGCTGCGACCGCGCTGTCCGCACCTTGGGCGGGGTCGCGCGTCTGGGGCCTGGCGTTTCCCGCGCCACGGCCCGCGCCGAGCTCGAAGCCCTATGTGGGACTCCGTTCGAATTGGTGAGCCTGCAGCGCGGCTTCCTCGGCGACAGCGCGCGCCCGCTGCTGTTGCTGAGCCTGGCGGCAGGGCTTGCGCTGGTACTGGCCGCCGTCAACGCGGCGGGTATCCTGTTGGCGGCCGCGGCGCGCCAACTGCGGGAATCCGCCATCCGTTTGAGCCTGGGCGCGAGCCGTCTGCGCCTGGCAGCCGAATACGCGGCCCGGGGTCTATGGCTGGGCCTGGCAGCGGGGTTGGCGGGCCTGGCGCTTGCCGCACTGGCGCTTTCGCTCGCGCAGCACGTTCCGGCTCTGGCCGATCAGCTCGGCACCTACCGCAGAATCAGCCCATTCGGGATCGGACTGCCGATGGCTGCATTCGCCGGTATGACGGCGCTGGCCGCCGCCGTGTCGGCGTCGCTCGCGCCGCTGTGGCAGTTGCGTGAGGCCGCGAATGAGTCTCTGCTTCGCCGCGGTGCCGTTTCTTCACCCGCCGCCGTGCGCGGCCGCGCCATTTTGCTAGCGGCCCAAGTAGCTCTCGCGGCGACCTTGCTCAGCGCCGGCATGATGGTCTTTGACGAGTTGCGTGGAATTCTCCAGGCCGGCCCCGGCTTCCGCACCGCCCAGATTGTGGTTGCCGGCATCGGCCTTCCCGAAGCCCGCTACGATACGGATGCGCGCATGATCGATTTTCATCGCCGCGCCATCGCCCGCCTGTCGGCCATTCCCAGCGTCACCGAAGCTGCCGGCGGTGCCGGAATCCCCTTTGGCCGCCGCGCCCGGTTCGAACGTACCAACGAAAACCTGCCGCTGGCCCAACGGCCGCGAGCCGTGGTGGGAGTGGCTAGCCCGGCGCTCTTAGGCCTGCTCGGCATCGCCGTCGTTCGGGGCAGGGAATTCACTGCTCTCGATGGCCTGGGCCAGGCTTATGTGGCTTTGGTCAACCACAAATTCGTCGAGCACTACGGATCCGGCGTGGGCGCTCGCCTGCGGGTGGGCTTCTGGAACGGCCACATGCGCCCCTGGCCGGAAGTGACTGTCGTCGGCGAAGTGGCCGACGCCCACAATCTTGGTATCGACCGCCCCCCGGAGCCGGCTATCTACCTCTCCTCCCTGCAAGTGCCCATGGAAGGCTTTCTCTATTTCGTCCGCACTCCGCTCGGTGCGTCGAGCCTCGCCCCCCAATTTAGGCAGGCAGTGTGGTGCGAAGATCCGCGCCTGGAACGCATCACCCCGCGCCCGCTAGCGCCCTACGCGGAGCGCGGCCTGGAATCGCGCCGCGCCGCTCTCTGGCTTCTGGCAGGTTTCTCCGTACTGGCCATGGCCGTGGCCTCCGCCGGATTGGCCGCAGGCGTCGGAGCCTGGGTCACCGAATCCCAAACCGCGCTCGGTATTCGCATGGCCCTCGGCGAACCCCGTGCCGGCATCCTCGGCCTTGTCCTGGCCGCCGCATGGCGCATCGCCGCAGCGGGATGGTTGCTCAGTCTTCCCGGCAGTTTCTGGTTGTCCGCGTTGCTGCGCGCCTGGCAGCCCGGTTTTGAACGATTTCCGTGGCCTGCGTGCCTGGCCTCCTCCGGGTCGATTTTGGCCAGCGTCACTCTGGCTGCCCTGCCGGCCGCCTGGCGCGCGGCCCGGCTGAATCCCGCCACTCTGCTTCGCCAGGCGGATTAAGCCAGCGGTGCTTGCGAGAAGGGTTTGCGTCTACTTCGATCTTCGCGGCGAGAACTTACCCAACAGGTCAATCAAGTGCTGGGTTGCCGGGGGAATCGGCGCGCCGCTTTCCAGAATCTGCTGGCTGGTCCAGCGCTTACCGTAGAGCGCTTCGTTTTCGTCCAGATCGTTGCGCAGCGTGGAGCCATCCAGCGAAACGCCCGCGAATGCCCCGCGCGAGCGCGACCACGATAGGATTTCCGCCATCATGAGTACATCGGTTTGAGCGGTGGCGTCCCGGCCGACCGGACCGGCAGCGGCCGTTGCCTCGCCGCCGATGGTAAAGTGATCCTGCTCCAGCTTTTTCATGCCGCGTTCGTTCATCACCAGCAGCACCACGTCGGAGGAAGAAAACCCGATTTGTAACCCGAAGCTGCCACCTTCGATGCGGATCGCCGCCGGTGGTCCCCACCCGTCCGCACCCCGTCTGCGGCACGTGGCGAAACCCTTGCCATACTTCCCGCCGAACACGAAGGCGCCTTTCTTCATGCCCGGAACCAGGACCACGCACTGGGATCTGTCGAGCAGGCCCTGCGGGATCGAGCGATCCGGCGTAGCCATGATCTCCGAAAACAGGCTGGAAGCGTCGGCGAGCCGTTCATCCACTTTTCGCGTGTCTTTTTCATCCGCACCGGGAAGCAGCGCGCACCCCAGCGCGATCGTTACTGTTAGCTTGGTCAGTCGCATCTTTACATCGTAGCCCGGATGGTTGCCCGTTTCGACGGCCGGCCGCTAGCCGCGGCGCGCTGTCACCGGCGCCGAGTGCGTTTCCACACGCTTCGCGCCTGCCAATACTTGGGTTGAATCAAGAACCAAGCCTCCTGCCAGTTCGCACTTCCGATGTGGCCCCCGTGCTTCCACGTACTCAGTACTCACGTTCCGAATTACGGTGACGTGTCCCGGTGCCAACCACTCCCGCCGTCAGTCCGAGCCGGGACCGTGAGGGAGCGGTTGTAGGGTGTGTGACGAACCGCGTACTAAGCAGATTGCATGACACAACTAACGTGGAATCCGATTGGATATACGAGCGGAGTGTGTTCTGCGGATTCGCTCGCGAGAGCCTCGCCAGTTACCGGAAGTCGCGCCGTTCGCCGAGTGACGGCGCCCGATATCGGACGCACCGACCGACTAACGGCGCGCCGGCCCGTGCTTGCCAGTACGAGATACGCAAGTACCTCTTTTTACTTATGCGTGTCTCTCGTGTCAATATAAGAAGAAGGAAAACTCACAAATGCCCAAACTACCAGTGAACCCTGAGATTATAGATGCCGCCATCCAGGGCTTTGAATATCAGAAGGCGCAGATCGAAGCGAAGATCGCGGAACTGCGAGCGTTGCGGAATGGAGCATCCGCTTCACCCGAAACGACGGCGGCGGCGCCCAAGAGGGGCAAGAGAGCGCTTAGTATGGAGGCCAGAGAGCGAATCGCCGCCGCGCAACGCAAGCGCTGGGCCGCCACGCATGCGGGAACGGCCACAGTCAAGGAGGCGAAGACGCGACGCCTGAGTGCCGCCGGCCGGAAAGCCATCATCGCCGCCACCAAGAAGCGGTGGGCTGCCGTACGCGCCGCCAAAGCCGCGGCCAAAGCCTAGCTTTCGGGAACGGTTCCTTGCCTTCTGCGTAGACGGTGCGCCGGAGACTCGCGGAACGGGCAGGGAAGCTTAGCCGCATGCAGTGAGCTGGCGCCTTGGTCCGCTGCGCTGTGCGACGACGCGAGTCGGAGCAGCGACTGCAAGGAAATAGTTGTCCTGAAGCGGAACGCCGATTTCCCGATAACATCTGAAGTGCCCGGTCCGTGGTCTGTCGCACGCCGCGAAGCCGCTATTGTCCGTAGTGCGGCTCGTCGGAGCGGAACGGGCTGGCCGGCAGCCCGGCGCCATTAATCAGGTTACATACCGGGTCGTCTTCCCAGGCATAACGTACCGCCATCGGTGTCTTCACTTGCGGGCTGGAAACCACCACCGTCTCGCCTTCGATGCGCGCGTCCGCCGCGACGAAGCTGCCATCGCTTCCCGCCACTGTGAATCCAGTCAACGCCCCGCCCCCTATTGCGCCCAAGCCGCCCGCATGCGCGAACCACACCCGCAGTGAATCGCCTTCGGCGGTAGCCGCGCGGTACAAGGGCCCGGAGTATTCGCCGTCTTTGCCGTAAGCCACGTGTAACGCCGCCAACGCCAGCCTCAGCCCCACCGCCTGTTTATTGGTGGGATGAATGTCTTTCGATTCCCCCACGTCGATGGCCACCGCCATGCCGGTCTTCGCCAGGCGCAGCGTTTCGGTTTGCGATTCGCGCAGCACCGGCCAAAAGCTGTTGCTCTTGAAGTTTGCCAGTTGCACGAACAGAAACGGAAAATCGCCCTCGCCCCAACGGTTGCGCCAGTCCTCGATCATGTCCGCGAACAGCTTCCGATAACGATACGCATGCTCCTGGTTGGCGTTGGACTCGCCCTGGTACCAGATCGCCCCGCGAATCGCGTACGGCGTCAGCGGCGCAATCATGGCGTTGTACAAGCCCGCCGGTGTGTTTGGATGACCGGGACCCTGTGGCGCCCCCGGCCGCGCCGGCGCGGTTGTTCCCTTGGCCTTGGCCGCGGCTTCGTTCCAGGCCGCCAACTGCTGGTCGTAGCGCGCTTTGGCGGCGGGATAATCGCCCAGAATCGTAGCCCAGCCGTCCAGCACGAACTTCAACGCTGGATCGGCCTCCAACGCTTCCCGGCTGGTCCAGGATTGCGCCGGCGTGCCGCCCCAATCGGATTCGATCAGCCCCACCGGAACGTGCAACGTCTCGTGCAGATGGCGCCCGAAGAAATACTCCACCGCGGAGAAATGTGCCGCGCTCTCCGGCGTCGAAACCTCCCACTGGCCCGTCACGTCGTCGGCCGGCTGCTCCGCTACCGTGTGCTTCACCTGAAACAGGCGGATCATCGGATAACCGGCATGAGCGATTTCTTCCTCGTGCCGCATGGCGCGGCTGAGCGGAAACTCCATGTTCGACTGCCCCGAGCCCAGCCACACTTCACCCACCAGCACGTCGTGCACGACCACCGTATTGGAGCCCGCCACAGTCATCTCCAGCGGTCCAGCCACAATCAGCGGTTTCAGCCATACCACCCACTTACCGCCGGCATCCGCCGTTGTGGCCGCCGTCCGCCCCTCCAGTTCTACGCGCACCGCTTCGCCCGCGTCGGCCGTGCCCCAAATGCGCACCGGCACGCCGGAGACGAGCACCATGTGATCGGAAATCAGCGCCGGCAGTTTCACCGCCGCCTCCACTACGCCCGCCAGCGACAGGGCAATCAGACACTCCGCAATTTTACGCATTGAACAGCACCTCGTAAACCCAGATTCTAGCAATTGTGGGACAGACCACCGCTTTTCTTGGTCTGGCTCGGCTCGCGACGCAGCTCGACAGACGACAAATAACGATCGTCTGTCCCACCCCTGTTGGGAGGACTTTTCCACTTAGGACCGGTCGGGGAATGACTGTCCAGTCTTCGACAACCGCTCCGTTGACGACGCTCTCCAGGTTACTGACTGCGCACCGTCCGCCGGGGCGCCGGTTGACAACCGGCGGGCAGGCGGAACAGCCCCTACAAATGAATGATCCCCCGCTGAATCGCCGCCGTGGCGGCCTGCGTCCGGTCCTGCACACCCAGCTTACTCAGAATGTTCTTCACGTGATTCTTGACGGTGTGTTCGGCGATGCTCAGCGCATACGCGATCTGCTTGTTGGCCATGCCCTGCACGATCAGCTCCAGCACCTGGATTTCGCGCGCGCTCAGGTCCGGACGCGGCATTTGCGCCGCCAAGGCTGCCGCCACCGCGGCCGGCAGGTACGACTGCCCGGCCACCACCGCGCGAATCGCCTTCAGCAGCTCGTCGTGCAGCACGTCCTTAGTGAGGTAGGCTTGAAACCCGGCCGCCAGCGCCCGCCGGATATCTTCGTCGCCGCCATAGGTGGTCAGCGCCACCATGCGCGCCTGGGGAAAGTCGGCCCGGATTACATTGGCCGCTTCCACTCCGCCCATCACCGGCATGCGCAGATCGAGCAGTGCCACGTCCGGCACGTGCTTGCGGAACAGTTCCACGGCCTGTTGCCCATTGGCGGCTTCCGCCACCACCGTCATGTCCGGCTGCATGTTGACAATGGTCGAAACTCCCACCCGTGCCACCAGGTGGTCTTCCCCCACCAGAATTCGCATCTTTCCGTTCGCTGTACTCATGGCAGCGGTACCTCGACCTCCACTTCGGTTCCCGATCCCGGCCGGCTGGCCAGGTGCAGCTCACCCCCCAGCCGTTGCGCACGCTCCCGCATCCCCAGCAGGCCAAAGTGGCCGCCGTGGGAGGAAAACACGTCCCGCCCCTCGAAACCCGCCCCATTGTCTACAATTCGCAGCCGCAGCTTCTTTTCCTCCATATCGAGCTTGATTCCGATGCGGCTGGCCGCCGCGTGCTTCAACACGTTTGTCACCGCCTCCTGCGCGATGCGGAGCAAGTGTTGCTCCATCTCCTGCGGCAGCGGATCCTGCGGGCCGGAGACCTCCACGCTGACCTTCACCGGCGAACCCGCCGTCCACATCCGTGCTCCGGATTCCAGCGCCGCCGACAGATCCTGCCCCTCCAGCACCGAAGCCCGCAAGTCCATCACCGAGCGCCGCGCTTCGGTCAGCGAGTGCCGCGCCATGCGCCGCGCCATGTCCAGGTGCTTGCGCGCCGTGCTCTCTTCGTCCGGCATGCACATGGCCACCGCATCGAGCTGCGAGGAGATCCCCACGAAACCCTGCGCCAGCGTGTCGTGAATCTCCCGCGCCAACCGCGCCCGCTCGTCCAGCACCAGTCCGAACCGGTAGCGGATCTGGCGCAGCCGCATCTGGTAGACTTCCCATGCCGCCGCCAGCAACAACAGCACCATCAGCAAACGAAACCACGCGGTTTCGTAGAAATACGGCAGCAGCACGAAAGCGAAGGATTGCTCGCTGGCCGGGCCGCCCGGAATCCGCGCCCGCACCACAAACCGGTAACTCCCATGATTCAGACTGTTGTAGTTGATCAGCCGGCGTGCCCCCGCGCTCACCCATTCCGGCTCCAGCCCCTCCAGCTTGTAGGAATATTCCACCCGCTCCGGCGCGCTCAAATGAATCGCCGTGTAGCGGAATTGCAGGCGCGAACTTGACGGCGGAAGGTTCGGCTGGCGCGACAGATCGAGAGGCTGGCCGCCGGCGGTCACATCCACCAGGTGCACCGCGGGGGCTGTCGGCGCCTGCCTGCGGGAACGCGGATCGTAAACCGCCAGCCCCCGGCTGGTGGTGAACCATAACCGCCCGTCCCGTATCAACCGCGCGCTATCGCCTACAGGGTACCCCGGCGCGCATTGGGCGCTACGCAAACCGTCATCCATTCCGTAATTCAGCGGTGTCAGCCTGGGCCCCTTGCCCATCGCGAAATCCCAAAGCTGCCGCTTCGCTACCCGGCTGATGCCGCGCGTGGTGGCAAGCCACAACGATTCGCCATCGTCCGCGATGCCCGCCAGGTTATCGCTCAGCAAGCCATCGTGCTGCGTGAAGCGGTAGAATCGCCCGTCACGGAACGCGCTCAGCCCACCTCCAAAAGTGGCGATCCACAAGGTTCCGTCGTGGTCCAGGTAAAGGGCATGAATCGAGTTGCTGGCCAGCCCGTCCGACACTGTGAAAAGCCGCCGTCCGGCGCCATTGATCCACCACAGCCCTTTGCCGAACGTGCCCGCCCACAGGCTGCCGCCCCGGCCTTCGCAAAGGGTAACCACCGCGCTCGCCAATTGCGGCTCGGCTTCAATCGACATAATCAGCTTTCCGTCCCGCAATTCTCCCAGCCCCAGCGGCGACGCCAGCCAGATCCGGCCCGCCGAATCTTCCAGCGCATCGAACACCGTGTTCCGTCCCAACGGATCGGGCGGCGAGAAAACCACAAACCGCGAGCCCTTCAGCCGCGCCATGCCGCGCCGCATGGCTACCAGCAAATCCCCCGAACGCGTCTCGCGGATGGAATAGACTTCGTTACTCGGCAGGCCGTCGGCGGTGGTATAGAGCCGCGAATCCCGCCCCATATCCGGCCGGCCCTCGGCCCCTTGAAACAGCCACAGCCCGGCGTCGTGAAAACCCACCCAGATCCGGCCGGCATGGTCCTGAAATACCGTGTTGGGATTGTTGCTGGGCAGCCCCTCGGTGGCGCCGTAAGAGCTGAACAGATCGTCGCGGTAGCGAATCAGCCCATTTCCGTGGCCCACCCACAAATCGCCTTCCCGGTCTTCGAATAACGCGCGCACCGAATCGCGCCCGGCGCCGGCTTCGGGGTGCGGTGAGGCGAAGCGCCCGGATTGAAACCGCGCCAGCCCGCCATTGGTGCCGGCCCAGAGATTCCCGTCGCGGTCGAGCCATAGCGCCCGCACCGGCAGGTCCGGCAGCCCGTCCCGCTGGTCGTACAGCCGCGTATCGCCCGACGGAGACCGCAGCAGCACGCCCATCGAGCCTGCTAGCCACAGGTTCCCGCTCGCGTCTCCGGTCATAGCGGAGACGATCTCGCCCTTCAATTCCGCGGCACTGATCACGGCCACGTATCTGCCGCCTTCGAGGCGCCCCACGCTGCCGAAGCCGGCTACCCATAAGCGGTGCTCCCGGTCTTCCATCACCGCCCGCACCGAAGTCACCGGAAACTGGCCGCCGGGCACGTAGTTGGTGAAATGCCCGTCCTCGAACCGGCTCAGCGCCACGCCCGCCACCACCCAAAGCCTGCCGCCGGAATCCACCATCAGCGCATTGACGGCATTGTCCACCAATCCGTCCCGCGCGGTGTACGTGCGAAACCGCTTGTCGCGGTACAGCACCAGCCCATCCGGCGTGCCGATCCACAGCGAACCGTCCCGCGCGGCTGCCAGCGCGGTGATGGAATTGGAAGGTAAATCGCCCTTGGCGCTGCTAAAAGTCGCAAACTCGTAGCCGTCGAACCGCGCCAGGCCGTCGTCGGTGCCGATCCACAGGTACCCGTCGGCGGTCTGCGCGATGGCTCGCACCGTGTCCTGCGGCAGCCCCTGCTCCTGCGTCCAACTCGTGCGCGAATACTGCGTCAGCCCCTTGTGCGGATCGAGCCCCCAGGCAGTCGACACCGCTGTCGCCAGCACCGCCGATAAGACGCAGCCACGATTGGTCACAGCCTTCCCATTCCAGTAACCAGTATAGGTTCAGGCTCCCAGGCTTCGATATAGCCCGGATTGGCCAGTGGTCGCGTCCCCCATGAAACGCTCCTATCGCCAGTCTGCATAAGTCGTGGGGCGGGCAATTTTGCCCGCAGCCGCCTTTAAGGCGGCTCTTTCGCGGTGTGGCGGGTCTTCCTGCCGGGCGAGAGCCGGCCGAAAGCCGGCTGCAGCCAGAATTGGCTGCGCCACCAAAAATCGATTTATGGTGTCTTTTTTTTGCGATTCGTGCGAGTTATGTGCGGTTTTGCCACTATAATTTAGGGCCAGGCTGATTATGCTGCTGCGGTTTCGGTTCTCAAACTTTCGCTCATTCCGGGAGGAGCAGGAGCTTTCCATGATCGCCGGCTCATTTAAGGATGGGGATGAGACGGTACGTCGTCCGGCCGGCACTGACGAGGGCGTGCTGCCAGTCGCCGCCATCTATGGAGCGAACGCCTCCGGCAAAACCAACGTCGTCCTGGCAATGCGATTCATGGCAGGTGTTGTGAGGGATTCGCACGCCAGCTGGGAACCCGATAAGCCGATCCAGCTTGAGCCTTTCGCGGGCCAGTCCGATACGCCCAGCACGTTTTCAATGGATTTTCTGCTAAGAGCGTCCGCTACCAGTATGGGTCCTCGAACCCGTCCACGCGAGTTCACCGCAAGATCTACCAGATCAAGGATGCGTGCCGACCTCCCGGATAGGCCGGCGGCCACCGTCGCCTGGCACGCGGGCGGGCGGGGCGGGCTAATTCCAGGAGCGTAGTTACGCCCGACTTCAGAGAGGAAAGGGGAAAGGTGAACGTCTGTTTGTCCCGGTGATAGCATCAGGGTTACTTAAGCGTTACCAAAGAGACACAGACCGCCCCTATGTTTCGACGTTGTTTTCGTCCTCCTTTACCTGAGCACGATCTTGCCGCGGACCTGCTTTCTCGGGCTGCTGACGCCCTACTTAGACACGATCTGCTGGATGCGGCAGACCTGCTCCGGGAGTGTGATTTCAGCTGTCTACACGAGCATTACCGCATGATCGTCGGCAAGATCGACCCGCTGATTCATCATCGGACCAAAAACCCTTCATACTCCCGCCTGCCACCCAGATCAGGCCCGCGAATGCCTGCGATTGGAGTCGCAAGGGACGTACTTGCGCGCGACGCCTATCGCTGCCGCTTCTGCGGTTGCAGAGTCATGGTGAATGAGGCGCGAAAAACCTTCTTAAAGGTGCTGCCAGCGGCGACCCGGTTGGATGGCAGAGGCCGTCAACATTACGCGTTCGGGGCGCTCAGAGCCTCCGTTGATCATGTGGTCCCGTTTCGGCGTGGCGGAACCAACGAGAAGGAAAACCTTGTCACGACGTGCGGACCGTGTCAGTTTGGTCGCGGCCATTGGCTGCTCGAGGAGTGTGAACTTGAAGACCCAAGGAGGTATCCGCCGCTCACGGGCCCTTGGGACGGCCTAATCAGATTGCGAGGCGTTAGAATTTGCTAGGTGAGTTCACCCATGTCCAAAACCCAAACCTGGGCCCTTGCGGATCCATCCGGCTCGACTGGGACCCGGTCGAACCGGGCCGCCTGCCGGCCCCATGCCGATTGATCGCCCCGCCCGCTTCAGAACCCGAAATCCCAGGGCAACGTTGTCGGCATCTGGAACAAGTTGGTTCCGAACAACAGCGCGGACAGGTTGTTCGGATTCGGAATCGACGCTCCGTCGGCGCCCAGAAATCCGGCGATCTGGCCCTGTGCGTCCAGGCTGATCGCTAGCGCGTCGAGCCCCGGCAATTGAATCATGCTCCCGCCCAGACTCACAAACAGCACCAGGAACGGATGCGGGTTCTGCGGCAAAGTCGGATCCAGGCTGAGGGCGATATCGTGGCGATACTCCCAGGTACTGCCCATCAAGTTACCGGCCCGAATCAAGGCGCTGTTGGCCGGGTTGATCACGGTCATGTCGCCGCGCGCGAACTGCACCAGCACTGGCCGCGCCGTCATCCCGCTCAGCGGGGAAACCTGCAGGTGCGGCGCAAACGCGATCTCGTCGCCCTCGATCCCCAGCCATTCAATATTTTCCAGCACGTCCTGAATCGCCATTGCGCCGTTCACCGTCACCGTCAGTACCGGCTGCCCCTGCAACACATAATCCTGATTGAACGTAGTTCCCGCGTTCAGCAGCGGCGGGCTGCGCAGACCCAGCACCTCATCGATAAAGCCGGTATACGACGGGCTCCAGCGCGCAATGTCCACAGTGCTGGCGCCGCCGACATTGAGCGCCGCCGCGCGCACCGCCGGTTCCAGCGCCGTAAATATGGTGCCGTACATGGAGCCCAGCGATTGGCCGCCATAGTAAATGTGCCCGGCGTCCAGGTCCGCGGTTCCGTCCCCGTCCACGTCCAGGCCCTGCTGAATCACCCGCACCAGTTGCATCAGGTCCACCACCGTCTGGCGGAAGCAATCGCGCATCCCGTAGGAAATCGGCGTAATCAGCACGCAACCTTCTTCGGAATCGATGGTGCCATCGCCGTTCAAATCCACGCCGCGCCCACCGGCGGTTAGCGTCGTGCTGTTGCCCTGGTTATCCACCATCGTCACCGTGCTGAGGTTGCCGAAGCCGTGCCCCACCGCGTTGATGGCGATCACGGCAAATCCAGCCCTCGCCAGCGTGGGCGCCACCGCCGTCGGTCCGCCCCAGCGGCTGTCTCCGAACCCGTGCCCGAAAATCACCACCGGGTAACCCGCCGCCGGCTTCGGCGTCGCGGGCAGCAGCGCGTTGAAGTAGACGATGTTGTTCCCGGCCGGTGTATTCAGGTCCGGCCCCGATGGTGCCGGCGCGATCGACCCATCGGCCCCCAGGAAGTTCGGTGAAAGGTAATAGCCGACGGCCAGCGTTCCGAGTCCCGCCAACAGCGTGTTATTCAGCGGCAGCGAAAGGCTGGTGAACGCCGGCGGGGTGGTCCCGGTCTGTTCGTTCAGGGTGATCTCGGCGAGATTGGGAACCGGGAACACGCCGTTCTCCAGCACCGCGGCCTGGGGTGCGACCCCGTTCACCACCTGCCGCGCATGCTCCAGCCATATGGTGGCGCTCATGGTGGTAAACACCGCCGCCGCTACCAGGTGTTGCGTGCCCAGCGTGGGCGCAATCGTGGTCAGGCTACCGGTCAGCGCGCCGCAATACGCCGTCATTCCCACCAGGCAAGACTGGAATGCCGGCGCCGCCACCACCGCGTTGCCGGCCGTATCCTGAACCGCGTCCGTCACCACGATGGCGTAGCGGCGGTGCTGGTCGAGCACCGAATACGGCTTGGCGTAGAGCGTGTTGGTGGTCGGATCCCAGACCGCCTGGTCGATTGTTATTACCTGCCCGACCTGGTGGATGCCCGGCTCTTCGGCGGACAGGTTGTTCAGCGCCACGAAATAAATTCCCGCCGCCGCCGTCGCCGTATTGATAGGTCCGGAAAAGCTGACATTCAGCCTTGCCCGCACGCTGAAGCCGTCCAATTGCTCGAGCAGGCCGGTTTCCTGGCACGAAGTGTAGGCGGTAGCGCACGGCGGCAACGGCAGGTTGAGGCGCACGCCGGTGTGCTGCATTGGATCGGGGGTGGTCAGATAGTCGGTCGGAAACGGCCCCGTCGAAGGGGTCGTCGGATCGAACAGCACGGTGGTGCCCGCCGCTGCCAGCGCTTGCGCGGCCTGTAAACAAGCCAGTACCAGAATCGGAAAGCGAGCCATATCCCCTCGATCATACCGTGGGCCTGCCGCTACGGCATTCCGGAGTCGCGCCTCTCAGTCGCAAGCTACGGTCCCGATCATCCGGCGGCTCCCGGCGGCAGCGGCGATGGGCGGGCATCGAACCGGCGGGTCGGGATCGTCACCTGGATGCGACCCAGCCGGAGAATTCTCAACTGGACCGATTCGGAGCTGGCCGGGCGCCGTGACGCGCCGCCGCGGTGATAAGGTGGATGGGTCCCCATGAGAGTTGCCGTCGCCCAAACCGGCTCTGTCCTGTTCGACACTCCGGCCACCCTTCTACGCGTCGAGCGTCTCGCCCGCGCTGCGTCTTCGGGTGGCGCCCGCCTGGTCGTGTTTCCGGAGGCTCTTCTCGGAGGCTATCCGAAGTCGCTGACCTTTGGGGCTACCGTGGGGAATCGCACGCCGGAAGGACGCGACCTGTTCCTGCGCTACGCGAGGGCTTCGATCGCCTGCCCCGGCGTCGAAACCGAGTTGCTGGCCGGCTGGGCCGCCGAGCTCAATTTGCACCTCGTCATCGGCGTGGTGGAGCGGTCTGGCGGCACGCTCTATTGTTCCAGCCTGCTTTTTTCCCCGGATGGCGGTCTCGTTTCCAGACATAGAAAGTTGATGCCGACCGGTAGTGAGCGTCTCCTGTGGGGGCTGGGAGACGGCTCGACCATGGAGGTCTCCCAAACCGGTATGGGCCGCATCGGCATGGCGATCTGCTGGGAAAACTATATGCCGCTATACCGCCAGCACCTTTACCAGCAGGGCGTACAACTCTGGTGCGCGCCTACCGTGGACGCCCGGGAAATCTGGCGGGCCAGCATGCGGCACATTGCCTACGAAGGGCGCTGCTTTATCCTCAGCGCCTGCCAGTACCTGACCAAACAGGATTGGCCCGAGGACCTACGAGAGGCCGGCGGCACCATCGACGGCCGGAGCCTGGTGGTGTCTCCCATGGGAGAGGTCGTCGCCGGCCCTCTTTCCGGTGAGGGCCTCATTTTCGCCGATATCGACCTCGACGACATCCCGCGGGGGAAGTTCGACCTGGATGTGGCCGGCCACTATAACCGGCCGGATATCTTTTCCTTTCAGGTGCGCGAAAAACCATAGAACGTACATCTCACCGGCCGATCTCGAATGTGGCGCACGCACTTTTGCGTGCCGTCTCGAAACTTCGAAGGTTCCCGACGTCTGACGGCCGCCGCTGCTTCGAGGAGTGCCTGTGCCGTGTGGCCGCGTTGGAGGTTCGTCGGAAACCCGAGCTAACCCTCGCTAGCCCCAATACTGTTCACTTAACAATCCTGATACGCTTGGATATGTCGATGCGATGGGTGCGCATCGGCTTGCGTGGGCGTAGAGGGTAGTTACTCGTCTTGCGCTTCACGCCGCGCGG
>JBEKZL010000090.1:0-24209 GCA_049509915.1 Bryobacteraceae bacterium | reverse complement strand
ATGCGCTGGCGCGTTTCGGAGACCGATTCCACGGCGCGGAAATCGAGCGACGTCTGGTAGATCAGCGGCTCGACGAATTCGAGCAGTTCGCGGCCCGGCTCCTGGTCGCCGGCCGCCACCCGCGCCTTGATGAGCATCTGCTTTTCCCAATCGCGGGCGCGTTTCTCGTAGTAATGGCGAGCGCCTTCGCCGGAAATCGCAATCTCGCCCAAGGCGCCATCCGGCCGCAATCGCAGATCCACGCGGTAGCACTGCCCTTCGGCGGTATACGCCGAGAGCAACGCCGTATATTGGTTGGCGACTTTCTTATAAAACTCCTTGTTGCTGACCGGCAGCGGACCGCCGGTTTCGCCGCTGCCGCCGTAGACGAACATCAGATCGATATCGGAGCTGTAGTTCAACTCGCCGCCGCCCAGTTTGCCCAGCGCGATCACCGAGAACCCGCACACCCCGCCATCGGCCAGGCGAGGTTCTCCGTGGCGGGCCGCCAGGGCGGCGCGAATCCGGCGGTAGGCAACGTCGAGAATGGCGTCGGCCAGGTTCGAAATCTCTTCGGTGGTTTCCGCCAGCGCGGCCACGCCCAGAACGTCGCGCAGCACGATGCGCAGCAACTGCCGCCGCCGGAAGCGCGCCAGGTCCAAGGCTTCGGGAACCCCGCTATGATTCTTGCCCAGGAATTCAAACAGCCGTTCGGCGTACTCTTCGGCCGTCAGCACGCGGTAGAAGCTGCCGGAGATGGCCACCTGTAAAACCCGCTCCGGGTTTCGCAGCACCGCTTCGGAAAGAAACTGGCTGTAGGAAAACAGCGCCGTGGCGCATCGCAACGCGGCCGGAGAACCGACCACGCGATTGAAGACAGCCGGCGATTCCTCCCGCAGACGCTCCAGCCGGAAGGCGGCGATTTTCGGTTCCGGCACCGCCGCCAGCAGCAATTCAATGCGGGTGGCAATGCGCTCCGGTACGTGTTGTAAAAGAGCTCCGATGGGTCGGGCGGACAGGGCCACGACTTCAAGTTTAGCAGGGGCTGCCCCGCGGCCGCTCGCGCAGGCAATTAAAACAGGATAGAATGTGCCACACGGCAGCATCGCGTCCCGGCGATGTGTGGCCAATTCCTGGGGAGGGTTCCATGGCTGGTGCACGAATGTTCGAGCTGGATCCGAACGCGAAATTGGATCCCGTTTATGTGGCCCGTTGCGTCGCCGGCGCCGTTTTTGTCGGATCGGTGATCGTTCTTTTCCACGGCAATTGGATTGGCGGCCTGCTCTGGTCCGGCGCATGCCTTTTCGCCGGAGCGCTGGTCGGATTCCTATTCGGCATCCCCAAGACTACCCAGGATCCCAAGGCTGCCGCGGTGGAAGTGCAAAAGGTAAACACGAATCTGGAAGACATCTCGGATTGGATGACCAAGATCTTTGTGGGTCTGGGCTTATCTCAAATCTCGAAAATACCGCCGCGCTTGCAGCTCGCCGCTGGTTATATCGCCTACACCTGGGGCGACTCCGCCGGCAATCGCGCCTTCGCATATGCCCTGATGCTATATTTTTCCGTGGTAGGCTTCCTGGGCTGCTACTTGCTCACGCGCATTTTCCTGTCGCCCCTTTTTAGAACCATTGATTCCGGAAGAGGGGCGCTTCAGACCCTCGTACAGGGCGGATCTCCCCCTCCGTTGCAACCAGGACCGGGTGTGGCGGCGCTACCCAATGCCGTTCCAGACCCGGCAGCCGAAGCCACGGGCGCGGTTTTAGGAGCCTATACAGATCTGGAGAAAAAAGCCCCGGCTGCCTCCCTTCAAGCGCACATAAAAGGGCTCATGGATCTCAGGCAGCAGTTCCCTGTTTTCCGGATGCTATACATTATTTTGGGAAGGCTCTATCGAGCCACCGGTGATCTAGACCACGCCATCGCGGTCTTGACCGAATTTATTGGAAATAAAGAAAAGGCAGGTACGGCAACCGACCCCGACACCGCCGCGGCATATTACAATCGGGCGTGCTACAACGCCCTGAAAGCTAAGGACGCCACGGAAACTGCCCGGCAGCCACTGCTTGATTCCACCGTCGCGGATCTGAAACAAGCCTTTGAGCGCTCGCCGGAATACCGGGAATACGCCAAGGCGGACGCCGACCTGGAACCAATTAAGGGTTTCATTCCTTAGAAGAGGCCGAGAGTTCGGCTCTTAGTACCGTTATTCGTAATCACCGCGACGTATTCCGTTGCCGAGTGGGACAGGCCTCCTGGCCTGTCGCTGGCTGGAAGAGCCGCGTCGCGGCTACGACAGGCCAGGAGGCCTGTCCCACCAATTGCGTCACCGTAATTCCGAACGCGAGCACTTAGTAGAGCGGACGTTCGTCAACTCGTTTCATTTGTCCCCACTTCCTAAATCCATTCTAGCGCTTTTCGCGCCTTGGGGGCGACACCACTTCGATCGCGTCCCCTGGCCGCACCAGCCCCGGCTCGAACACGGCGGCATACAGCCCGCTCATTCCCCAACAGGGTGACGCGGTGTCGCCCTCCTTCATGCGGTGGTCGAAGATCTCGCCTTTGAGGGCCGGGCCATAAACGTCGAGCTGACTACAGGGCTGGCGCGGCTCGGTGATTTCGAGGCACGCCGCCCCGGCCCGCAGCCGGTCGCCTGGTTTCAACCACTGGACATCGATACCGCGCATAGTGAGATTCTCGCCCAGGGCGCCATAAAAAAGGGGATAGCCACGCTCGCGCAGCCGTTCGAGGATTTCGGAAGCGACCAGCAGAATGGCTCTGCGCGGACCGCCATGAAACTCCGGGTGGGCGTGGCGGTCGCCCTCCAGGCCCAGGAAGCCGGCGAGGCCTCCCGAGATCGCACTCTTCGGGAGGCCTCCCGCACCGATACTGACTTGGACGATAGTACCCCGCATACCGCTCGCCGAGACGGTCGCGGCCCGGTCTAAATGTCGTAGTAAAGCTGGAACTCGTACGGATGCGGCCGCAGGCGAACGGCTTCCGCTTCGTTCTTTCGCTTGTACTCGATAAAGGTCTCGATCAGGTCTTCGGTGAAGACGTCGCCGCGGAGTAGAAACGCATGGTCGTCTTCGAGGCAGCTCAACGCTTCGTCGAGCGAGCCAGGCATGGACGGTACGCGCTTCATCTCCTCCGGCGAAAGATCGTAGATGTCCTTATCGAGCGGTTCGCCGGGATCGATCTTGTTGAGGACGCCGTCCAGGCCGGCCATCAACATGGCGGCAAACGCCAGGTACGGGTTGGCGGCCGGATCGGGGGGACGGAACTCCACCCGTTTGGCCTTCGGGCTGGCCGAGTACATCGGAATGCGGCACGCCGCCGAACGGTTGCGGCGCGAATAGGCCAGGTTGACCGGAGCTTCATAGCCCGGCACCAGCCGCTTGTAGCTGTTGGTGGTGGGAGCGATGATGGCCGACAAGGCGCGCGCGTGCTTCAGTAAGCCGCCGATGTAGTGGAGCCCCATCTGGCTGAAACCCGCATAGCCGTCGCCGGCGAACAGCGCCTTGCCGTCCTTCCACAAGCTCTGATGGGTATGCATGCCGCTGCCGTTGTCGGCGAAAAGCGGTTTGGGCATGAAGGTGACGGTCTTGCCATACTGGTTGGCCACGTTGCGGATGACGTACTTGTACATCATCATGTTGTCGGCCGACTTGACCAGCTTATCGAAGCGCTGGTCGATTTCGGCCTGTCCGCCGGTGGCGACTTCGTGATGGTGGCATTCGATGTTCAGGCCGACCTTGATCAAGGTCTGCACCATTTCACTGCGCAGGTCCTGATAGTGATCGGTGGGCGGTACCGGGAAGTAGCCTTCCTTGTAACGCGGGCGGTAGCCAAGGTTGTTTTCCCTGCGGCCCGAGTTCCAGCGCCCTTCTTCGGCGTCTATGAAATAGAAGCCTTCGTGCTGGTTCTGGTCGAAGCTGACGTTGTCGAAAATGAAGAACTCGGCTTCGGCGCCAAAATATGCCGTGTCGGCCACGCCGCTATTATTCAGGTACAGTTCGGCCTTTTGAGCAATCCAGCGCGGATCGCGTTCGTACCGCTGCCGGGTAATAGGATCCTGTACATCGCCCAACATGACCAGGGTGGGCACTTCGGCGAATGGATCCATGATGGCCGTATTCGGGTCCGGAATCAGCAGCATGTCGCTTTCGTGGATCGCCGCCCAGCCGCGGATACTCGATCCATCCATCCCAAAACCATCGGTAAAGCTGCTTTCGTCCAGCTCGGCGATCGGATAGGAAACGTGATGTTGCAAGCTGGGGATATCGGTGAACCGAATATCCACCTGTTTGGCATCGTTCTTTTTCACAAATTCCAAGACTTCTTGCGGGGTCATCCATCCTCCAGGGTGGAGATAAAATTAGTGGGCTTCCGACAGTCGCAGATCAGGCACAGGATAGCCTATGGCAGCGGAGCGGTCAAGTTTGGGTTACAGGCCTAAGCATTCAGCGGTTAGTGCTCAGCGTTCAGCTTCGCGGCGGTTTAGCAGAAAGCTGACCGCTGAAAGCGACGCTTTGTTAATGCATCGCCCCGCCGCCGAGGCCTTTGGCCGGCTTCTTCATGAGCAGGAGCAACGGCAGCATCGCCATAAATACCACCGAGAGGGCAAGAAACGTATCCACGAACGACACCATGGCCGACTGCTGCAGCACCAGGCCCCAGATAGACCCGTAAGCACGGCGCGCCGCATCCACGGGGTCCGAACCCCGGCTTGCGAACGAGCCTGTCAGGCTGGCGGTCATCTGACGCGTGGCCGCGTTGTACAGGTTCACGTGCGACACCAGCAGATTGGTATGGAATTGCTGGCGCCGGAACAGGAAGGTTGTGGCGGCGGCGATGCCGATGCTGCCACCCAGGTTGCGCATCAGGTTGAACATGCTGGTGGCGTTACCCATTTCCTCTTTCCTGATGGGGCTCATGGTGGCCGTGGTCAGCGGCACAAACAGCATGGCCAGCGCCACTCCCTGCCAAAACTGCGGCCAGAAAATGTCCCAATATCCGGCGTTCAGGTTGAGCCGGCTCAACGAGTATAGCGACCATGACGCGCCCGTCAGGCCCACCGCCAGCACCTTGCGCGAATCGAACTTGACGAGCACCGTTCCCACCAGCGGCATCATGAGGAACGAGCCCAGGCCGCGGGGCGCCATGGCAATGCCGGCCTCAAGCGCCGGATAGCCTAGCAGCGTCTGCAGAAAAATCGGCACCAGCAACAGGCTGCCATACAGCACGAAACCGAGCACCGTCATCAGGAAGACGCCAGTCGCATAGGTGCGATCCTTGAACACCCGCAAACGCACCACCGGATCCCGCGCCACCCACTCCCGCACCACGAACGCCGCCAGCCCCAACCCCGCCATCGACGCCAGCACCACGACCCAGCGCGAACCGAACCAGTCCAGTTCCTGCCCCTTATCGAGCACCACCTGGAGCGAGCCGATGCCCACCGCCAGCAGCCCGATGCCCCAGTAATCGATCCCCGCGGTGGAGCGCTTGATGTAGGGCGGATCGAAAATGTACAGGCGCGTCATGATGACCGAGGCCATGCCCACCGGGAGATTGATGTAGAACACCCAGCGCCAGCTCCAGTTATCCGTGAGCCAGCCGCCGATCACCGGCCCCAGCATCGGCGCCACCACGATTCCCAGCCCCCATAGCGCCATCGCCTTGCCCCGGTCCTGCGGCGGAAAAGCCTCCAGCATGACCGCTTGAGAGAGCGGCTGCAAACAGCCGCCGGTGGCGCCCTGCAGAACGCGGAAGAAAATCAGCACCGGCAGCGAGGGCGCCATGCCGCACAGGAACGACGCCGCGGTGAATCCGAATACCGCCGCCGTCAAGACTCGCTTGCGGCCGAAAAAGTTGGCCAGCCAGCCCGTCATCGGCAGCACGATCGCGTTAGCCACCAAGTAAGAAGTGAGCGCCCAGGTGGCTTCGTCCACGCTGGCGGAGAGATTGCCGGCGATGTGCGGCAGCGACACGTTCACTACCGTGGTATCGAGCACTTCCATGAAAGTGGCGAACATCACCGCAATCGCCACAATCCATGGGTTTACAAGCGGGGTCCCCCCAGGCGCTACAGACGGCATCCTTGTCTACAGAATATCAGGGCATGCTTGCCCATGGCGATCGGTGGCTTCACCAGTCTCGGGATCTCGCGGTCAGGCGCGGCAACCGCTCCGTTGCGGTCGCGGCTCGGTTGCGGGTGCCGTTTACCCTTCTTCGGCGGCCAGTTCGTCCAGCACGCTTGCGGCTTTGGAAAGGTTGTCCACCCCGAATGCCAGCAGCGCCCGCGTCGATCCGGGTTCCAGTCCGCAGTAGGAGTAGTCGATGTTGATCTGGTTCTCGCCCAACCGCGAGGCTGCGCGGCCCAGCTCACCCGGACGGTGCGCCAGCCTGACGATGGCGACTTCGGTCTCTTCGAAGATCATGCGCAGACCACCCAGCACGGTGTTGGCGGTGGGCGGATCGTCCACCACGAATCGGGCCAGGCTCTCGCCCTCCTCCACATACGATTGAAAAGCCAGGACGTTCACTCCACGCTCCGCCAGCGCGAGGAAGCACTTCCCCAGCGCGCCCGGCTTGTCTTCGATCGTGACGGTAAATTCCTTCTCCTTCGGCATCAGATTCGGCTCCATTCGTTTCCAGGCCCCCGATAATCAGCGGAGCGGCCTTTATCATACGAGTTCCGGGGCACAATTCTCAAGCGGAAAGCCCGGCGACTGTCCGCCCGCGCCCGGTTCTGTTGCGCGCAATCGCCGGGATCGCCCGATCGGCCTACCGGTCCAGCGAAAAGGCGCGTGGCAGCGTCTCCGCCGGGGCAGTTCGGTCCGCCCCTCGAAGTTCACCGAGGCGTCGAACGACTTCGGCCTTCGCCAACACCGTCAGCTTGTGGACGCGGATCGTGGAGGCCGTGTTCAGCCCGGTCTCCCGCCAGTGGTGCATCGGGATGTCGAGATCGGAGGCTCGGGAACGTGAGGTGATGGGCGCGGCAACAAAATCGTCGTCCCCAGAGTCGAGGAGAACTAGACAGAGTCCTCGGCAGTATACGCTGCCTCGAATTGCCGGCGTCCGGCTGCGCGCCAGAGGTCGTCTTCCGAGACGCCCCACTGGAGCACGACCTGAATCTGCTCGCCCGGCGGAACCCGGGATGCAAGTTCAGGTGGAACCGCAATCTGGCCGTTCGGCGTGAGCTCACCGCTGAAGTCGGCGATCTTCATTCCAGCTCCATCACTGCTTCCATCATTTCACGCGTCCGGGGCTCGGACGTTACCCCTTCTGAAACAGCGAGATCCCCGCCACTCCCGCGGCTCCGGCGGCGACACAATCGGCGATTCTGCCTTCCGTGATTCCGCCCAGCGCCAGCACCGGGATGCCGACGGCAGCCGCCGCGGCACGAAGCATTTCCAGGCCCAGCGCGGGCCCGTAGCCCGGCTTGGACGCGCTCGGGAACACCGGGCCGAATACGGCGAAATCCGCGCCTTCGCTTTCGGCGGCGCGTAGCTCCTCGATCGCGTGCGTGGAGACACCGATTCGGAAACCGGCCGGCACGATCCGCCGATATTCGCACGGCGCGATCGAGTGGGCTGGCAGGTGCACGCCGTGCGCGCCGGTGGCCAGGGCCACGTCGACGCGCGCATTGACCAGTATTTCCGTCCCCAGCGGATTGGGCAGGGCCAGCACCCGCCGCACCAGCCGGCACAACTCGCGTGTGGAGAGATCCTTTTCGCGAACCTGGATGCGTTCCACGCCCGCGGCCATAGCCCGGGCGATGCAATCGAGCACCGCCTCCTCGCCGCCGGCGGCATGGCGGTCGGTGATGTAATAGCGAATCACAGTGACATCCTGGACAGGCCAGGAGGCCCGTGCTACTGAACCCTCCGCAGCCGCGCGCTAAAGTGGCGCAGGAAGGGAGGCGCCTCCACGATTTCGAGGCCCCGAATCCGCTCTTTCGCCGCATTCACTTCCAGAATGGCCTCCACTACGTAATCGATATGGCTCTGGGTGTAGACCCGCCGCGGAATCGCCAGGCGGAGCAACTCGTGGCGCGCCGCGGCTCCGAACATCAGCGTGCCGATCTCCACCGCGCGGATGCCGGCGTGCCGGTACAGTTCCACCGCCAGTGCCTGCGCCGGAAATTGCTCCTTCGCGATGTGCGGCAGCATGCGTGCCGCGTCGATGTAGATGGCGTGGCCGCCGGGAGGCTCCACGATCGGCACGCCCCGGTCGGCGATGTGACGGCCCAGGTACCCGGTCGAAACGATCCGGTAGCGAAGGTAATCGGGATCGAGCACTTCGTCGAGGCCCACCGCGATGGCCTCCAGGTCGCGCCCAGCGAGCCCGCCGTAAGTGGGGAAACCTTCGGTCAGGATCAGCAGGTTGGTTTGCTCGTGGGAGATGCGGTCGTCGTTGGTGGACAGGAACCCGCCGATGTTAGCGAAGGCGTCTTTCTTGGCCGAAAAGGTGCAACCATCGGCAAGGGAAAACATTTTTTGCGCGATCCGTTTGGGAGTCCAATCGCCGTACCCAGGCTCGCGTTCGTGGATGAACCAGGCATTTTCGGCGAAGCGGCAGGCGTCCAGGTACAACGGAATACCGTGGCGCGCGCAGACGCTTTTCACCGCTTCGATATTGGCCATCGATACCGGCTGTCCGCCGCCGGAATTGTTAGTCACCGTCAACATCGCCAGCGGCACGTTCCGGGCGCCTTCGCGCGCGATCAGCGCTTCGAGCGCCGCCGCATCCATGTTGCCCTTGAAATCCAGCCGCGCCTGGGTGTCGGCTGCCTCGGGGATGGGCAGGTCCACCGCGCTGGCGCCGGTGAATTCGATATTGGCGCGGGTGGTGTCGAAATGTGTGTTGGACGGCACCACGTTCCCCGGCTTGCACATCACCGCGAACAGGATGCGCTCGGCGGCGCGACCCTGATGAGTGGGGATCATGTGGCGAAAGCCGGTGAGTTCGTCGGCGGCGCGCTTCAGCCGGAAGAAGCTCTCGCCGCCGGCATAGGATTCGTCGCCGCGCATGATGCCGGCCCACTGCTCGGTCGACATCGCGCTGGTCCCGGAATCCGTCAGCAGATCGATCAGAATATGGCGGGCGTCGATCCCGAACAGGTTATAGCCGGCCTGTTCCAGGTACCGTTCCCGCTGCTCCACCGTGGTGTGGTGAAGCGGTTCCACGCTCTTGATGCGGAACGGCTCGATGATGGTGCGCACGGCTTCATGGTAGCAGTGGCACCGTCACATCGCGCTGGGCACGATGGTCAGTTCCGGAATCACCGCCCGCGGCGGCAGCTTCAGGCAAGCCAGCACGGCTTCCGCCACGTGTTCCGGCAGCAACGCCACGGCCATTTGCTCGGCGGTGGGTTTGACCGGCCGCTTCTCCATCAGCTCGGTATCGACCAGTCCCGGGTTCACCACCGTGGTGCGGATACCGTTCTCCCTCTCTTCCAGGCGGATGGCGTGAGCCAAGCCGATCAGCCCGTGCTTGGAAGCCTGGTAAGCCGCCCCGGAAGCGTCCGGGGCGCGCCCGGAAATCGACGAGATGAATACGAGGTGGCCGCGGCCCCGCTCGCGCATGCCGGTAATCACCGCATGGGCGGCGTAGAATGCCCCGTCCAGGTTGGTGTGAATCAGCTCATCCCAGATGGGCGGCTGCAGCCGGTTCATGGCGCGGTCCGGGGTATTGGTTCCGGTGGCGTACACCAGAATGTCGATCGGCCCCAGCTTTTGGCGGGTAGTTTCGGCCAGTTCCGCCATGGCGGCGGCATCTCGCGCATCGGCCGCGTGAATTTCCGCCGTATGGCCTTCGGTGGCCAGAGATTGCTGCAGCTCCCGCAGCCGTTCGACGCGCCGCGCCGAAGCCATCACCCGCGCGCCGTCCCGCGCCAGCAGAACCGCCGTAGCGCGGCCAATCCCGCTCGAAGCGCCGATGATGAGCGCCACTTGATCTTTCAAGGAAATAGGCATGAGTAGAAGCCCCATTATGCGTCGGCGCGCCGTCGGGAGGCAACTAACGCAGCCGGCAGGGTCGGCTTTTTTTCATCGCCTTCGTCACCCCATCGGCAGCGCCCGCCTAAGTTGGGCCCGAGCCGAGTCGCCTGCACCCTGCGCACATCCCCTCTTCCAGCGGATACGCGTACACTCCACACGCTACGCAGTAAGAATTCTCGACGCAGCGCGGACAGTTTCCACGCGAATCCAAAACGTCCTCAGGGATAGATTGACCACACGTTTTGCAGCACTGGCCGTCTGGCATTTTGAACCTCCTCCGAAACCAGTATCCGCCAGAGGCGGGGCCCAGCGGCAGCAAAAGATCGCGACCGGCGACTCAGACAAGGAGGAAGGGGATGACAGGAAGCTCCGAGGGCTCCGAGGGCCTGGGAATAAAGAGCGAAGCTGGTATTATTGGGCCATATGGAACATGCAGGAACGCTGACCGTAGAGCGGCTTAAGGGCAGCCCCGGCAAATTCATCGTGCTACTGGTGAACACGCAAGAGGGACATATTTTGGAGTCGTCGAATCCACTGACCGAGGACGAAGTTCGCGAGGTCCCGGCTAGCAACTACGGAGAATCTAGCTCCCAGATTGAAGCTCGGATACGGCAAGCAAGCGCCAACCCTTAGATTTGGACCTGGCGTGGCGCGAATCGCTGTACCCCATCCGTCTTGGGCCGCGCCTTTGCCCGGAAGTTAGTTTACGTGCTTGGAATGGGAACGGGGCGGTAGACGGGCACCTTGGGGCGTGAGATAACCAAGGTCGACGGCTGCACATATGACCTCTCTGTGGAAAGCAGCCATCGACGCATAGTAGTACTGCCAAGCCTCCATGTTCCATTCCGAGGAAAAGCCGGCGTCCGCGATCGTCAAAGGTTTTGGCCACTCCTTATAGTTTGGAAGGGTCCGAACGTCGAATCGATACCTACGTCGTGCCCCACACGTGCATCGTCGGTTCCCGCAGGTCGTGCTCAGACTAAACTCGTAGGTCTGGTGGGCCGGGCCCATCATCTCGTCGCCGTTGTAGCAGTGGTATACAATCACGCCTTTGTGCTCTACAAAAATGTCGGGGCCCGCCCAATCAGGGTCAAAGGGATGTGGCATGGGAAATGTCCGCCGACAGTATAGCGCTTCCCGCAAGAGCGCGGAGGCCCGCCCGGAGAAGACCGCCCGGAGAAGGGGGGCAGGGCCCGCTTGGGGACACCGCCGCCCAAACCCGCCGGACGGGCAGGGCTGCCCGCCAAAAGGAAGAAGGCTGGGGTTACAGCCCTCTCTCCCAATCCGCACCCGCCAGGATATCCAGTAGGTGTCGCGGCGTCACAATTCGGGTTTCCGCCCACGAGGCTGGGAAGTGCTTCAGGTTGCCAGTCGCCAAATAGTCCGCCCGCGCGGCCTGAGCGCATTCCAGAAAAATGTCGTCGTCCGGGTCGGAGCACGCCCGCACGGTTTCGATAGGCCGAACCCAAAAGCCGTTCTGGCGAATGCCCTGAAGCGTGTCCGCTATGACGTCTTCGGCGCGCTGGAACCTGGGACGGCTGATGACCTCCTCGTACTCGGCATAAACGCTGCCGCTGACGCACAGCTGAATCGTGCCGCCCATAGCCAAGGCGAGCACCCGTGCGGGAGGGCCGAGGGGCTGCAACAAGGCCGAAACGACTATGTTGGTATCGAGAACGACCCGAATCATGCGCCCGGCGGTAGCCGGGATTCACGCCGCGCCTTTCGCGCCGCGCCAATTTCCGCGTCGATCTCGTCCATGGAAAGGCGATCCAGGCCGGCATCCCTGGCGCTCTCCCACGACTTCTGGAGCCATTCCGGCACAAGGTCATGTTCCAGCAATTGCCGGACGTACTGTTCGCTTGACAGGCCTTGCGCCCGCGCCTTCACCGCAAGCGCTTCGGTCTGCTCGTCCGGAAGGTCAATGGTCAGCGTCATGGAGGACTCTCATCCCATCGTATCAGTTGTCGGTGCCGTCGATGCCGTGCCGTGCCGCAACAGTGGGCGCGTCAAGGCTCCGCGCCGCGAATTCGAGGACTGCGACCACCTGTTCCCGCGTCACGTCGAACCACTCCATGATTTCGTCGATCGTCGCCCCGAACTCGAAGTTCTCGAAGACAGTGGAAACCGGCATCCGCGTATCGCGAAACACCCACGCGCTGCTGACCTTCCCCAGCACGCTCTCCACGGCGGGGCATTGTGACCAATCGAGAGTCGCCATCGTCGAGCCTCCTTCTTTCAGGATAACCTCAAGCGGTTGGGAAGACGAGAAAGCGTGACGGGTGCTAAGCCGATCCGGGAAATTGATTCTCGTTGACCTCTCCCTTACGGTCGCGGCTCGGTAAGTGACCTCAAACACGCGGCTCCCATAACCGAGCCGCGACCGTAAGGGAGCGGTCAACGCGCCCGAACTACGAAATCCCCGGGGCGGTTAAGCACCTCCACATGAGTTCGCATGGGCGTGCTCAGCTTCCCAGCCCCACGCACACCACGCCGATCAGGACCAGGCCCAGGCCCAACTGTTTCTGGCGCGTGAATCGCTCGTCGAAAAAGAGGCGCGCCCACAGCAGCGCCCAAACGTAGCCCAGCGCCACCATCGGATAAAGAACCGAAAGCTGGCCGTGTTTGATGCCCAGGGTGTAAATTACCGACGAGCCGAGATAAAGACCGACTCCCAACGCGAGGCGCCAACTGAAGAGGCCCCAGATGTCGCCTTTCCAGCGGGCCGCGCCCAGCTTGAGAAAGACGGCTCCGAACGAGCCGATCACGGAAGCCAGCAGCACCAGCGCCACCGAGCTGAAAGGAGTGGTAACCGGAGTCATCCTTTTTGCCCGCGCCCCAGCACCGCTACTCCCGCCATGATACAGACGATGCCGGCCAGCTTCAGCGGGCTCAAGGTGTCCTGGAAGAGGAAGTAAGAGAGCGCCGTGACCCACACGTAACTCAGGGCGATGATGGGATAGAGAATCGAAAGCTCGGCGTCGCGCAACGCCACCACCATCCCCAGCGTAAACAGACCGTAGAGTACGTAGCCGGCGACGAGCGGCAGGTTCGTGACGAGCGCCAGCAGATTCGGCTCGAAATGCTTCATGCCAATCTTAAAAAGGATCTGTGCCGCCGCGGCCAGCAGCGTACACACCGAAACCAACAGCACGGATCGGCGCCGGTGCTGGTGTACGGGTGTGGGGACAATGGTGGAAGAGCTCAAACGATAGGCCTCTGGAAGTCTCTCAACAGCATACCAGGATTCGATAGAATAAAAAGAAGTGGACGATAACCCGATCATTGTAGCGCCGGTGACGCCAGTCGCGCCCGAGGCCCCGCCGCGAGCCATTTACCAGCGCGGATTCCTGGCGGAATGGGCGGTCACCGTAGTCCTGCTGCTGTTCGGCACGACCACCCTGGTGCAGGCCTTTGTGATCCCCACCGGATCGATGGAAGACACGCTGCTGATCGGCGACCATCTGCTGGTGGACAAACTGGCGTACGCACCTCCCGGGTCGATATCCACCCATATTCTGCCATACACGGAAGTGAAGCGCGGCGACATCATTGTATTTCGCTACCCGGCGGACATCCAGCAGACTTTTGTGAAGCGGTGCATCGGCGTGCCCGGGGACCGCATCAAGCTGGTGCACAAACAACTGGTGCTGAACGGCCACCGGGTGAGCGAGCCTTACGTTTATCACAAGACCGAATACCTGGATTCGTACCGCGACGATTTCCCGTCCGAGCCGAACATCCACGTTTCCCAGGGGGCCGAAGAAATGCTGCACTATCACGTGGCGGGCGGGGAAGTGGTGGTGCCGCCGGGCGGGTATTTCGCCATGGGGGACAACCGCGATTCGTCGCTCGACAGCCGCTACTGGGGCTTTGTGCCGCGCGAGAACATCGTGGGCAAACCACTGCTGATTTACTGGTCGTACGACGCGCCCACCGACGCCCTGGCCAACCCGGCCATGAGCATCGAGCACCTGGTCGACCTGGTGGAGCATTTTCCCAGCAAGACGCGCTGGCGGCGCACCTTCAACCTGATTCGCGGATACCCGTTACAATAGCGTAACGGCGCACCGCCCATGCCGACAAGCTCGCATCATTACGGATTGATTCTGGCCGGAGGACGCGGTACGCGTTTCTGGCCGCGAAGCCGCAAGCGCTCCGCCAAGCAGGTTCTGAATGTGGTGGGAGAACGAACGCTGATCCAGGCCACGGTGGACCGCCTGGCCCCGCTGATCGCGCCGGAACACATCTGGGTGTTGACCAACGGACATCTGCGCGGCACCATCGTGCGCCAGCTTCCGGAGGTTCCTAAACGGCAGATTCTGTCCGAGCCGCTGCAGCGCAACACCGCGCCGGCCATCGGTCTGGCGGCGCAGATACTGAATTCGCTCGATCCGGAAGCGGTCATGGGAGTGTTTCCCTCCGACCATGTAATCGCGAAGCCGGCGGCGTATCGAGCGGTACTAAAGGCGGCGTTTCGCGGAGCGGGGGAAGGGCGCCTGATGGTGGTGGGAATCGAGCCGCGCTGGCCGGAAACCGGTTATGGGTATGTCGAGTTCCCCAAAGATTTCGTCAAGGGCACATTGGCGCCGGTGGAGGTGAAGCGCTTTCGCGAGAAGCCGGCGCTGGCCGCCGCCAGGCGATATGTAGCCGCGGGCAACTTCTATTGGAATTCGGGCATGTTCTTCTGGCGCACCAGCGTACTGCTGGAAGAGTTGCGCCGCCATCTTCCGAAGACCGCGACCCTGCTGGCGGCGCTGCCGCGTTTGGGAACGCGCGACTGGGCGGTGCAGCTGGCGCGCGCTTTTCCGCTCTGCGAGAACATCTCGATCGACTACGCCGTGCTCGAAAAAGCCAAGGGCGTATGCGGCATCGCGGCGGCCGATTTCGGCTGGAACGACGTGGGAAGCTGGAACGCCGTCTACGACCTCCTCGGCTACGACGCGGAGGGCAACGCCATCGCGGGTGAATCCGTCTGCCTGAACTCCAGCCGCAACTTCGTCGACGCCCGCGGCAAGCTGGTGGCGCTGGTCGGAGTGGACGACCTGATCGTGGTGGATACGCCCGACGCCCTGCTGGTGGCCACCCGCGACCACGCGCAGCGAGTCGGCGACGTGGTCAAAGCCCTGGAAAAGCGCGGCCGGGAAGACTTGCTGTAGACGTGGCGCAGGCTGACAGCCGGCTGTCAAGCCTGCAGAGCCGGAGGTCGTCGCGGCTTTGCTTGCGGTGCGCGGCCGTCACTCGTCTCCGGCATTAGATCCCAGTGACCGATGAACCGCCTCGACCAGCTTGATGAGGGTGCGGTCGCGCTCCGGGCCGGGCATCTCGGCCAGCGTCCTCGAGGGCGAATTAACGGCTTGGAAAACGGAGATGTCCGGCGTCTCCTGGAATCGGCACGGGCTGATGATTACCGGGAGGATCTTGACGCCGCGGTCTCGCGCCCCTTCGAGAAGCCGGGGGATCTCCTCCGCTGTACAGAAGTCCGAAGCGAGGAAGTGCGGACTAACCAGGAGTATCGCGCAGGCTGCGGACTCCAGAGATCTCTCGATCTCTTTGCGCCATTCCTGCCCGGGACGGATGCGTGTATCGTCCCAGAGCTGAATCAGCCTTTGCCGCTCGATGGGGCGCAGATGCACCCGAATGCGATCGAGCCACTCGGAATCGCGATGACTATAGCTGACGAATACCGTCTTGCGGCCCGCCAACTCCCTGGCCGGGTCGCGCGGCGTCCCGTAGGCGGCGCCTCTCAAGAGCCGGCAAAAGGCAGTCGCTGAACGCGGCCGCTCCAGTGGGTCGCGGTGCAAGCCAACCAGCAGGGCCGACTTCATCTCTTCGGTGATGAGCGGGCTGAAGCTCCGGGGATCCAAAATTCTCCCCTCCACTTTTGCCGTCATCTGGCGGAAAGGGGGCAGATCCTGATCGAAAGGCAGTTTCCCCGTCAACAGTTCGTACGCCACCATGGCGAATGCGTAGATGTCGGAAAGAGCTGTTTGCTGGTTCTGCGAGATCTGTTCGGGGCTCAGGAACGCCGTGGTCCCACCCGGATCGCCGGGAACCCTCGTCGAGAATCGTTCCTGAATCGCGAAAACGTTGGACATCCCGAAATCGCTCAGGTACGCGTGGGTCCGGTCCGCTGATAGCAGGATGTTTTCGGGCTTGACATCGCCGTGGATGAAGCCGGAGGCGTGAGCGAAATCGAGTCCCGCGGCGACCTGCTCCAGAAGGCCGCTAACCGCCGAAAGCGGATAGAACGATCGTTCCCGAATAAGGCTCCGAACGCTCCCCCCGTCGCAGTATGGCAGGATCACGAAGGGGCTGCCATGGGGTTCCGACTTCAGACCGTAGTCGAGCACGGGAAGAATGTTTGGATGATTTAGAGTGGTTTGAGCCAGCACTTCACGCTCAAACGCCGCGACACTCTCCCATTCCACACCTTTGACCTGGGGGAAAAGCTTGATGCAGACCCGCCCCGTTTGGCCGGCCGTAGCCTGGAACAGCGTACTCGCGCGGCCAAATGCGAACGGGGTGGGGTCGGTAACGGTGACCGACAGCCTCCGCCCCGGAAAGATCAGTACGGCGTTACCGCCTTGCGGCACCCGCTCGGGCGTTTCAACCGCCAGGATGGACGAACGCGCGGCTTCGTTTTCCCCGTCGGCTATCACCGTTACATCGCCCATCTGAATCCGGTCGCCCTCCGATAGCGGCGCTGCGCCTGCCAGGCGCCTGCCGTTCAGAAAGGTGCCATTCTTGCTTCCAAGGTCCGCGATTGACCACGCGTCGCCGTCTTGTCGGATGGCTGCGTGTTGCCGCGAGAGACCGACGCTATCGGGAAACGCCAGATCGCAGGTGGCTGAACGCCCTATCGTAATCAGGGCCCCGTCCAGGGACACCCGGCGCGGCCTGCCGTCAAGCCCGATGACGATCAACTCTCGCACCATAGGCTCAATTATGCCCGAAATACCGGGCTTGGCGATCCGGCGGGCGCTATCGGGAACTTAACCCGGCCGTGGAGGAATTGCGTGCTGCTTCGACCGAAACAATTGCAGTACACTAATTCGACATGCGACGTTTATTCCTCGTCACTCTGGCGTTTGCCTGCGCGGCGGGCGCTGGGACCTTTACCCTGGAACAGGTTCTCTCGGCTCCGTTCCCTTCTGAATTGACCGCTTCACCCACCGGTGGCAACCTGGCCTGGGTTCTGAACGAGCGCGGGGCGCGAAACGTGTGGGTGGCCATGGCGCCCAATTACAAAGGCGTCCGCGTCACCTCTTATACCGAAGACGACGGCCAGGACCTCGGCCAGTTGCAGTGGACGCCGGACGGCAAATCGGTGGTGTACGTGCGTGGCGGCGACCTGGAATTTCTGGACCACCCCGACCCGAATCCGGCCGCCAATCCGGCGGGCGTGGAGCAGGCGGTCTGGGTGGTGACGCCGGGCGCGGCGCCGCGCAAACTGGGGGAAGGCCACTCGCCGGCGGTGTCGCCCAAGGGCGGCGTGGCGGCCTTTCTACGCGAAGGGAAGATTTACATCGTGCCGCTTGCGGGCGCGGAGAAACCGGCGCTCATGATCCAGCAGCGGTCGGGCGTGACGGCCCAGGATTTGGAATGGTCGCCGGATGGGTCGAAACTCGCCTTTGTCAGCGACCGCGGCAATCACAGTTTCATCGCGGTGTACGATTTCGGCGCCAAGACGTTGATCTACATGGAACCGACGGTGGATCGGGATCAATTGCCGGCATGGTCGCCGGATAGCCGCCAGGTGGTGTTCGTGCGCGTGCCGGCCGGTGGCGGAAGAGGCGGGCGGGGCGGAGGCGGAAGCGGACCCGGTTGGTCGATCCGTGTGGCCAGCGCGGCCGACGGCACCGGCCGCGAAATCTGGAAATCCGAGCCGGGCCAGGGCAGCACATTCCATCCCACCGAATCCGACCCGGCGCTGTTTTGGGCCGTCGGCGACCGCATCGTTTTTCCGTGGGAAAAAGGCGGCTGGCTGCATCTCTATTCGGTGGCCGTGGAGGGCGGCGCGGCCACGCTGCTGACTCCGGGGGATTTCGAAGTCGATCACTTGGCCTATTCCGGCGACCGCAAGGAAATCGTATTCGATTCCAACCAGGACGACATCGACCGGCGGCACGTGTGGCGGGTGAGCACCGCCGGTGGCCCGGCGCAGGCCGTAACCAGGGGCGACGAGCTGGAAATGACGCCGGTGTTCGCTGGCGGCGCCGTCGCGTATCTGCACGCAGACGGCCGGCACCCGCTACGCGCCGCAATCCGGCAGGGGGAAACCGTAAAGGACCTGGCGCCCGATTCCATCCCCGCCGATTTTCCCGCCGATTCGCTGGTCACGCCGCGGCAGGTGATCTTCAGCGGTTCCGATGGCCTCCAGATTCACGGCCAGCTCTTCCTGCCGCCTAACGTTCAACCCGGCGAAAAGCATAAAGCCCTGGTGTTCATGCACGGCGGCTCGCGGCGCCAAATGCTGCTGGGCTGGCACTACATGGATTACTACAACAACGCCTACGGCATGAACCAATACCTCGCCAGCCAAGGCTACGTGGTGCTGTCGATCAACTACCGCAGCGGCATCGGCTACGGGCTGGCCTTTCGCGAGCCGGCCAATTACGGCGCCCGCGGCGGCAGCGAATACCACGACGTGGAAGGCGCGGGACTCTACCTGCGCACCCGCTCCGACGTAGACCCGGCGCACATCGGCTTGTGGGGCGGATCCTATGGCGGCTATCTGACCGCGATGGGCCTGGCGCGCGGTTCGGACCTGTTCGCCGCCGGGGTGGATTTCCACGGCGTCCACGACTGGAGCGCCCGCGGCAACGGTCCGGGCGGCGGCGCTGGCACACCGATGCCAACCGCGGAGGCTGCGCGGGAAGAGGCTGCGCGGCTGGCCTACGACTCGTCGCCCATCGCGTCCGTCTCCACCTGGAAGTCGCCCGTGCTGCTGATCCACGGCGACGACGACCGCAACGTCAACTTCTCGGAAACGGTGGAACTGGTGATCGCGCTGCGCCGCCAGGGCGTATACTTCGAGCAGCTCATCCTGCCCGACGAAATCCACGGCTTTCTGCGCCATGCGTCATGGCTGAAGGCGTATCGCGCGGAAGTGGATTTCTTTAAGAGGAAGCTGTGATCTACCTCTTGCCCTATCCGTGCTTCCCCGCCAGGGCGCGTTTCACGCCTTCGGGGTCGTGGGCAATCACGGTCAGATAGGCGCGGGACGGCTGGTCAGGCTCCGACCGGCCCTGTTCCCAATCGCGCAGCGTGCCGAGCGGGATGTGATACCGTGCCGCGAATTCTTCCTGTGTCAGGGCAAGGGCACGGCGCAGGGTCTTGGCCCGTGGCACGCGGCGCGCGCTGCGAAGGCGCTCCGGAGTCGTCGGCCGCGCGTCCCGATCGGCCATTGCCGCGGCCGTAACCTCCTCATCGGTCATAGCCCGCAGACGCGCCCAATCCGTCTTGTCTTCCAGCGGCCTGGTCGTGCCGTCCGGCAACACCTGAACGACGGCGCCGTCACTCCGGCGTCTGGCTACGATAGTATTCTCTTTGCTCATGCTTCGTGGCTTTTCTTGCCGAGATCATTCGTGTTCGACCGCCGCTCCGTGTAAACCACCGCCAGAATCACGTCGTGGACCATTCCCGCGATAACGTACCTGATCTCTCCCGACTCACTCGCGGCATGGCACGACTCAACGGCAAAGGCGTCGTCGAACACACGCTGGGCAGCCTCGAAGCTTACGCCGTGCTTCTTCAAGTTGCTTTCGGCCTTGGCGGCGTCCCATTCGAATTCGTCTTTGTCCATAATGTACTGCCTGCCCGTAGTTTTGTCAAACCGGCGGCTGCCGCTCCCTTATTACTGTCCGGAATGGGCGGGCAGATTCTCACAGTTCCCGCGGATCTCTGAGGCGCCTCGGCCCGAACCTCCGGAATCAACGTCAATCCGCGCCCTAACCAGCGTTCCTTCAACCGGATGTTAGACTTGAATATTCCATGGGCAAACCTACGCATCTGGAATGTAGTCTGTGTCACCAGCAAATCGAGGCCGGGCAGGTTGCCAACCTTTGTGCCGTGTGCGGCGGACCGCTGCTGGTTCGCTACGAAATAGGGACTCTCCGTCACCGCTGGCCGCGCCGCCAGGTTTCCGAAGGTCCGCCCAGCATGTGGCGCTATGCTCCCATCCTGCCCGCCGCGGCCGCGTCGGTAGTTTCGCTCGGCGAAGGCTGGACGCCGCTGATTCGAACGCGCCGCCTGGGGTCGCGTCTGGGCGCCGACTCCCTATGGGTGAAAGACGAAGGACTCAACCCCACCGCATCGTTCAAAGCACGGGGCCTTTCCTGCGCCATCTCGATGTGCGTCGAGCTGGGTATCCGCAAGGTCGCCATCCCTTCGGCCGGCAACGCCGCCAGCGCGCTGGCCGCCTACGCCGCCGCCGCCGGTATCGAATCCTACATCTTCATGCCGCGCGACGTGCCCCAGGCCAATTACTTGGAGTGCATGGCCTACGGCGCCAACGTCACTTTGGTCGACGGTCTGATCAGCGATTGCGGCAGGATGGTGGCCGAACGCGCGCCCGCCGCAGGCTGGTTCGACGTCAGCACCCTCAAAGAGCCCTACCGCATCGAAGGCAAGAAGACCATGGGCTACGAAGTGGCCGAGCAAATGGATTGGGAATTGCCCGACGCCATCTTTTACCCCACCGGCGGCGGCGTCGGCATGATCGGCATGTGGAAGGCTTTCGAGGAGATGGACAAGCTGGGCTGGATCGGTTCGCGCCGTCCCAGGATGATCGCCGTTCAGGCGGCCGGCTGCGCCCCGGTGGTGCGCGCCTTCGAAGACAACCAGCCGCGCAGCCAGTTCTACGAAAACGCCCACACCATTGCCGCCGGACTGCGGGTTCCCAAGCCGCTGGGCGATTTTCTCATCCTCGACGCGGTTCGCGCCTCCCACGGCACGGCCATCGCCGTCACCGATGAGGAAATGCTCGATGCGGGCGTCCGCCTGGCCTCCGAAGAGGGCATCTACGCCGCTCCGGAAGGCGCCGCCTGCGTGGCCGCTCTCGAGAAACTGCTCGCCAATGGATTCCTCCAGCCCTCCGACCGGATTGTGATCTACAACACCGGGTCGGGATTGAAATATCCCGAAGCCTATTCGACGCGCTTCCCCAGAACCACTGCGAGCGAGCAGGAAAAGCTGGGCGGATTGATTACCCCGCGATGAAGAGCGTGGCGGTGGACGCCCTGGACTGCGCCGCGCGCCGCGGTGTGGAATATGCCGACGTGCGCGTGGAGGACGTCCGCCAGCGCGACGTCAGCACCAAGAACGGCAAAGCCGGCCACGTGGGCAGCTCCGAATCGCAGGGCGTGGGAATTCGCGTGCTGGCCGGCGGCTGCTGGGGATTTGCCGCGACCGACGATCTTTCTTCTCCGGGCCTCGAAACCGCCGCCGCGCTCGCGGTGGAAATCGCGCACTCCGGCCTGCTGGCCAAAAAGCGCGGCGTCGCCCTGGCGCCGGAACAAAAATACGAAGCTACCTGGGTGTCGCCGGCTGCCATCGACCCCTTCTCCGTTTCCGTCGACCGGAACCTCGCAACCCTGCTCGCCGTCGACGCCGAGCTGCGCCGCAATCCCGCCATTAACCTGGCCGAAGCTGCGATCCACTGCGAACGCCGCCGCCAGGTATTCGCTTCCACCGTCGGCAGCCTGATCGACCAGACGCGAACCTGGACCGGCGCCGGTTTTTCCGCCCTCGCGTATCGCGACGCCGTAATCCAAAAACGCTCCTATCCGAATTCCTTCGGTGGCCAATACCAACTGAAGGGCTATGAGCTGGTGCATGAGCTGCGCCTGGTCGACAACGCGCCGCGGGTGGCCGAGGAAGCCATCGCCCTGCATTCCGCCAGCCAGTGCCCGGAGGGCGAGTTCGACCTGATCCTCGACAGCTCGCAGCTCGGCCTGCAGATTCACGAATCCATCGGCCATCCCATCGAGCTCGACCGCGTCCTTGGCAGCGAGGCCAACTACGCCGGAATGAGCTTCCTCACCCTCGACCAACTCGGCCATCTCCGCTACGGCTCGGACATCGTCAACGTGGTCTGCGACGCCCGCCTCGATCACGGCCCCGGCCTGGGCACTTTCGCCTTCGACGATGAGGGCGTGCCCGCGCAATCCACCGATGTCATTCGCGACGGCCGATTCGTAGGCTACATGACTTCGCGCGAAACCGCCGCCGCAATCGGCCAAACGCGCTCCAACGGCTGCATGCGCGCCGATGGCTGGACCCGGCTGCCGCTGATCCGAATGACCAATGTGAGTCTCGAGCCCGGCCGTCAGTCACTCGAAGAAGTCTTCGATGCCGACCATGCCATTTACATGGAGACAAATCGCAGTTGGTCGATCGACGACAAGCGCTATAACTTCCAGTTTGGTTGCGAGATAGCCTGGGAGATAGTCCGCGGTAAACGCACCCGCATGCTCAAGAACCCCAGCTACAGCGGCATCACAACCGAATTCTGGAACGCCTGCGCCGCCATAGCCGGCCGCGAGCACTGGACCCTATGGGGCGTCCCCAACTGCGGCAAGGGCCAGCCCGAACAGGTAATCGGCACCGGCCACGGTGCCAGCCCCGCACGGTTCCGGAAGATCAAAGTGGGCGGCGCGTATGGATAAATGGGGGATTACGGTGGGACCGACCGTCGTACCTCGTGGTCGCCGCTCCCCGCGGGACCGATTACAGGCCGGGGGCATTTGACGCTGGGCCTGCCGGCAGGTACATTAGAGGAGTAACCCTTCTTTCCGGCTGCAAGTCCCCATCGTCTAGCCCGGCCTAGGACATCGCCCTTTCACGGCGGTAACGGGGGTTCGAATCCCCCTGGGGACGCCACCATTCTGGTGCACAATGGTGCTATGCGGACGGTCAACAAAACCATTCGTCAGAGCATCAGCCTTCCCGCCACTGTAGCTGCTCGGGTTCGCTCCATGGCCAAGACTCGCCGTCTCAGCGCAAACCGTGTGCTCGTCGAGGCGATTGAGGACGGGATGGAGGCGCAAACCAGAAAGCAACAGCAGTTCTTCGAATTGGCTGAACGTGCTTCCGCAGAATTCACAGAAACCTCGCGGCACAAGCTCGGCTAACTCAGTGTTCACCCCAGCGCTTTTTCGTACAGCGCGAGCAAGCGGCTCCACGCCTTCTCGGCCTGTGGCTCGTTGTAGACCTGCGAATCCGGAGGGCACCAGCCATGCGCGGCGCCGGCGTACACCTCGATCTCCGCGGGCAGGTTTGCTTTTGCGAACGTCTCTTTGAGGACGGTCTTGTCATTGGGCGACCGCGCGTCGTCATTAGCCGCGATCGCGATGAGGAATTGTGCTTTGCTCTTGGCGGCCTGAAGGTGCGGGCTATTTGGCTGATCGGTCACCAGTCCGCCGCCATGGAATGAAGCGACTGCGCCGACGCGATCAGGTACGGCGGCGGCGGTGCGAAACGCAATCGGGCCGCCCATGCAATAGCCCTGCGCGCCGATCTTTCGATTTTTCGCAACGGACGTTTGCCCGTCCAGCCACCCGACGAACGCTTTCGCATCCGTCATGTGCGTCGTCTCGTTCAGACCTCGCGCCAGCGGCATCAACTGCTGGATGGGAGTGGCGCCACCGGCTTCCGCGGTCGGGGCTTCCTTGACGCGGTAGAAAGGATTCACTACCAGCACCGAGTACCCCGATTCGGCCAGCCGTTTCCCCATGTTGCGGAACGCCGGCCGCAGCCCGAAGATATCGGGCCACATCAACACTCCGGGAGCTGTGCCGCTCGCCGGATGCGCGAAGTAGCAGTCGGCGGTGCCGTCCGGTGTCGTTACATTCACGTCCGACTCGGTCACTGTGACCGCGTTGGCGACTCGCGGCAGCATCATGGCGACGCCCGCTCCCAACATGACGCCGAACTCCTTGCGTGTCACCAGACCGCGAGCCTCGTACTCTTGCCGGTCTTGTTCAAAATGATCCTGATCGCACATCTTCCCTCCTCATCGCGGCGTGGTTGCGGCGGAACGGCACGCCTATGGCGCTATTATACCCAGGCAGATGTGGGGAAATCCGATCCCGGAAACCTGTGGGGTGCGCGACCCACAAGTCGAGCGCGGGCAATTTGCTTTTTGGGGCGCTATAATCCTAACGTATGCATACGTTAGGATTGGAGGCGCCCCTTGTCTGACTCCCTCGCCGCTCTCGA
>JBEKZL010000009.1:0-54689 GCA_049509915.1 Bryobacteraceae bacterium | reverse complement strand
CGGAAACACGAAAGTAACCAGATGCCGGGGTGCCTTTCAAATCTGCGCCAAGCCGCAACTCCAAGCACCTAAAAGGCTTCTGCTGCAATTACACTTTTCGGAGGGGAGCCCGAAAAATGAAACGGTGTACTAAGCAGCTGCTGCCGTTAAAGTGCAGCGCGCGCCTCCCGCCTTGAGTCCGGTGTCTTCACCGCCTGCCTCAACCAAGCCTTCGACCGCCGCTCCGACAAACTCTTCGCCCCCTTGGTCCCCGATATGATCGGCACCAGCGACGCGTACGCCGACGTCGAGCGCACCAACGTCACCCGCGCCCAGAACCGCAACTGCGGCCTCGGCGGAGGTTTCCTTCGTTCCAATAAGGGATCCGACGCTTGGCCGCGCTTCCTCCGCTACCAGGCCCAGTCCGAAAGGAATTACCGCCGCGCCACCGAAGACCTCCAGCGCCCCATGTCCATGCGCGACCAACTGGCAGTCCCCCAAACCGTCTGCCAGCAGCCCTCCGCCGACCCCGACCCCCTCCTCACTCCCCACGACCTGAGCCCGGTCCGGTTCCCGCTCAACCCCCCGCCAGCGAACCCAACCTCGCCAGCCAACCCATTGAAACTAAACCCGCTGCTGCCACCGTAGCAAATTCCAACGAACCCAATATCTCAGTTCCGGAAGCTGCGAGCTGAAAGGCTGACAGCCCAAAAGCAAGCAAAATATCGAGTAACCCGTCACAACCCGAAACTCCCCCCAAGTCCCCCGCGCCCGACGTGTCCCAATATGAGCCGCTTCGAAGGATTGAAATGGCGACGGTCGAGTGCCAGGTGGGGCAGACCACAGAGAACGATGGTCTGCCCCACGCCAGCCCGGCCGTTCGCTGGCGAGCCGAAATTCCCTCGACATCGGGAGTTCGGAGAGTCCGCTCTCACCGGCGGACAAGGAGTGACCCTATCGCCCGGTTTCAACGGCGATGCGCCGCCGCAGTTGCTCCTCGGCGCGGCCGGCCAGTTGCCGGCACGCCTCCGGGTCGACCATCGGTTGCCGCCCCTCGACGCGGGTCCAGAATGCGGAGGCGTCAGGATGAGTGGTCAGGAGGATATCGCAGGCTGCCGCGCGCAGGAAGGCGAAGCTCTTTTCGAAGTCCTGAATAGCTCCGCGGCTCGAGGTGAACTTGAATCCAGCGGCCGAAACCGGCGTCAGGCTGTCCGCATAGACGATGCCCAGGCAGCGGCCGGCTTCGCACGACTGCCACGTCCAGCTTGTTCCACCGGGTGTATGTCCCGGCGTCAGGTGCGCGGTGATGGCAAGTTGCCCGACGCGAAACGTTTGGCCGTCGCGCAGCAACTCGACGCGCGCCACCTTCGCAATCGGGGGGATGGTTCCGTACTGCGGGTCGTCGCGACCGACGCCGGACTTGGTCATGATTGCCGCGCTCCACGGGCTGGCAACCACCGCCGCGCCGCTCCAGCGCTGCAATTCCGCAAGGCCCCCGGCATGGTCGAAGTGGACGTGCGAATTCACAATCAGCTTCACGTCCTCCGTCCGAAAGCCCAGCGAACGAATGCTGGCGGCGATTGGCCCGGCTGACTCCGGCAGCGCGCCATCCAGGAGTACATGCCCGGCCCCGGAGGTTACCAGAATGGAACTCAACCCGCGAGGACCGACGTAATAGGTATTGCCGTATATACGAAACGGCTTCTGGGGCGCGTTCCAGGCGGCGCACTCGGCGCACGGCGAACCCTTCGGCTGTGAGCGCAAGCCTGGCCAGGCAAGCAGCAGGCATGCCAGCAGACAGTAACTTCCATTTTTCGAGAGTCTTAACATAATTTGAACCAGTGGCGGCCCGACCATAGCCAACATACTACGATCCGCCAGTGGAGGAGCGGAGTTTCCCAGGTATTCACCCCATTTAGTGGACACAATTTGATTGATAACGGAACGAAACTCCTGGGCAGTCCGGATAATTAGAACCATGCCAGGATAAGGCCGATAAGAGAGCTGATGGCCTGGAATTCTCCAACAACGGCCGCTTCTCGGACGCCGGCCGGCAGTACCAACCGCGGCGTCAGCGCGGAAAAGCACTTGGATGCCTACATCAGTTTGTCGCGCCTGGCGCCTTTCCACGCCAGCGCGCTCAAACTCATGAACATCTCGGTGGAAAGCGACTCGGCATTCGCCGACTTCGAAGAGGCGTTTAAGACCGATCCGGCGTTGACTGCCGATCTGTTGCTGGTCGCCAATTCAGTCGAGTTCGGCCTGCGCGCCCGGATTGAGACCATCCGCCACGCCCTAACGTTTCTGGGACTGGAGCGGGTGCGGTCGCTCGGTTGCACCATCGCTTTCGGCTTTTATGTGCGCAACGTGCCTCGCACCCCATACATGACCGCGGTGTGGGAGCATAGCCTGGCTACGGCCGTGATCGCGGAATTCATGGGCAAGGTTTGCCGCCAACCGTCCGTATATACGGCCGGCCTCACCCACGACCTGGGACGCCTGGCTTTGTTCCTCAGTCTGGGTCCCGACTATGCCAGGCACATGTCAAAGACGTTCGAGAGCGGCGACGAAGCGAACTTGAGGGAACTGGCTGAATTCGGTATCGAGCACTGCGAGGCGGGTTCGCGGGTCGCCACCCAATGGGGCTTCCCCGAGGGCCTGCGGACGGTGATGCTGGAACACCACGCGGAGATTTGCGGCAACCCACGCGAAGCTCTGAACCTCGTCCGCGCGGCCTGCCTCATGGCGTCCAGCCTGGGTTTTCGGGAAGTGGAAGCCCCGGTCAAGCCCTACGGCGAAATTATGCCGGAGATTTTCCGGCGCAACGCCGATTTCGAACAGGAGGCCCTGGGAGAACACGTCAGGCAGCGGATCTCAGCCATGAAACTGTAAAGCGAGGCTATTTCATCGAGTCCAGCGCAGCCAGCACTTCGTCGCTATGGTGCGACGGGTTGACGCTGGTCCAGACCTTGGCGATCTTTCCCGAGGGATCGATCAAAAAGGTGTTGCGCGAGGCCATGCCACGGGCATTCAGCGAGCCGTAGGCGTCGACGACTTTCTTGTCGGTATCGGCCAGCAGGCGGAAGGTCAGGCTTTCCTTGGTGCAAAACGCTTGATGGCTGTCGGTGGAATCCACGCTCACGCCGAGGATGACGGCGTTGCGCTGATCGAACTTGGGCAAATCCACCTGAAAGTTGTGGGCTTCGATTGTGCAGCCCTGGGTCATATCCTTCGGGTAGAAATATAGCACCACCCACTTGCCATGAAATTGGTGCAAGTCTATCGAGGTTCCGTCTTGCGAGGGCAGGGCAAAGGTTGGGGCCATCTGGCCGGCCTGCGGCACTTCCGCCGCACCCAGGCCAAAGACGAAAAGACACACCAGCAAAGCGGCGGTCGCGATGTTGCGCATAAATTCCCTCCTGTTTACGTCAGCATACCATAGGCGATTTAGAGGCAGCGGCGGGAACCGGCTAGAATGGTGTAAATTCATGCGGCTGGCATCTACCTTCCTATTATTCGCGATTGCGCTGGGAGCGCAGCCGCGGCCCTTTTCGGGAGCCCCGGACCTGGAGCATTCGCTCCGCAAGTTGAATGAGCTTGGCAGCGTGCTGATCGTGGGTGCGCACCCGGACGACGAACGCACCGACGTGCTGGCGTACTTTGCGCGTGGCCGGAACATGCGCGCGGCATACCTTTCTCTGACCCGTGGCGAAGGAGGGCAGAACCTGATCGGCGCCGAGCAAGGGGCGCAGTTGGGGGTGATCCGCACCCAGGAACTGCTGGCGGCGCGGCGGATCGATGGTGCCGAGCAGTTCTTCACCCGCGCCATCGATTTCGGTTTCTCGCGTACGGCCGCCGAGACGTTCGAGAAATGGGGGCGGGAACGGATCCTCTCCGACGTGGTGTGGGTAATCCGGCGGTATCGCCCGGACGTGATTGTGCTGGGGTTCAGCGGAACGCCGCGCGACGGGCACGGGCATCACCAGGCCTCCGCCATCCTCGGCAAGGAGGCGTTCGGGGCCGCGGGCGATGCGCGCCGTTTCCCGGAACAACTTCAATGGGTGCAGCCATGGCAGGCCAAACGGGTGGTCTTCGCCGAGTTTCCGGCTTTTTTCGGAATTCCGCCCGGCGAGGGGCCCAAGGCGGGCTGGGTGGACTCCGGCGAGTTCAACCCGGTGCTGGGCTACTCCTACGAGGAATTGGCGGCGCTCAGCCGCTCCATGCACCACAGCCAGGGAACCGGCGCGATGCGGCGGCCCGGCGCGGCGCGCACGGATTTCGAACTGGTGGCGGGCGATCCGGTCGCTGCGCACGGGCGGCTTTTCGACGGCATCGACACCTCCTGGAACCGAATCCCGGGCGGTGGGCCGGTGGGTGAGATCCTGGTGGAAGCCATTCGCGGCTTCGACGTGACCGACCCCGTGAAGACCATTCCGCTGCTGGCCAAGGTGCGGCCGCTGATAGCGGCTCTTAACGACCCTCTGGCCAAACCAAAATTGGCCGAGCTGGACGAGACCATCGCCAAATGCGCCGGCCTGTTTGTGGAAGCGCAGGCGGACGGTCCGCAAGTAGTTCCGGGCGGCCCATTCACGCTCACGGCCACCGTGCTCAACCGCTCGAAGATCCCGGTTCGGGTGCTGTCGGCCGCGATCGAAGGCGTCTGGAACCAGGCGCTTGAAGTGAAACCGGCCACGCTTGGCTACAACCAGGAGATGCGAACTCCGTTTCACGCCACCGTGTCGCCGGAACAGGAGTACTCTCAGCCTTACTGGCTGCGCGAACCGGCCGAGCACGACCTCTACCAGGTGAAGGATCAGCGCCTTATAGGGCTGGGCGATACGCCGCCGGTGGCCAGCGTGCGATGGCGGCTGGAGGTGGCGGGGACCGTCATCGAAGTGGCGCGGCCGGTGGATTACCGCTACGCCGAGCGCTCCGAAGGCGAACGCACGCGGCCGCTGGCCATCGTGCCGGCGGTAGCGGTGAACCCGGCTGAAAGCGTGGCTCTTTTCCCGGACTCCGCGCCTCGCGCCATTCATGTCGCCCTGAGGGCCAATATCGCCACGGCCGGCGGCACGGTGCGCATGGATGCGCCGCCGGGTTGGAAAGTCACACCGCGGGGGGCGCCCGTCCAGTTAGACGCTGCCGGAGAAGAACGCGAGGCGGTCTTTCAGGTCGCGCCCCCGGCTGGCGAAAGCACCGGGGAATTGCGCGCCGTGGCGAACGTCAACGGGCGCGACATTTCCAATGGAATCGAGACGATTTCTTACACGCACATCCCGGTCGAGACTTTGTTTCCGCCCGCGCGGGTCAAGCTGGTGCGCGCCGACATCCGGGTTTCGGTACACAAAGTCGGATACATCATGGGCGCGGGCGATGAAATGCCGGACGCGCTGCGGCAGATGGGGCTGGAAGTAACGCTACTGTCGCCGGACGAGCTGGCGCAAGGCGACTTGGGCCGTTTTGAAGCCATCGTGGCAGGGGTGCGAGCCTACAACGTGCGGGCCGACGTACGCTCGAACCAGTCCCGCCTGATGGAATATGTGAAGCGGGGCGGCACCTATATCGTTCAATACAATACCGGCGATGCCAGGTTGCAGGCCGGTCCTTATCCGTTCACTGCGCCGCCGGGCAACGCGTACCGGGTAACGGTGGAAGACGCGCCGGTGACGTTCCCGCACCCGGACAGCCCCTTGCTGCGGACGCCCAACCGTATCGAATCGCGCGACTTCGAGGGTTGGGTACAGGAACGCGGCCTGTCGTTTGCAACCGACTGGGACAAGCGCTACGAAACCGTGTTTTCGAGCCACGACCCGGGCGAGCCGCCGCTCGAAGGTGGGGAGCTGTGGAGCAGGTACGGTAAGGGCGTCTACATATTCACCGCGTACTCCTGGTTTCGCCAGCTGCCGGCCGGCGTACCTGGCGCCTATCGCTTGTTCGCCAATTTGCTCAGCGCGAAGTAGGCCGGACGGCGAGCGTGCCCCACCGGTTGTGCCCCAGCGCCAGGTGACCCTGGGCGCCGTGATACCATACCGCCATGCAACGAATAGCAATCGTGCTGGGCTGCGCCGTCCTGGCCGCAGTGGCGGCGGATGCGCCGGTGGCGCACGTATGGAAAGCGGCTGAGCTGCACCAGTTGCCCCAGACCCTGGGCCCCAAGGTCGACCCCAAGGGGCAGATGGCCATGATGAAGTTGGCCCAGGTGGGAGCCAGCGGAGTTTCGTTCGCGCTGCGCGAGGCATCGGGCGGCGCCGAATTGCACGAAACACAGGCGGATGTGATCGTGGCGCAGACCGGGGAAGCTACCCTGATCACGGGTGGAACCATCGTGGATGCCAAGACCGCTCAACCCCACGAGGTGCGCGGCAGCGCCATTACGGGCGGCACCGAGACGCAGCTTGCCCCCGGCGACTTCGTGATTATTCCGGCGGGCATTCCCCACCAGATGAAACTCCTGGCCGGCAAACAGTTCTCCTATCTGGTCATGAAGGTCGGGCAGTAGCACGAGCTTTCAGCGGTCAGTACTCAGCAATCAGCTTCCGGCAATCCGTTCGGAGCCGGTCTGGCTGACCGCCAATCGCCAATCGCCGACCGCTGACCGCTTCCTACAGAGGCGCGAGCACGCCGTAACCTCCGACTAGCGTCTTGCGGGGGCGCCCGCGGGGGCGGCTGCGAAGCGAGAGGCCGGTTTCGGTCTCCAGTTGATGGATGAAGCCGGGTGAACCGAGCGGACGCCCCGTCATAGTGGCGCGCCTCACCAGGTCCAAATCGAGCGGCGTTTCCTGGGCGCTGAGAAGTTCTTTCCAGCGCGCCTGGTCCCAATCGCGCAGCGAGCGGACCGCGCCGTGGTCGAGGATGGTATTGGAATCGGGACCGATCGCGTGGTAGCGGGCGCTCGACCAGGGATAGTCCCATGCGTACTCTTCCAGGCCGGCGCGCACCGGTCCCCGCTCCACATAGCGCAGCACGGAATGCAATAGCGAGGTTTCCACCGGGCAGGAACGGAACCGGCTGTGCCACAGGTGGCCGCTGCGGCGCTCCACGCGATTCCACGCCATGGTGTATTCGGTATTAGTGCGTCCCATCAGGCACGCCAGGGAAAATTCGCGCTCGGGCACCACCACCAGGTGGACATGATCGGCCATCAGGCAATAGGCCAGAATGTGCGCCTCGTACCGTTGGGCGTAGCGCCCGAGCAGATCCAGGTATAGGCGCCGGTCATCATTGTAAGTAAAGACTTCCTGACGGTTATTGCCGGCTTGAGTGACGTGGTGAGCAAGTCCAGGTACGATCACGCGGGGACGTCGGGCCATACCTCGTTGGTTCGAAAAGTAGCGTGGAATTCTCAATTGTTTTCGAGAACCGGCGGCTTCACTGCCGCGTCTCCACGGAGTGTGGATTTTTCCACACCCGGAGGGGCTAACCTCCGATCCGGACCGACTCCGCCACGTCACCGCGCCGCTCGGGAACAAACCTGATTGAGACGGACTTGTTCCGGTAGCCGGTCAGGTCCTTCCAGGGCACGGGGTGACCGCCGGACTCGATGCGGGTTCGGGGCGTAATCACCAGATCGAAGGGAACTCCATCAGCCTCCTGGACCACCACCAGACTCGCGGCGGGATCGACCATGGCGATCGTGCCGGAAATGGTCTCCGGCGCCCAACCGCTCCGGATCATCGGAACCGAATGACTTGCCGGCGTCTTACCCGGCGCAGGCGCGGCCTTGTCCGCCGCCGCGGCCGGCAGCGCCAACAGCAGGCCGCAAAACGCGCCACACACACTGGACATAACAACTCTTTTCATGACTTATCTCCTTGTTACTAGCTAAGTGCCGGTTTCGCAATTACGGCGACACATCCTCTAAAAGCGCTCCCTCACGGTCGCGGCTCGGCAACGCCCGAGTCCGAGGCGCGACCGTAAGGGAACGGTTGCCCTCGAATACGTTACCGGATCTCCGAGACGCTGTACTAAGCTAAGTGCATCGTTCGGAAGTCAAGCAACGGATTAGTCGCTACCGCTCCCTCACTCGGAAACGGGCGATAACTCCGAACTGACTGTCATTACCTAAACAGGTCAAGAGTCCTGCCCACTCATCAGGAAGCGGCTCGCGCTCCCAGCCCGTGCCCAAGGTTGCGATACTCCCTGGAAAGCCTGACGTATTGAACCGCCTTATCGACCGAGCGCGCCAGGTCGTGAGCGTTGAAGTAGATGTTGCTCGCGTAATGTTCGTACGCCGGAAGCCACAACTCCCCCTCATGGGCATTGAGAAAGACGATAGCATCTTGAATGTTATCCGCCATAAGCAGTATGTCCGCCGTGACCCGATCGATTTCTTTCTGTTGCCAGGGCTTTACCACTCTCCGGATGGTGCTCAGGCGGCAAAGCCTGGCGCCCATGTCGTTGACTTCTCCCCGGATGATACCGAGCTGGGCGCCTTGCATCGTCCAGTCCGGATCGGCGGCATCGGCGGCATAAGTGCTCATTTTGTCGGCCACATCCGAAGCCTGTCGGGCATCGAATTGAATGGCTTGAAAGATGGTGTTGGCCTCGGCGGAAAAATCCCAGGTGTAAGACGCGGGCGTCACCGCCTGACACGAACACTTTTGCATCTCGGCCGCCATGCCGGGGACGGCAAACAAAACCATGGCGGCACAAACACACCCACTCAACGAACTAACTATGAATCTCATCGTTTAACTCCCTTTTCTTCCTCCGATACTATTAGATGGCGAATCGAAGAGGGTTGGTATCCCGTCGAGACAGTACGGCCTCTGGAAACGGTGCGCGGCGGCACGGATGGGCGCGGCGCGGATCGGACGGGCCTCGCCCCGCCATCGAGAGTCGAAGCAATTGCGCTATGGAGCGGCTCTCCCGGTGGGGCGCAAGAGTGCATGCGCCACGAAAGAAGTCAAAGCGGGCTACTATCGTAGTTGCGGATGGTCAGAGGCAAGAAGGGCGGGGTATTGCGGTCGGTGCTGTTGCTCGGTGCAGGCGCGATCCTGCTGGTGCATGTCTGTGCGCTGCTCGTTTTGGTGGCTCTGCGATGGGTCGATCCGCCCACAACGGCGGTACAGGCGGAGCGGCGGGTGTCCGCCTGGATTCTGCATAGGCCGTACCGCAAACGGTACACCTTCGTTCCTCTTCGCCGCATTTCGCTCAACCTGCAGCACGCCGTGGTCGCGGCCGAAGACGGGCGCTTTTACCGGCACCACGGGATCGACTGGCATGAGGTGCAGACGGTCGTGGATGAAGACTTGAACAAGGGCAAGCTGGGCCGCGGAGGTTCCACCATCACGCAACAATTGGTGAAGAATTTGTTTTTGAGCACCAACCGCTCGCTGTTGTGGAAAGCGCTGGAATTTACCCTGGCTCCGGAGGCCGAACTGGCGCTCCCGAAGCGCAGGATCCTGGAACTGTATCTGAACGCGGTCGAATGGGGCCCAGGCATTTACGGAGCCGAAGCGGCGGCGAATTCCTGGTACCACGTGCCGGCGGCGCGGCTCGACCGCGACCAGGCGGCGCGGCTGGCTGCGATGCTGCCATCGCCTTTGCGGCGGCGCCCCGGGCGCGTCAACTGGTACAGCGCGGAGATCGAGCGCCGCATGGAGGAAGCCGGCTGGTGAGAATCGGAATTGCGCTCTCGCTCGCCGCGGGGATGGCTGCGGCCGCTTTCGCCGTCGCGCCCGGCGTCTTCGTTCCCGCCCACCGGATTCCCGGAGTGGGGGTGGAGCGGAAGGAACTGGGCGACGAGTTGCTGGAGCTGCGCACCCAGCGCATGATCCAGGCGCAGACCTTCGGTATCCTGCGCGAATCGGGCGCCCTGCCTGGCGCCAAGCGCATCGTCGACTCTCCCAAGCTGCAGGCCTTGTTTCAGTCGGCTTCGGGGCGCAGCGGCATCCCCAAGGATTTGCTCGAAGCCATCGCGTACCTGGAAAGCTTTGGCGATCCGGCCGCGCAAAGTCCCGCCGGCCCCAGGGGCATCATGCAGATTTCCGTGCCCACGGCGCACGACATGGGCCTCGCCGTGATGGTGGCCAGGCGCTACCGCATTAGCAAACAACGTGTAGCCGTGACCAAAGCCGGGCATACACGGTACGTGACGGTGACCCACCGCACGCCGTACACGGCGATGGTTCGGGACGACCGGCTGATTCCGGAGCGCGCCATCCCGGCCGCGGCCATGTACCTGGCTGCGCTGGAGCGCAAATTCGGCGGCCGCGACTGGGCCATTTTCGCGTACCACTGCGGGGTGGGCTGTGTCGGCGAAATGATCGGGCTGACGCGCCGGGCGCGCGGCGTTCCCCCGGACCAGGTCACGGTGCCGCGCATGTTCTTTTCCGCCACGCCGGGTTGGAACCGCGAGCTGTATGCCGCCATCGAGGCGCAGATGCTGCGCGACTATTCGCCCACTTATTATTTCCGCATCATGCGGGTCCGGGAGCTGCTGGCGCTTTACCGCAGCGACCGGAAAGGGTTCAACGACCTGTTCGCCGAATATCGCGCCAACTATAGTCCCTACGCCCGGGCGCCCCACCGGCTGGCATTGTGGCTGACGCCGAAAGACCTGGTGTTCCGCAGCCCTGCGGATATTGAGGCCGACGCCGGGCAGCGGCTGGCGCCGGCGCCCGACCGTGCAGCGTATTTCGGCTTCACGCTGCGGTTGACGGCCGGGGCCACGGCGGAGGCCACTCCAGCGGCACTGGGTACGCTGGCATACCTGGCGTACGAAACGCGCCGGCTGTACGAATCGATGGAGCCCGGCGAAGATTCGTTCCGGCCGCTGGAAGTGACTTCGCTAGTGGAACCCGAAGCCACGGCCCTTCTCGAGGCCCCCGGCGAGGCCTTGGCGCACAGGTCGGGCGAGGTCTTCGATATCGCACTCGGCAACCTTCCCACCGGCGAGCTCGAATGCCTGCGCTTCATCCTGGACGATCTCGGTTGGGACGGCTACCTGGGCTTTTTCGAAGAAGGCCGCGATAGTTTGCATATCGGCTGCGCGCCGACCGCCCGGGATTTCTTCACCAGTGTGTTTCAGGAGGCGGGGCAGTAGCCGCTCGTGGCGTAGCTATTGGGGAGGTCGCGAAACCCACGGGGGGCGTCGGGAGCATTCGTCTAGCCGTTTGCTCTCACTTTTTTCCCTTGACGCCGGCGCGCTATGTGCCGCCTGAAACGGCTTGAGACGCGCCTACCGAATTCGTCAGTGTCACGGAAACCGACCCAAGTGCGGTCGTGTCTCCGGAAAATGCGAAAGGGACCTGCAAAGTAAACGACCCACCGGCAGCCTGGCCGGCGGGGCTTCCAAACCATGTTGTCGCAGTACCGCTTAGCTGAACCGTATAGCTCGTGCCGGTCAGCTGTGCGCCGGTCGCCGCGGTGAAACTGAAAGTCGCACTCGAGAGATCGCGTGACGTCGAACTCCCGGCCAGCGAGACCGTAAAGCCGCCGGATGTCACGTTCGTGATTTGGACCGATCCCGGTGAGACGTCAGGCACCAGAGCGGGAAGCGTAACGCTGGCAGAGGGTAACGAGCCAGGCAGTTGCAGTGCTCGGCCGCCGGATACCGTTACGCTGACCAGGGTCACAGTGATCGTGCCAGCCACATCTCCCACCTGAATAGCCGGTACCGGACAAGTCGCGCTATTTGCTGGGATCGTGACGGTCGCGGACGTGCCACCAGACGCAAACTGGAGTGCCGGACTGGTGTAACCGCTAGTTGGAAGGCTTGCCGCGTTCGGCGTAAAAGAAAGGATGAACGTTGAGACTAACGGCGATGGATATGCCTGGCTAAGATTCAGAGTGAGACCGGGCTGAGTGGTACTCGTAAGTTGCTGCGAACTCGCCGTTAGCGTGAACACGGGAGTTGGAGGTACGGCCGCGCTGACCGTGAAGTTCACCCCGCTCGAGGTGCCGCCACTCGGATTCAACACTGACACCGCCGCGGTGCCGGCCGAGGCAATCAGGCTGGCCGGCACGGAAGCAGTCGATTGGGTTGCACTCACAAAGGTCGTTGAGAGCGCCGCCCCGTTCCACTGCACCGTCGATCCGCCAACGAATCCCGATCCATTCACGGTTAGCGTGAAAGCGCTGCTTCCCGCCGTCGCCGTGGAGGGACTCAAGCTGGCGATCGTCGGTCCTGGGCTGATCGTAAAGGGAGCGCCGGCGGAGGTTGCCCCGCCACTGCTCATCACGCTAATTGTGGCGGTGCCCGCCGCAGCGATCAGACTGCTGCTCACGGTTGCGGTCAACTGCGTTGCGCTGACGAAGGTCGTCGGGAGCGCCGAACCATTCCACTGCACCGTCGCCGCGGCAGCAAATCCGCTCCCGATAACCGTCAGCGTGAGACCAGAGGCTCCCGCCGCCGCTGAACTCGGGTTCAGGCTACTCACAGTTGGCCGGGAAGGATTGATCGTGAACGGAGCGCCGGCGGAAGTGGTCCCGCCGCAACTGACGGCAATGGCGGCAGTGCCCACCGAAGCGATCAGACTGCTGCTCACGGCTGCGGTCAACTGCGTTGCACTGATAAAGGTCGTCGGCAGCGCCGCACCGTTCCACAGCAACACCGCCCCAGAAGGAAATCCGCTCCCGATCACTGTCAGCGTGAACGCCGCTCCCCCCGTGGTCGCCGCGCTCGGGCTCAGGCTGCTAATCGTCAGCGCATTGATGGTGAAGCTCACCCCTTTAGAGGCGCCGTCGCCCGGATTTGCCAGCGACACGGTCGCCGTCCCTGCCGAGGCAAGCAGATTGGCTGGCACCGCGGCCGTCAACTGCGTTGCGCTTACGAACGTCGTCGCGAGGGCTGTCCCGTTCCACTGCACCGTCCACCCGCTAACAAATCCCGATCCGTTCACGGTCAGCGTGAAAGCGTTCCCTCCTGCCGTTGCCGACGAAGGACTCAACGTGCCGAGCATCGGCCCTGGGCTGATCGTGAAGGTAGCGCCCGAGGACGTCACTCCACCGCTGGCAACGCTAATTGTGGCGATTCCCGGCAAAGCGATCAGATTACCGCTCACCGTAGCCAACAACTCCCCTGCGCTCGCCACTATCGTCGGCAACGCTATCCCGTTCGACTGCACCACCGCTCCAGAGGCAAATCCGCTCCCGTTCACGGTCAGCGTGAAACCGTTCCCTCCTGCCGTCGCCGACGGAGGACTCAAACTGCTGATCATCGGCCCTGGGCTGATCGTGAAGGTAGCGCCCGAAGGCGTCACTCCACCGCTGGCAACGCTAATCGTGGGGGTACCCGGCAAAGCGATCAGACCGGCCGGCACCGCGGCCGTCAACTGCGTCGCGCTCACGAACGTCGTCGGCAGCGCCGTCCCGTTCCACTGCAACATAGCCCCGGCGGCAAATCCACTCCCGTTCACGGTCAGCGTGAAAGCGTTCCCCCCTGCCGTTGCCGACGAAGGACTCAACGTGCCGATCATCGGCCCTGGGCTGATCGTGAAGGTAGCGCCCGAGGACGTCACTCCACCGCTGGCAACGCTGATTGTGATGTTTCCCGGCGAAGCGATTAGATTGCTGTTCACCGTAACCAACAACGCCGCTACGCTGACCCCGATCGTCGGCACCGCTACCCCGTTCCACTGCACCACGGCTCCAGAGGCAAATCCGCTGCCGCTCACGGTCAGCGTAAAACCGCGCCCGCCTGCCGTCGCCGACGAAGGAACCAAACTGCCGATCATCGGCCCTGGACTGATCGTGAAGGTAGCGCCTGAGGACGTCACTCCACCGCTGGTAACGGTCATCGTGGTTGTCCCCGCCGAGGCGGTCAGACTGGCCGGCACCGTGGCCGTAAGCTGCGTTGCGCTCATGAAAGTCGTCGGCAGCGCTGTCCCGTTCCACCGCACCACGGCTCCAGAGGCAAATCCGCTCCCGTTCACGGTCAGCGTGAAGCCGCTAACTCCGGCCGTCGCCGACGAAGGAGTCAAACCGCCAATCACTGGGCTGATCGTGAAGGTAGCGCCCAAGGACGTCACTCCACCCACGGCGAAAGCGGAAAGCGGCCGCACGGTTATGGTGGTTGTTCCAGCCGTGGCGATCAGACTGGCCGGCACCGCGGCCGTCAACTGCGTGGCGCTCACGAATGTCGTCCGCAGCACGGTTCCATTCCACAGCAACATTGCCCCGGCGGCAAATCCACTCCCATTCACCGTCAACGTGAATGCCGCGCCCCCGGCCGTCGCTGAACTCGGGCTCAGACTACTGATGGCCGGTCGCGGATTGATCGTAAACGAAGCGCCGGCGGATGCCGCCCCACTGCTGCCGACGGTAACGGTGGCCGTACCCGGGGAAGCGATCAGATTGCTGCTCACCGTCGCCGTCAACTTAGTCGAGTTCATGAACGTACTTGGCAGAGCCGCTCCGTTCCACTGTACGACCGAGCCCTCCGCGAATCCGCTGCCGCTCACCGTGAGGATGAAAGCTGACCCTCCAGCTATCTCACTGCTGGGACTCAGCGAGGCGATCCCCGCCGGGGCTAGGATCGTCAGTGGCAGCGTCGAGCTTGCCGTGTCGCTGTCTGAGTCCGTTACGGTAAACTGCGGACTGTAATCGCCCTGGCTACCGACGCTGGGCGTCCCGCTCAACACGCCCGCCGTACTGATGCTCAGTCCGCCGGGCAGTCCCGTAGCCGTCCACGTGTAAGACGTACCCGCCGTTGCGGTGAACGTGACTGAACCATAGGAAACGCCGACGGTTCCCGAGGAAAGGGTTGTCGGGCCAATAATCTGTAGTTGCGCGCTCGCGGTTCCGGCGAGAAACGACAAGCTACCCATCAGAATTGCAAACGGGAACAAGAACTTGTGCCGTCGAGGTTGACGATAGATCTCGTGCAGCAAGTGAACCGGAAAGTGAACTCTGTAATCTGTCGCCGAAACCACAAGTTCTCTCAAACCTGGTGCTCTCTTCATTGAAGATGCCCGTGCGGCGCCGGTGACGCCACCGCCGGCACAAACACGGTTCCGGCTGCTTGGCCCTGCCGAAAGAAGATCCAACCCGGCAGCCCGGGTTCGGAGGAGATCAGAAAGGTATCTGAGTTGCGAAGCCGATCGAGCTTCGAGGCATTTACTTGCGAGGCGAACTGACCCACCGCCCCGCCTGCGACATTCACACTCCAGATACCCGGCCCTCCTGTATCCGTGACATATAGGATTTGGCCATCGTCCGTTGCGGCTATTTGCCCCAGCCCTGGCAAGCCGGAAGCTAGCAACGGGGTTACGTTACCTCCGGCTAGACGCTGAAACAGGTACACCGAACCGGTTCCGGGATCTCCTATGGCTGCTATCGTACTGCCGGGCAGAAACGCAATTGAGGCCGTTTGGGTCACACTTAGGATGACGGCAGTGGAGCCGCCGGGGCCCATGAGATAGACGGTCCCCCCGGACGAAAGAAGAACCGAACCGGCATCATCGCTGACGGCCGCATTACTTGGGAGCTCCGGCAGCAGGCTTAGATCGATATCCTCGGTGAGTTGAGGAGCCTGGGGCAGTCCCGCAATCACCTGCAACCGCTCCGACGCTCGGGAAATGAGTACGGCTGAACCGCCGGACGGACTGTATGAAACGAAGTCCGGCGAGCGGACCGCCCCGGGTATGGGTACCGTCTCGCCTATTTGGGTCGCGTTCAGAAGCAGAGCCGCCGGAGTTCCCTGCGCCCCTTCAATTATCGCGTATCGCTGCCCCGGCGCAAGGCGCAGCCGGGTAATCCGCTCCGGTAATGACAACGGGTCGCTGAACACGGCCGCGCCTGGGACACCCAGGATTGCCCGCAGCTCTGGCGGCGACACCTGCGCCGCGAACCCCAGGATGGGACGATTCCATGCGCTGTCGGCGGCAGTGGCGCAGATTGGAAACGCAAGCATCGATACGATTGCTACACTACAGATCCCTGGCAAAGCCACTTGAACCCCCTGTTTCACTCTCGCCCGCCTCGGCGCCCTGCCGCGGTTCCACCGATGTTCGCGGGTTTGCCAAACGAGATATGCCTCACAGCCTGCTTTGCGGCCTGCCTCACAGCCTGCCGCGCGAACCGGTTTCCGGCCAGCCTGAGCACGAAAACCGGCACTCCGCTACGGGGAGCCATGGAAGGCCCTACCACAGGGGTTCCTGGGGCGCCAATCGTGCCGGAAGGCGGTGTTGGTGTTTGACTCGTGCTGTTGCTTCCCGAACTGGTGGCGACTTTGGCGGCAACCACGGCCCCCGCGACCCCGGCGGCGGTGGCGACGATGACGGTGGTAGAGATGCCTGCGGCTGCCGCGGCTCCGGCTCCCGCTCCGGCCGCCCCAACTCCTGCTGCGCCCGCCCCGGTTGCGCCTCCGCCGGCCGTGCTACTCGCAATACCGCTTCCCGCAGCTGCGCCGCTACTGGCGCCGCTTGCACTCCCCGAAACACCCGCACTTGCGCCAGCCGACGAGGCCGCCGGCACAGCCCCGGCAAGTGTGTTCGTCTGCGCGATCGCCGCCGCGGCGACGTGACCCTGGAACGACGCCGTAACGTGAATTTGAAAGGATCCCGGAATGGTATTTGGCCGGAACCCCGCTGCCTTGGCGATCCCTTTGGCATTCGTCATTACCTTGAGGACGTTAGCGCCTTTGAAAGCGCCACCCGGCCCGGTCCCTGAAAGTTCGAACGACACCGCCACACCCCCCACCGGACGGTGGTTCTGATCGGTGACCTGGACAATTGGCTCACGGGCCGTGCGGCGCTGTAAATTGTTGATAGCGCCATCCCCTTCGATGATTGTGAGGTGCAGTTCGATCGGCGGGCCCTGCGCCCTAAGCGGGACGATACCGAAATTGCTGGCTAGCAACAGAGTCAACATGTTCCCGACGCGCATGACAAATCGCTTCTTCACGGCACCCATTCCCGCAGACTAGTCGGATGTCAAGCCGATCTCACGCGGCCCATAACATCCAGCAGGCTGCGATCTCCGAGTACTTCTTGAAAGTGTCGGCCGTTCTCCAATGCCTGCTTTTCGACGGACGACAGTGTACTTGCGGATGGCGCCGCAGTACTCTTGCATGGACCTCGTCCCACGCTGTCCGCTGTTGAAGAGTGTAGCTCCTTTGCCGGTTTTCGTCGCGTCGGTCTTTGGTTATGGACCGCGGCCGGAAAGGTAGTATCCAGATCGGGCGCACCACTCAACCTGAAGCATACCGAGCATGCTCCCGCGTGAGAGAGCGGACCAGCGCCTGGCGGAGTCCCGGCGTGGCAAATTGAGCGTCCGCTCCACGAAGAGAGGCGTCAGCTTTCCACCCGTCCCGCCGCCGCGTTCCACCGCAAACGCCGCCCCTGCCGCAGCGACATGTTGGCCATCTGTACCACCAGGGCGGCTTGGAACGCGATCCGCATCGGTGCGGCCGGCTCCTGGCGCGAGCGGACGCACTCCAGGAAATTACGCACGTGCAGGTCGGTGGCATAGCCGAAGCCGCGCTCTGACTTAGTCGCGAGGGAAGGCTCCTTTTCGGCGCCTTTGGAGAACACCTTTAGCTCTTCGCGGGAGATATCCATCCGCGCCATGTCGCCGTCGAGCTGGTTCGACTGGTCGTTGCGAGGCTTATATTGCATGGCGGCATAATTTACTGAAAAAACGCCGATGAAGTCCTCGGCATATTCCGCGACAGCAACCACGGATTCGGCTTGATCCACGCCCGGCTTGTGCGGCTTGCCCGCGGAAGCGTTCACCGCCACGGGGTAGCCGGCGCCCATCAGCATGTGGATGCCATCGAAGACGTGCGCGCCCTGGTCGGCCACTATGCCGCCGGCGTAATCCGAGTAGAAGCGCCACTCGCGAAAACGATTGGCATCGAACCGACGCCGCGGCGCCGGCCCCTGCCATTGTTCCCAATCGAGTGGGCCATCGAGTTTGGACGCCGCTCCTCCGCCCAGGTAATTGTTCAGCCACCAGGAGCGGACCATGCGCACCGTGCCCAGCTTTCCGGCCGCCACCAGGCTGCGGCCCTGCCGGTAGAGATCGTAGCTGCGGCGTTGCATTCCCACCTGCACCACGCAGCGAGTTTTCTTCTCCGCCGCCACCAGCTTTACGCCTTCTTCGGGCGTATGGCACAGGGGCTTTTCCACGTAGATATCCTTGCCGGCGGCAAGCGCATCCAGCACCATTTGCGCGTGCCAGTGCTCGGGGGTGGCAATCAGCACGGCATGCACGTCCGGGTCGGCCAGCAGCTCCTTGTAATGGCGGTACGCCTTCGGCTTGGCGCCGCCGGTTCTTAATGCGGTGGAGAGGGCTTGCTCCAGGTTCGGCTCGTAGACGTCGCAGATGGCGCCCACGCGGACAGCCGGGTCCTTCTGAAACACCGTCATCACGAACGTGCCGCGGCTGCCGCTGCCGATCACTCCCAGCACCACCTGGTCGGCGGGCGACGCGGCGTGAGCCACCATGGCGCCGCCGGCGCCCAGCAAAAATGTTCTTCGGTTGGCGTTCATGTTGTTTCCTCCCGGTATGGTATCAGGGCCGTCCCGGCGTCGGCGCCCGCCGAAAGTGGCAACGTCTACGGACGGAGGCCGTCCCCGCCCGACCGTGGTAGAGTAATCCCTAAGATAATCAGTCGGGGATTCTCCAGCTCCCAGCCCCAGTCGGCAGGGTGAAAGGAAAGAAGGATTATGTCGCTTCCAGCCGCTTCCTCTCGCTCCACTACCGTCGTCGCGATTCTCGCCGCGGCGATTGCCCTTCCATTCGCTTCCGCCCAAACCCAGGCCATTAATGGCAGCATTCGCGGGCGGGTCACCGACCCGGCAGGCGCCGCCGTTTCGGGCGCCGCCGTGGCCGTCGAAAACGTCGCTACCCATTTCAACCGCGAAGTCCAGTCCAACGACGAGGGTTACTTCGTCTTTCCCAATCTTCCTATCGGCACTTACACCGTCACCGTAAAGAAGGAAGGTTTCGAGCAGCAGCGGCGGCCGGGCGTGGTGCTCGACGCCGGAACCGAGGCGGTGCTCGACGCCGCGCTCTTAGTGGGCGCCGTCAGCACCACGGTAGAGGTCACGGGCGGAGCGCCGGTGATCGAACCCACGCGGGTCGAGACCGGCCGCACCATCGACATGGTAGAGGTCGATAACCTCCCGCTCACTTCCCGCAATCCGTATAACTTCGTACTCTTCCAGCCGGGCGTCAGCGGGCATCCCAATCCCGAGCTGGGCGTGCCGCGCGTGGTCAATACCAACGGCCTCGACAACCGAGTGCAATACCAGTTGGACGGCATGCCGGACACCGAAAGCGACCAATACGGCCTGCGCCTGTTCGCTATTTCCGACAGCTACGTCCGCGAGGTGCAGACGGTCTCGAACAGCTTCGCCCCCGAATTCGGGCGTACCGCCGGCGATATCTACAACGCCGTCACCAACTCCGGTACCAACGAATTCCATGGCGAGTTCTACTTCATCGGCCGGCCGCCCGATAGCGCCCGCACCATCCTGCTCGCGTCCAACCAGCCCAGCACCAGCATCGATCTGCACGATTTCGCCGGCAACGCTGGCGGCCCCATCAAGAAGAACAAGCTCTTCATTTTCGGAGCCTACGAGCATCTCCTGCGCGGAACACCGGCAGCCGTCACCATTACCCCCGCCAACGCTTCCGCCCTCGGCATCCCGGCGGCGGACCTGGCCACGGCGGCCACGGTGCAACACGTCCAGTTTCTCGACCTGCGGGCCGATTGGAGCATCAATTCCAAGAACCAACTCTTCGTGCGCTACAACTACTTCCGCAATGAGTACCCGTTCAACACCTATAACGGCGGCCTGTACGCCCTCAACGCGGCCGCGGACTTCCATGACCGGGCCCACATCGGCGGTCTCCAGTTTCTGAGCACCTTTTCGCCGACAGCCCTCAACGAACTGCGCGTCTCCGAGCCGTACCGCAACGAGCACCACGTACCCGATCCCCTGGACGGGCCCGGACCGGTGATGAACGTCACCGGAGTCGCGACCTTTAACGGCACGCTGATGTCGGCCGCGGGTACGCGCTTTGCCGAAAAAATTCCCAGCATCGCCGATAACTTCACCAAGATTGCGGGCGCGCACACGTTCAAAGCCGGCTTCAGTTGGCAGCAGAACAACGATAACCAGTTGAGCGCCGTTTACAGCGAGTACACCTTCCCCAGTGTGGCCGCGTATCTTGCCGCCACCAACGACACGGCGTGCCCGATTTCCGGTATCTCCAACCCGCTCCTGTGTTACTCGAACTTTACCACGGTGCTGGGCGTTCCCGGCGCCTCCTATAAGTCGAATTTCTATGACTTCTTTGTTCAGGACAGTTGGCAGGCGCGCCCGAATCTACTGGTAATTTACGGCGTTCGATACGACTATTACCAGGCGCCTCCGGCCATGGCAGGCGCCCCGTTCGTTGACAACCAGAGCTTCCGCAATCCGGCAAACGACTGGGCTCCGCGTCTTGGCTTGGCTTGGTCCATCGACAAGAAAACCGTGCTGCGGGCCAGTTCCGGTATCTTCTACGACGTGCCCTCGACCAATCTTTGGTATCAGACCTTCGTGAACGGCGGATCGACCCGGGCTTTTACGGATACGTTCGCGCCGGCCGCGGCGGGTGCACCGCTCTTTCCCAACGTCTTCAGCTTCCTGCCGGGCGCGAGTTTTCCGTCGCCTCCATCGATTACCGCCCTGACGCCCAACTACCGTACGCCCTATATCGTCAACTCGAATGTACAACTGAGCCGCCAGTTGACGCAGAACGACGCTCTTACCGTGGGCTATGTCCGCACCAGTGCGCGCGACCTGACCTATGAGCGCAACATGAATCTCATCAACCCGACCGGCAACCTGGCCGACGGCAGGCCGATCTTTTCCACCGCCGTAAATGCCTCTACGCGCCTCTATCCCCAATTTAACGGCATCACTCTGCAAGATACCGGCGCCAGTATGAATTACAACGCCATGGTGGTCAATTACTCGCACCGCTTCTCCGCCGGCTATCTGGTCAGCGCGTCATATACCTGGTCGCACTCCATCAGCGACGCCCCGGAAGTTTACGGCTACGACCAAAGCGCGCTCATCGAAGACCCCACCGATCGCGAGCGCGACCTGGGTAACTCCGTCGTCAACCGTCCGAATGCCTTCACCATGAGCATGGTGCTCATGCCCTCCTTCAAACTGACCAATCGCGCCCTCAACGGCATCGCCAACGGCAACCAGTTGACCTTGCTGGCCAACTTATCCAACGGCGACCAGCTCAACGAAACCACCAGCACACTCCTCAACGGCGACAACGCCGCGTCCGGTGTGCAGCGGCCTCTGTTCATCGGCCGCGACGGTATCCGCGGCCCCAACATCCACCAGATCGACGTGCGTTACACACGCACCGTGTACAGTTGGCGCGAACGCCTGAAGGTGAAGCTCCTGGTGGAGGCCAACAATGTCTTCAACATCAAGAACGTAACCTCTATCAGCACCACCGCGGCAACCAACTCTCTGGGTGTAGTCACCACCCCGCCCAGCCTGGTTCCGACCTCGACCATCCTGGAAGGCCGGCTGATTCAGCTCGGCATTCGCGCGGACTGGTAATGCGGCCGGTACAATGAAAGCGAACGCTCGACACCTAATATGAAACGCAAGTGTCTTCTCTGGGCCACCGTGCCTGCCCTTCTCGCCGTGTGCGGCCTCTGGTTTCATGCCGTGGCGCAGAACCGCATGACTTACTCGCTGGTATCGGAAAACGGCGGCCACGTGGCGCTCGGGCTGGCGTTGCGCAAGCTCGGTGTTTCGGGGACCTTCATGCAGTGCCCCGCCCACCCCGACGATGAAACCAACTCTCTGTTCGCGCTTTTCACTTATGGCATGGGGCTGCGTTCAGTGGACGTGCAGAATAACCGCGGCGATGGCGGCCAGAACGAGATCGGCCCCGAGCTGTTTCGGGATATCGCGGTGCTCCGCACCTCCGAGCTGCTCTCGGCCCATCGGATCGATGGCGCCGAGCAGTACTTCACCCGCGCCATCGATTTCGGTTATTCGTTCTCGCCCGATGAGGTGATCGCCAAGTGGGGCCGGCACGACATCGTCGGCGATTACGTTCGCCTCATCCGCATGCTGCGGCCGGAAGTGGTGGTCACCATGAACATTCAGGGCCGCGGCGGCGACCGCGCGCACGAGGCCACCACCATCCTGGCCCGGGAAGGGTACCTGGCGGCCGGCGACCCCTCCCAGTATCCCGGGCAGATTCGCGAAGGACTTCGGGCGTGGCAGCCCAAGAAACTCTACTTCTCGGCAGGATTTGGCGGGCGCGGCCCGGACGGAGCGCCCGTACCGGCCGCGCCTCCGGCGGGTATCAAGCTCACGCCGGTCAATACCAACGCCTACGATCCCCTTCTCGGCCGCACCTATGCCGAAATCGGTAACGACGCGCGTACGGCTCACAAGTGCCAAGGGATGGGCGGCTTGCTGCCCATGCTCGGAGGCGGCGGAGGCCGCGGGGGCCGCGGAGGGGGCGGCTACCAGCTCATGGAGACCACGATCGCCGGGCAAAAGGAAAAAGACCAAGCCCTGTTCGATGGTGTCGACACCCGACTTGAAGCGCTGGCGAATTTCGCCGGCCCTAATCCACCCGCGGCGCTAACAGCGGCCCTGGCCGCCATTGCCGGCGATGCCAAACAGGCGCAGCAGTCCTTCGCTTCCGGAAACGACGCTGGGACGGCTCCGCCGATTGAAGCCGGCCTCGGCGCCCTGCGCTCTCTCGCCGCGCAACTGACCACCATGGAGTTGAACGACGACGCGCGCTACGAGATCGGTTTCCGCCTGCAAACCAAGGAGCGCGATTATGAAGATGCCTTGCTCGCGGCCGACGGCATCACGTTCGACGCCGTCGCCAACGATGGCCTGGTAGTTCGCGGCCAGCCGGTGAAACTCTCGCTCCTGGCGGCAAACCACGGCGCAGCGGCCGTGGCCGTCACCGGAGTCTCCATTGCCGGATTCGACGCGCCTGCCGCCTGTCAGCCCGCGCCCGTCAAGAAAGATACCGTGTACACCTGCAGCTCCGACGCGCGCATCCCCAGCGACGCCAAACCGACCACTCCTTATTTCCACGACGACTACTGGAAGCACCCCGCCAATCAGGCGATTCAGATATTCGACCGCGATGTTCCTTTCGGCGTTCCCTTCGCGCCCACGCCCTTCCGCGTCACATTCCATCTGAAGTCGGGCAATGTCGAGGTCTCGAAGGAAGTGCCGGTCCAGTTCCGCTACGTCAAAGACACCTATTTCGGCGAAAAACGCATGGAGCTGAGCGTGGTGCCGGAGTTCTCGGTATCGCTGACACCAACCCTGATGGTGATTCCGGCGCCCACGGGTTCCGCGGTCGGCAGGCCGGTCGAGCGCGAGGTCCATGTTACGGTCACCAATGGGTCCAAGGGCGCGGCTCAGGTGAATGTGACTCTCGATCTGCCGCCCGGATGGAAAGCTACTCCCGACAGCGTTCCCATCGCTTTCTCTCATGAGGACGAGTCTCTCTCGGCGCGTTTTCAAATCGCCGCGCCGGGCCGCGTGAAAATCGGCGAATACACGCTGCGGGCAGTGGCGACTTCGGCTGGCAACGAGAAGTTTTCCAGCGGGTATCAGGAAATCGAGTATCCCCACATCGAACGGCGTCAGGTGATCAAGCCGGCCGAGACCACCCTGAAAGTAGTCGACGTAAAGGTCGCACCCAATATCAGCCTCGGATACATCGTGGGCGTTGGCGACCAGGTGCCGCAGGCCATCGAACAGTTGGGAGCCAGGCTTACCTTTATCGGCCCGGAAGAGCTGGCCTGGGGCGACCTTTCCAGATACAACGTGATCATGACCGGCGTTCGTGCCTACGAACGGCGCTCCGATCTCCGCGCCTACAATCGCCGCCTGCTGGAGTACGCCGAGCGTGGCGGCGTGGTTGTCGTGCAGTACAACAAGATGGAGTTCAACCAGGAGGAGTACGGCCCCTACCCGGCTAAGGTCAGTGGTAACCGCGTCACCGATGAAACCGCTCCCGTCAAGGTACTGGCTCCCGGCGATCCGGTGTTTCACTACCCGAACCAAATCGGTCCGGCTACCTGGGCGGACTGGGTGCAGGAGCGCGGTCTGTATTTCCTGGGCGATAAGGACAAACGCTACATCGACCTGGTCTCCATGGTGGATCCATTCCCGGACAATCCCGGCGTGAAGCTGGGATCGTTTGTCGAAGCGAACTACGGCAAGGGCCGCTGGATTTATCTCGGTCTCGGCCTTTGGCGGCAACTGCCGGCCGGTACCGAGGGAGCCTACCAGCTTCTGGCCAACCTGATCGGCTTGGGAAAGGAGCCCGCCGCGCCGGCTCACCGGAGCACCGCGGCGGCCGGCGAGCCGTGACCGCGTTCGCTCCCGAATACATCCGGTGCGTGCTCGAACAGAACTTCGAGGACGCCAAGGCGTTCTTTCTCGCGCCTTTAATGTCGATTCATTACGCCCACCTGGCGATGCTGGTGGAGCGGGGCATCGTGGCGCCGGCCGACGCCCACGCCATTCGGCTGGCGCTCGATTCCATTTCGCTCGACGACGTCAGCCGGGCCGCCTTCGACCCGGGCTGCGAAGACCTGTTTTATTACGTGGAGCGCCGCATCGCTGCCCAGTGCGGCGAGTCCACCGCCGGCCGGCTGCATACGGCGCGCAGCCGCAACGACATCGACATGACGATGTACCGGATGTGCCAGCGTGACAGCGTGCTCGGGCTGATGGCCGCCAGCTTCGCCTTGCGCCGCTCGCTGCTCGACCTGGCGGCGCGCCATCGCGAGACGATCTTCGCCGCTCACACGCACACCCAGCGCGCCCAGCCCACCACCATCGCCCACTACCTGCTGGCGGTGGAAGAACAACTCGGCCGCGACGCCGGCCGGCTGGCCGCCGCGTATCGCAGCACCAACCGTTGTCCCCTGGGCGCCTGTGCCATTACCGGCACCGGATTCCCGATCGACCGTGAGCTTACCGCGCGCCTGCTGGGCTTCCAGCAGCCCACCGTCAATACCTATGGCAGCATCGCTACAGTGGACTATATGCTCGAGAGTGTTTCCGCCGCCGCCGTGCTGCTGGCCGGTCATGGCCGCTTCGTGCAGGACCTGCTGCTGTGGAGCACCGCCGAGTTCCACTACCTGCGGCTCGGCGATGGCTTCGTGCAATCGAGCAGCATCATGCCGCAGAAACGCAATCCGGTGGCGCTCGAACACGCCCGCGCCATCGGCAGCAAAGCCCTGGGGCAGGCGCAGGCCATCATTGGCGCGGTTCACAATACTCCCTTCGGCGATATTGTCGATACGGAAGACGATTTGCAGCCGCTGATATTCGCCATGTTTCGCGACGCCGTGCGCACGGTGACTCTGGTGGCCGCGGCTCTCGGAACCGCCGAATTCGACGCCGCCGCCCTGGAAGCCCGCGCTGGCGACGGTTGGACCACCCTGACCGAACTGGCCGATACCCTTGTGCGCGATCGCGGCTTGCCTTTCGGAACCGCCCATTCGATTGCCCGCCATTTGGTGGCCGCCCGTTCGAGCAACCCTACGCGGCCCATGGCTGAACTGCTGGCGGAGGCTTCAGCCGCCGTCTTAGGCGAGCCCATCCGGCTTTCCGATGTGCGTCTCACGGAAATCCTCAGTCCCCGCCACTTCGTCGCCGTTCGCCGCACCTGGGGAGGGCCCGCTCCCGAAGAGACGGCCCGCGCCTCGGAAGTCGCCGTTACCCAACTGGCAACCGACGCGGCGTGGTGGCGAGCCGCCGGCGCCGCCCTGCAACAGGCCGCTCAAACTCTGCGAACGCGCAGCGCGGAACTGTAGAAAAGCCTGGTGGCCTGGCATCTGTAGTTTCTACACGGTCGGCGGAGCGCCTGTATTGCCGCCCACAATTTCTTGCCCTGCGACGATCCGCCAGCCCGGTGCCCACACGGCCGGCCAGGGGGCCGCTCCCTTACTCATAGGCGGCCCATTCCTGCCTGTAGCGCCGAGATTCGTCTATCGTTAACTGCGTTTTGTCTCCGCCCGCACATCAAGTCATAAGTGAGATAGACGACTTCCACAAGCGGCCAAAGCGTATCGATCCTCCCACTCGCGAAGACTGCGGAAGCAAAGTTGCTAAAGTCATCGCAATGCGAATCCGTTACATACCTGCCGTGTCACTTCTGGCGGTGATGTTGCTCGTCGCGCTTTTTAGGATTCTTCAAACCTTCTGGCTGGTGTTCTTGAGCCGAGGGCCTGAGCCAATGTGCCCGTATTGCGGTTCCAGCCGGATGAGAGAATCTGGATCTGTGTTGCCGGGCGACCGCTTCTATCGGCTGTTATGGCTCTTCCCCTACCGTTGCAAAGGGTGTCTGGCGCGATTTTATCGTCTGTGCACGCACAGAAATCCGAGCACAACCGACATTCCAACGCTCTCATCCATCGATAGTAGGAGCCCATTCGCACCGAACTCCGGATCCGACGCTCCGGGAAAAAATGCAATCGACTGAGATCGGCCGTTGGGGAGCCGGACTTTCAGACGAATCAGGCAAAGGTCTGCCAGATCCGGCTTGCAGTCTGCGTGGCGTGCCGCCAACTCTTCCAAACGCGAAATATGTTCGCTCAACACCAATGCGGACCGCACCAAACCGTCGCCGAGCAGCGCCAGAACCAGGGCGCTGCTACCGAGATGAAAGGCGGTTTCGGCCAACACCGCTTCACAAGTCAATAGCGGCTCAGTTACCCGTTCGGCAATCGCGGCCGCCCACTCATGGTGGTAGTCGTTGCGGTTCCCGAACGCGACCAGAAAACCGGTGTCCGCAATCGCCTTCATCTACGCGAGAAGCCTTTGCGCGTCGAGAGGCCGGCTGGTCCGGTAACGGCGCCGGCCAAACGAAGAAACGGACGATTGGCTGAGGTCCGGGCTTTCTCGAGTTCCTCTCGAACGATGCGGCCCTTAGGCACGCCCGTTTTGAGTGCGGTAAGTTCCAGCCACTTCGCCAGGTCCTCCGGCAGCCGAACAGTGATTGTGTTACCCATTTGTTCGAAGTGTAACAAGACACCGGTCCTGCGAGACCACTGAGGAATTCCGCCGGGCCGGCCAGCGCGTTGTGGATTAGAACGTGACCGCCTTGGAGTCCTCGGAGTTGCTCGCGCCGCGACAGGCCAGCGCGGCTGCCGCGATATCTTCGATCGCCAGTCCCAGGGACTTGAACAGCGTCACTTCTTCGGCGCTGCGCCGGCCGGGTGAGGTGCGGGCGACCACCTGTCCCAGTTCGGCGCGGATATGGCGGGCGTCGATGCGGCCTTCGGCGATCGGTTGCACGATGTCGCCGGATTCCACCAGGGCCGCGATCCTGGAATCCACAAACAGCGCTGCGCGCGCAACCAGCGCGGAATCGATTTCGCGCTGCGAGGGGCGGCAGGCGCCGATGGCGACGACGTGCGCGCCGGGGCTTACCCAGCCGCTTTCGAGCACCGGGGAAACCGAATCGGTGGCGACCACGACCACCCCGGCTCCGCGCACGGCGGCTTCAGCGGACACCGCCGGCTCGATGCCGCATTCGCCGGCGAAGCGGTGCAGGTGTTCGGCGGTGGGGCTCCAGGCGCGCACCTTTCGAAACCGGCGGATGTGGCGAAAGGCCTCCAGGTGGCTGCGCGCCTGCACGCCCGAACCGAGAATGGCCAGCACATCGGCATCCGGCCGCGCAAGCTGCCGCAGAGAGACGGCGGAAACGGCGGCCGTGCGCGCTTCGGTAATATAGCGGCCGTCGAGCACAGCTTCGAGCGAGCCGGTTTCGGCATCGAACAGAGCAATCATGGCCTGGTGCGTGGGCAGGCCGCGCGCAGCGTTCGGAGGAAACACCGAAACCAGCTTGCAGCCCAGGATGCCGCGTCCGGCATCGAAGGCCGGCATGACCCCGAAAAAGCAACGCGGGCCGGTCTCGATGGCGGTCCGCACCGGCTGCTCAATGTCGCCCGAGGAGAAACGTGCCAGGGCCTCGGCCATGGCATCGATGAGCGCCGGCATCGCCAGAGCCTGGCGCACGTCGCGTTCGGAGAACCAGCGCGGCATGGGTCTACCGGCCGCGCCCGCCGCGGCCGCGCCTGACCGGTACGGGGACCGTTTCATCGAAAGGCTTTTCGTCGGCCAGCTTGGGAGCGATGCGCAGATCGGCGCCGTCGTAGGGGCATTTCTCGTATTCGAACGCCATCGACCGTTTGCACTGGGGGCAATACTTGAGCGGCTTGGGCTGGGGATGAATGGCCTTCGATCCGAGCCACGCCTGGCGGAAAGCCGTCATGGCGGCCGTCAGCTCCCTGCCGGAACGCTCGAACGGCTCCACGGTCTCGGCGGGCGAGGCGGCCAGCACCACGTCGGCTTCTTTGTGCTCCCCGCGGCTGACAAAACGCAGGTGAATCTTGTCGCCAGGCTGGTGCCGTTCGAGCAGCGCCTCTAGCTCGGTATCGGTCTTGAGCGGGTGGCCGTCCCACTCCAGGATACAGTCGCCGCGGTCGAGCCCGGCGGCATAGAGCGGCGCTCCGCGCAGGGTTGCGTCGACGATGTCCGCGCCGCGGTCGCCGAAGGCCAACGATGCCCCGATCCAGACTTTGGGAGGGGTCTCCGGGGCGTCGAGGCTGAAACCGGCCAGCGCCAGCAGGGAGCGGTAGTCCATGGGCTCGGTGCCATAAATATGGCGGCCGAAAATGTCGCGCGCGAAATCGGGGGTGGTCACTTCCCCGAGAGTGCGCTCCAGGTCTTCCACCGTGTAGGGCTTATCCGAATCGGGATGCTCGCGCCACATCCGCCGCATCCAATCGTCGAGAGTCTTGCCGGGGAACCGCGCGCGAATGGAAAGGTCGATACCCAGCGCGAGGGCCTGTCCATAGGTGTAGTAAGAGATGAAAGTGTTGGCGGTGTTGACCGGATCGACGCTGACGGCGGCGTCCACAAAGGGCGCGTGGCGGCTCATGTCGAGCACGTCGAAGATCTCGCGCCCGGGGGCGGTGAGCACTTCATTGACAGCGCCGCCCATGTCGCGGGTGAATCGGTCGAGGCTGGTCAGGCCGGCGCGCTCGAGCGTGAGCGGGCCATAGTAATTGGTGAAGCCTTCGGCGAACCAGAGTTCGGCCGACATGTTGGCGCGTTCGAAATCGAAGGGTTCGAGCGAACGCGGGCGAATCCGCTTCACGTTCCAGGAGTGGAAAAACTCGTGCGAAACCGCGCCGATCGTCTGGTCGGCGGCATCGCGCAGGTCGCGGGTGCCGGAAATGCTGGTGGAATCGCGGTGCTCCATACCGTCGCCATTGACGTAAGGCAGAAGGTCGAGCAGGAAGGTATAGCGGCCGGAGTCATAAGCCGGAAAGGCGCCGAATACGCCTTCCTCTTCGGCGACGACGGCCTGGCAGATGCGGGCGAGGGCGGCGGCTTCTTCGGCGGTACCGCGGTGGTGCAGGGCCAGGCGGAACTGGCGGCTGCCGGTCGTCCATTCTTCCAGAGTGAAGGCGGAAAGCTCGATCGGGCTATCCATCATGCGGTCCATATTGGGCTCGGTCCAGGCGCCGTCAGGTCGCTCGACCATCTGGGTGGCCACTTTCCAGCCGGAGCCGGGCGGCATTTCGAATTGGATCGCCACGGGGACCTTTTCAAAACCATGCGCCCAGACCAGCGCGGCGGGCGGATTCAGGTGCGCGTGGGTGGCGTCGATGCCGGCATAGGTGCCGTCGGCGCGATCGCCGAAAAGGGTGTATTCCACCACCACGGTTCCTTTGTGGCCGCTCACGTTCCATTGATACGGATTGGGCTGGGACACGGCGAGCGGGTGGCCCTGGCCGTCGCTGGCGCTGAAGTTATAGACGTTCTTGGCGAACTCGGCCAACGCGTAGCGGCCCGGCGATGAGCGGCTCATCAGCACTTCCAGCACCGGCTGGCGCACCGGCGAAAAAGTGACGCGGATTTGGGCTTCGTGGTGAACCGCGTTGGGAAATCGCAATTGATAACGCACCGGCTCCTGCGCCAGCGCGGGCAGCAGAAAGACGGCCAAATATAGCCAGTGGCGCATGATTCCGCGAGTATAGCAACTGCGGAGCGTCTCCAGCGGCAGGCATCATGATAGCAATCTATATGATGCTATGATGGCGGCGCGAGGACGAGGGTCAATCTCGATGCCGACGTGGAGCGGTTGATTCGGGACGCCATGAGGGAGCGTGGGATCTCCTTCAAAGGAAGCCCTAAATGAAGCCGCTCGGGGCGGGCTTCGCGGCAAGGAGCATAAGCGCGCCCGGAAATTCGTGCAGAAAACGTTTGGGATGGGGATGGACGGGAGTTCCATTGGGACAAAGGCGCTGGCTGTAGCCGGCTCGATCGAGGACGAAGAACTCGGCCGAAAGCTCGCCTTGCGCAAATGATCCTTCTTGACGCGAACCTGCTGATCTATGCCGTCAACCGGGATGCCCCCCTCTCAGGTGTATCGCGCTCAGCAGGGAGACGCTGCGACGCACAAGCCTATTTCCGACCGCGGCCAGTTCCGCTCGAACCTCCTTTGCCTTTTCAGGTTCGCCGAGAGCCTCATAGACGAGCGCCAGATCCTTGCGCGCCGCCTGAACCCAACTCACCGACGGACTGGTCTGCTTTGAAAGAATTTTGGACCCGGCGAGAATCTCCGCTTCCGCCTCCTGATAGCGCCGTTCGCGCAGAAGGGCTCTCCCCAGTTTCACGCGCGCAATGCCGGTGTTTAGATCGTTGCCCGAGAGCGCCTCGGTAAATCGCCGCACTGCGTCGCGAAAAAGCTGCTCCGCGCGCGTGTATTTTTTGCTTCGCAGGTACACGTCGGCCAGATTCGCAGTCGCAATAGCTACGGTATAGTTCTTGTCGCCATAGACCGAACGATAAATGTCCTCCACGTGGATGCCGTCTGCTTCCGCCTCTTTGAGATCGCCGCGCAATAGCGCGACCGAGCCCAGAGAGTTGAGCGCAAATGCGACGTGGGAATTTACCTTTCCATAGACTTTCTCCTGGATTGCGAGAGCCGGCCGAAGGAGCCTCTCGGCCTCGTCGTAACGTTTCTCATATGTAAGTGTTTGGGCCAGTGTGATCATGTCGGAGGCAGTTTCCAGATTGTCCTCGCCGTACCACGACCCCGCGATGTCGAGCGCCTGCCGGAAGTGCCGCTCGGCTTCGGCATAGTGTCCCAATTGATTTTGGATGTTGCCCAGATCGATGAGGTCGTCCGCGACAAACGGATGGCGTTCTCCGTAGATTTGACGGTCGATGACCAGGGCGCGCTGGTTTAGGGGCTCCGCCACGGCATAGCGGCCAAGGAAGAACTGCGCCTCCGCGAGCGAAGTCAGGCTTCGGGCAAGTTCGGGCTGTTGCCCGACTGATTCGGATTGCAGCCGCACGGCTTGGTCGAGTACGGTGATCGCCTGCTCGTATGACCCGGCGTTTTCGAGCACCTGTCCCAGCGACCCAGTGACTTTCGCCAGCGCGGGCGCACCACGAGGCAGGCTTGCACTGTCGATCCTGATCGCGTCACGAACTAATTTCTCGGCCTCCTTATACTTGCCTTGATCCGCCCGCAAAAGGCCGAGCGCCATGAGGTCCTCCGCAGTTTCGACGCTATCCCTCCCTGAAATCGACCTCTGTTCATCAAGCGCGAACCGCAACAGAGAGTCGGCTTGGTCGAATTTACTCAACTTCTCGTAGACGCCTCCCAGTGTTTGATACAGTTCCGCCTGCACCCTCGGGTCCTGATTAAGCGTCCTCGCCTCCTGCGCGCCCCGATCCAGTAGCGCGATGACACGCAGATTCTCGGCAGGGCCAGCCTCTCGATGACTTCCTTCAAACAGATTGAGCATGAACCGCTGGATGCGCTTCGTGCGCGCCGCCTCGGCCAGGGCGGCGTCCCGCGCTCGCGCCAGCCGGATCGTGAAGACCGCGGCCTGTACGGCGACAACAGCGAACACGATAGCCGCCGCCACCAAGGTTCTCCGGTTCCGCCCGATGAATTTCTCCACCCTGTATCGGAGCGAGTCTGGCCGCGCTTCGAGCGGCTCTCCCTTCAGGTAATGGCCGATATCCCGAATCAGCGCTTCGACGGAACGATACCTCCGCTCGGGGTCTTTGTGCATCGCGGTTAGGCACAGCACGTCGAGATCGCTCCACGCTGTTTTGCTCGCGCGCAGAGTGCCATGTTGGGCCGCTGCGGCTGACGGCTTTTCCGCTCCGCCGTGCACGATGGCGAGTTCAGCCTCCGCGGGAGTTTTCTTCGACAGGTCGAACGGAAGCCGGCCGGCCAACAGTTCGTAGAGAATCACGCCCAGGGAATAAACGTTGGCTCGGGTGCCCACCCGGCCGTTTTGCATCTGCTCCGGAGCTGCATAGGCGGGGGTCATGAGGCGCAACGCCGTCAACGTCGGACTGACGCTATCGTCGGGACGTTCGAGTTGCTTGGCGATGCCAAAATCCAGCAGCTTTATCGCGCCGTCTTTCTTCACAAGAATATTGGGCGGCTTCAGGTCGCGGTGAAGAATCGCCTGCGAGTGGGCGTATTGAACGGCCTCGCAGACGGAGCGGAGCAGCCGCAGGCGCTCGTCGATGGAGCATTCGCGCAGGCGGCAATGATCCGTAAGCGGCGCGCCTTCGACATACTCCATCACGAACCACGGAGTTCCATTCGCCAGACAGTCGGCGTCCAAAAGCCGCGCAATCGAAGGGTGATTCAGGTTCGCCAGCGTTCTTTGCTCGCTCTCGAAGCGCGCCAGGCGCGCGGGCGACAGCCACGCATCGCGCAGGATCTTGATCGCCACCAAGCTGCCGAGATCCTCCCGCTCGGCAAGATATACAACGCCCATGCCGCCTTCCCCGAGAACGCCCTTGAGCCGGTAACAAGAGGAAGCGACTTGAGCGGCACATCGAGCACCTGGTGCGCGATCCGGGGCAAATCGCGATCGAGCACCGAAGCGCCCCTTGCATCCTCCTGGAGCAACGCCGCCACATCGGCCATGAGGCCGTCGTCGCCGCCGCAAACGGCCTTCAGGAGGGCCTCCCGATCCGATTCCGAACGATCCACTACGTCATGAAAGACCGATTGAATTCGCTCCCAATGCTCGCTGCCCATGCCCACCTCCGTGCTCGAACGTTCGCCAGGTCCCGGGCGCGGCGGATTTCACGGGCGAGCCATGCCTTCGCCGCCCGCCAGTCGCGAAGGATTGTGGCATCGGAGACTTCGAGCAGCGCCGCGGTTTCGGCGATATCCAATCCTCCGAAGAATCGGCTTTCGACCATCATCGCCTGGCGCGGATTGAGGCGCACGAGTTCTTCCAGAGCCGCATCCAGCGCAATCAATTCCTCGTCGCACGATGCGATCTGGTCGGACGAATCGCCGAATGCGACGAAGATGACCTCCCGGCCGCCCCGTTTCTGCGCGCTCCGACGCCGCGCCGCATCAATCAAAATCTGGCGCATGGCCTGCGCGGCGATCCGCTTGAAGTGAAGGCGGGATTGCGATGCGAACTCGGGTGCGCCCGCAAGTTTCAGCCAAGCCTCATTCACCAGCGTCGTCGGGCTGAGCGTCGCGTTCGCATCCATGCGTTTTACGGAAGAGGCCAAACGGCGCAATTCCTCGTAGGTCACGCTGAACAGGGTATCGAGCGACAGGCGTTCCTCGGGCGCGGCGCGCTCCGGTCCCGACGGGCCGGGGCTGTGCTGGGTTCGACTTCTTTGAAGCGCCATGACAGTTTATCCCTCCCATTTACGAAGTACTTATTGAGTGGGCACGAAACCAGGATGAATCGAATCGTATCAATGAGGCGTTGCCTCACGCAACTCCATTTTGTCACTGCTCTCCTCGCCGCCCTCTTGGACCAGGGAGTATTTGATGCGGGAGCAGATGTTACGAAATAACGCTGATCTGGCGGAAGCTTGAACTCAGCTTGAGATAGGGGGAACAAAATGATTTGGAGCGGACAGATTAAAGCCATCGTGGGCATAGTTGTATTCATTGGACTGATAATCTCGTTCGTAATCTATAGCGCGACCGACGGGGTGTGGCCGTTTTTCGTGCTGTTAGTCCTGATAGTGGCGGCTTCTTTGGGCATGGGCATTCTCAATACCCTATCTACGGCTTTCACTGGCAAACCCTTCGTATACGATGTCAAGGTCTTTGACGAGCGCCGCAGCGCCCCGAATGCCTCTGTGGCGACGGGCAACCCTTTCGGCGTTCCTCCTTCCTCGCCCAGCGGTTTCTGTACGAACGGTGGAAGACCACGGAGCGTGGGGGCAAGATTCTGCACTAACTGCGGAGCCGAACACATCTCGGCAGCCGACATCTGATGAGGAGCAATAACGTTATGCGCAAACGCAGCTTGAACCGGGCGGGTTTCGCCTCCCTGATCGGAATCGCAACGCTGTTTTCCCCGCCTTATGCCGGGCGCAGGTCTCTCAAGCGCCCGCGATCCAAACCTTCACTTTCAACGCGATAAGAGCCGGCACCTTCTCATTTGCCTTCGGGGGCACTGTTCTGCCCGTGTCCAGCGCCTCCTTGGCCTTCACGCTGACGCAAACCGAAGCTGGCGGAGGGTTAGCCCTTGGCAGCTTGACTGGAACACTGAGCGTTACGGGCAGACCAATTGGGGGTAGTGCCTCGGTGACAGCCTCAGGGGCAATCGTTGGAAACTATACGGCAACGCTCCCGCCAATGTAGAGAATGCTAGGTCTTCGCGGGCAGTCGAGGACGACAGCCGGCCGGGCACACCCCCCTGGCGTGAGGCCGGCGCGGGCGCGCTGTCAGTTCTTGCCCGGCGGCGTTGGCGGGGTTTCGTCGCCGGGGTGCTTGGCGCGCTTGCGAAACGGGTTCATTTTGCCCAACGCCTTCGCCAACCGGTTGCCGGTACTCCTCGGTTTGGCGGCGGCCTCCGGCACGGGCTCGTCCGAGGTTGCACCCGCCGGCGCTGGTGGCAGAGCGGCATTCGCCTTTGGGAGACCTGGGCCGGCCGGTTCGACCGGCCGCGGCGGCGGCGGCGCCGGAGCGGGCAGCGCCTCGGCCGGCTGGAACTCTCCGCCCGTTACCTGGATTGGGGAACCCGGTTTCACTTTGGTGGCCGGCTGCGGTGCACGCGCGGGCGCGAGAAATGGCGCGCGCGCGAGCGATCTGGGGGCCGGCACGCCGGGCAGGTTGAGTTCAATGCCGGCGGGAATGACCAGATCAGGCTGTGGGGCGACCGGCGCCTGGCGGATGGAGATGGGAGGGGCTGGCGCCTTGATTACGCTGGCCGGCGCGTGCGGCGCGGGGGGAAACAACCGCATCGTACAAAAGCCCACCACCAGAGCGGCAGGCACCAGCCCAACCAGCGCGGCGGCTCGCATGAGGCTGACTCCGCGCAGCCGCAGCCTCACCCGCGGCAGAGTGAACCGGACCGGGGCGGCCGGACCCGCGGCGGCATTCTTCAAAGCCAGCCGGAACTCGTCCGCCGATTGAAACCGCATGGCCGGATCCTTCGCCACCGCTTTGCGCACAATCTCGTCGAGCGCCGGCGCCACCTTTGGATTTCGCGAACTGGGCGCGGCCGGCTCGGCCTCAACCTGGGCGCGCATCACGGCGAAGGCTCCCTCCGCCTCAAACAATTTTCCACCTGTGAGCATCGAGTGAAGCACCGCCCCCATGGCATAGATATCGGTGCGCGCATCTACCGCTCCATCGCCTCTGACCTGCTCGGGAGACATGTACCAGGGCGAGCCCACCGGCACGCCCGAAGCCGACAGCCGGACATCCGCGGCACCCCGCGCCAGGCCGAAGTCGGTGAGCTTCGCCACCCCGTCCGGAGTGACAATGATATTCGCCGGCGACACGTCGCGGTGAATCACACCGGCGGCATGGGCATACGCCAGCGCGCCCAGCACCTGGCCGGCAAAGTTCACGGCGGTTTCGACACTCAGGGGTCCGGCCTCCAGTATCCGCTGCAAGGATTCGCCCTCCACGAATTCCATGACGAGCGCTACCGAGTCGCCGTCGCGCACCGCCGTGTAGAGCGCCACGATGTTGGGGTGGTGAAGGCGCGCCTGCACCTGAATCTCGCGCTCGAACCGGCGCACTTGTTCGGGATCGCCGATCGAGGCGGGCGCCAGCAGTTTCATCGCCTCGATTCTCCGGGTGATGACGTGCTCGATTTTGTAGACGGCGCCTTCGCCGCCGGAGCCGGCGATATCGATTACCTTGTAATCGGCCAGCACGTCGCCAATCTGGATCGGTCTCATGCTCAATGCATTTTCACCCAGAGCGCGAGTAGCGCGACTGCCAGGCAAGCCACGACGATCGCCACCATAAGCCGCCAGTGCCCGCCACCTTGCGCCTTACCCTGACTTTGCGGCGCGGCCGTTTCAGGTGGCGCACTCCCCTGCACCGCCGGCGGCAGGACTCGGATTGCGCCATTGAGCGCGGCCAGTGCCTGGCGGAACTCTCCGGCGCCGGCAAACCGGTCTTCCGGTTTTTTCGAAAGCGCGATAAGAACCATCCTCTCCAACTCCGGCGTAATCCCGGGATTCAGTTCGGAAGGGCGCGGAGGCGGAGCATTCACTTGCGCCACCATGGTGTCGAAATCGTTCTTGCCCTGGAACGGCACCCTGCCGGTCAACGCCTGAAACAACAGGATGCCGGCCGAATAGAGATCCGCCCTGCCGTCCAGCGGGCCCACGCCCAGCACCTGCTCGGGAGCCATGTACGCGGCGTCGCCCAGCGCGGCGCCGGCTTGGGTCAGGTTCACGTCGGATGCCGGTTTCGCCAGACCGAATCCGCCTAACTTGACCGTCCCATCGGGCGTGATCACGACATGTTCCGCCGTGATGCCGCGATGCACAATTCCTAAAGCGTGGCCCTCCTCCAGCGCCGACAGTACCCCGCAGATGGCCCGGACCGCCTGCGCCGGTGAGAGCGCGCCTCCCCGGCACAGTTCCGCCAGCGTGGTGCCCTCGACGAACTCCGTCGTCATCACCAGTTGTCCGTCCAGTTCCAACGCGTCGTGGAATGCGACGATGTTCGGATGCGACAGTCGGGCGTGAATCCTGATCTCACGGAGAAAGCGCTCCCGCGATTCCGGATCGCCATAGGACCGTCCCGGTAGCGCCCGCAGAACTTCAAGTTCGCCCGTGGCCAGGTTGCGCACCTTGTAGGTAACGCCCGCCTTGGGCCTATCGACTACCTCAAGGAACTCATAGTTGCCAACAGCTTGATTGGGTTGTGGCTGTGTCATTATCGGGCACACGATACAGCCCGATTCTATGGTGCGAGCGCGGAGGATTCTATCACGCCTTCCTATAACGTATAGAACCTAACCAACGTTAGTAAGTGGAAGCTTCTGCCATCCGCTACTTCGGCAGCAGCGACAACACGCCTTTGCTGGGGCTGGGGATGACGTGCGCCGCAATTAGCCGCCCGAGACCTTCCACTTTCGCCTTGCCCGCGTCCACCGCCGCCGTAACCGCCGCCACATCTCCCTTGATCAGCACGGTGATGTACCCGCCGCCCAGTTTCTCCCGGGCCAGCACCTCCACCGCGGCGGTCTTCAACGCCGTGTCGATCGCCTCGAAAACGGCGGTGAACCCCTGGGTTTCGATGAGGCCCACGGCAAAACTGGATTGATCGTTCATATCGTTCTCCGGTATCTGGACGGCTGCCTGTTCGATGAGGGGATTGAAATCCGGCCGCCCGGCCTGGTAGGCGGCGGGTGAGAGCTCCGATGGGCCGGGGATAACATGCACAAGGATCGGTGTCGCCATCGCGCCGGCTGTTTCCTCGGCCACCCGCGCCGCCGATTCGATGTCCCCCAGCCGCCCGTATAGCTTCATGCACACGCCCGGACTGTCGTTCAGTTCGGTTTCGAGCAGCCGAACGCCGGCCGATTTCTCCATGGCGTCGAGCACCACCATGGCCGGCGACCAGCCTCCGATCTCGACCAGGGCCAGCGCTTCGGTCAGAAGACACCCCGCTTTTCCAGCGCTCGCATCACTTCGAACACCACCTGCTCCACCTTATCCACGCCAACCTCTCGTACGCGTGGCGCGCACCCCGAAGCGGGGCGGTCCACCAGCTCGAAATCGGCCAGAATGCAGTGCAGCACCGAAGTCAGGGCGGTGCGATCCGAACGTTGGGCGCTGGTTTGGGGCTGCCGTCCGCGGCCGAAATGAAAGCCGCGCAGTTCGGCCGCGGCGCGAAACCCGTCGGGAAATTCGAACGGGTTCAGCATGGCGTCGAACAGTTCCAGAATCCGAAACTGCCATTGCATGGCCTCTTCGTACTTGCCGGCGCGAGTGAGGTCGTACAGGCGGCGGGTCACTTCCGGTACCGCGTTGCTGGAAGCGTTGGTGCCCCCTTCGCACCCGATCATGAGCATCGGAACCAGCACCGCTTCCCACCCCGTCAGAAAGGAAAAATCGGGACGGTGCGGCCGCACCGCCGCCATCATCCGCATCATGAAGGCCACGTCGCCGGAGGAGTCCTTAATCCCGATGACCCGGGGAAACTCCGCCGCCAGCCGCCGGATGGTGGGAACGTCGATGGGGCTGGCGAACATGGGAATGTTGTAGAGCGTCAGGTCGATGGGCGAGTGGCGCCCGATCTCGGCGAAGTAGGCGTACACCGATTCCGGAGTCAGCTTGTAATAGAACGGCGCCACGATCGCCACCGCCCGGACTCCCAGCGCCGCGTAGGCCTCGCATGCCGAAAGCGTCTCTTTGACGTTGGCCTCGGCCGCGCCGGCCAGGATCGGAACGCGGCCGCCGGTTTCATCCGCCACCACCTCCACGATCCGCCGCCGCTCCTCCGCCGTGAAACGCGTGAATTCTCCCGTCGAGCCGTTCGGGTAAAGGCCGTGCACACCGCGCTCGATCAGCCAGGAAACAAAACGACGCAGTTCCCCCTCATCGATCTGGCCCCGTTCGTCGAGGGGCACCAGCAGTGGCGTGAAAATCCCTTGGAGCTTGCTCAAATCATAAGCATACACGGTAGCGCTTCCCGTGGAGCGGAGTCTCTCAGTCCCATGCCGCATGCCCTTGAAGTTTGAAAGAGGCACCGCAAAAGTGGTGGGGCGGACGCCCTCGTCGGCGCGGGTCCCCCAGGACCCGCTCTTCGCCCCAAACAATCAGTCCCTTGCCGCCAGCCGCGACCAGGGGGTCGCGCGCGGACGAGGGCGTCCGCCCCACCAAATCGACGCTGTTGACTGCCGAGACCCACAGTGCATCAGGCGGGGACTCCTCGGGACTTCCTGGGCCGTGTTTCAGGGAGCCTGAGCGGCCTTTCCGAGCAGGTTGGCGAAGGCCGGGAACTCCCTTTTGGCTTCGACGAGGCTCAGCTCACGGGCTGCAATGCGGACGATTCCGGATTTTGAAAAATCAAATTGCAGGGCAGGGCCGACTCCGATTCGCTGAAAACAAAAGGGCGATCATCCCTCGCGCTTGAGATCGGCTCTGTACCTGCTTTATAATACGAGGCTCACGAGTTGTGCGCCATTGTGCAATTTTGTGCGCTTTTCGGAGCTGGTCGGCGTCGCCAGGGATGGGTTCGGAAAAGGGGCCGAATCGGGTTGGTCGCTCGCGGGCCTTGCCGGACTATGAGATGTAGCACGACGGCTGGGGCGGTGAGGAAATGCGGCCGGGGTGGGCGCGTGGCTTCGGGCCGTCCGGCGATTTTTGTGCGCCATTGTGCAGTTTTGTGCGCTTTTCGGAGCTGGTCGGGATCCCGTGGGTTGGGTTCGGAAAAGGGAGGGAGTTGGGTTGGTATTGAGCGCATAAGTTATTCAGTTTCTTTTTGTTGAAAGGAAAAGGTTCGTTTGCGGCCCAACCGGGGTGATAGCGGCTCCCCAATCTTCAGATGTAGCACGACGACTGGGACGGTGAGGAATTGCGGCAGAGACGAAGCGGTGGGAGGAAAGGATTTAGGGGCCTGAAATAATTTGGAAGGCCCTGTGACCGGGGTTTCGCGCCAGGCCGACTTCCGTTACCCCAAAATAGCGCAGTTCAGGTTGTCCCGGTCCCCCTCCGCGAGATAGGTGGGGAGGCGCGCTGCGGGAGGGGCGGTCGGAAAGGCGGCTGAGTTTACGACATAGCCGCAGCCGAAAGCGCCGGGAGGAGTCTCCGAACTGATGTCAGCTCGGCGTTTTGGGCGGCCCAGGGAAATGCCCGGACCCATAGGGTGGGACTGACGATCGTTCTTCGTCATCTGTCAGGCTGCTACAGCTTGGCGAGGGCCGACAGACCACAAAAAACGACGGTCTGTCCGGTCTGTCCCACGCTCTCTCCGCCGAAACCGGGCTCACCCCAAAATTCCACGACGCCAGGAGTTCTGAGTCCCGGCCCGCGCCTCGCATAACCTGCCAGGTCCCCCCGCCAACGCTCGGCGAGCCGAGGCCGATTGTCAGTCCGCCCACTGTCGCGCCCGCACCCGTCGCACCGCCGCGTGCTATCCCGCGGCGATTAGTTCGATGCCTTCTTTGCCGCCGAGGTTACGCGTGTATTTGCGTGCGTCGGCGCTGTTCCAGTGCTCGTGTACACCCAGGCTGGCTAGCGTGCCGCCGCCGTCGGGGTTGTAGATCGTGCCCGACGGGGGTTTCCCGGCTTGTGCCGATTCGTGGAGGTAGTTGTCGGCGTTACCGCGCACCTGGGTAGCACGAGGCTCGCTGCTCAGAAGGTCGAGCGCCACCGAGTCGATCGCCACCGGGTCCTGCGAGGCCAACATGCTGGAAGCCCAATGGTCGTTGAACGACGCCCACTTGAACACGTTGCTTTCGTTGTGCTCGGCCGTATACAGGCCATCCAGCATGTAGAGCATGGTCTTGCCGCCCAGGTGCCGGTGCCCGATCAAATCCACCAGGGCATTGTAGGAGCCCATGGCCTGGGTCCGCATCACGCTCGCGTGCAGCGCCCTTGGCGACCAGCCGCCATCGCTGGGGAAATACACCGAGCCGAAGTGGTTCTTTCCGATCAGCGTCACTCCGGCCATCCCGTGCGGCCGCAGCAGCGCCATGTTGATCATATACTTGGCCCCGGTCACCTGCTCCGGCAGATAGGCCGCCGGAACGTCCGCTTTCGAGAATCGAACCGGGTTCGCCATGTCCGGCGCGGCGAACATCCGCCCGCCCTGTTTGAAATCGGTGCCCACCAGAAACTTCACGGCCTGGAACTGAGCGCCCGAATTCGCCCTGATCCGGGTATAGATGGGTTGGCCGACATTGCGCCCGCCGGCGACGTCGTATACCACGATATCCTCGCCACGCACTCCGGCCGCTTCGATCAGTTGCGTCACCAGCGCCACCACCGCGTGAGGGCTCGGCAAGCCATTCTGCGGCGCGGCTGGGAACCTCGCTCCCGGCGCCAGCGTGCCCCATTCCGGCGACCGGTCCTGGTTGCAATTGATCTTGATCGCGATGCGCTCGCCGGGGCGGTATCCCGAGTTGCCAAACTTGTGGGCGCTATTGAAACTCCGGAACAGCGCGTCCCATGCCTGCCCGTCGTTCTTCCTTCCGGTCAGATTTTGAAGGAGGCCGGAAGTCATGCCGTGGACCACTCTTTGGTTGGTGTTCGCGTCGTCCCACCAGTGCCCGGTCACACCGTCCCAACTGGTGGCCTTGGCGTCGCGCACCCACACCACTCTGCCCGGATAAATCCCCTTGCTCGCGCCGACCGGATGGTTCGCCCCCTCGCTGGGCTTAAAGGGTTCGACCGGAGCCATCTCGCCTCGCTGCTGCGCCATCGCCTTCCATGGCAATACCAGCGGGACATGCGCCAGACCGGCGGCTTGAGCCGCGGCGAGCGACCTCAAAAAACACCTTCGATGCATGAGACTTTTCCTTTCGAATTTCTCATCGGGATTCCGGGCTGCTTCCAGCGGCGCGCGGCACGGCCTCACCGGTGCCCGAAAAGTGGCGCGCCGGCGGCGTACTGCCCGTATTGTATCCATACGCCGCCCCCGCGTAAATCCCAGCGTCCTTGCGCCTGTCCCACACTCCAGAAACTTACTCCCGGTTCCGGTGTCTATGGTGTGTAGAAGGCTGGTTGTAGAAAGCGTGGTAAACGGGTTGTGGTGAGAGCGGCCGCCCTCCTGAGACCTGGCCGGCACGGATATTGGTTGCCGGAAGAGAGTGGAATTCGATCCAGAGGAGGAAATTGCGATGTTCGAACAGGCCGTTCTATCGAATTACGCTTCCGGCCGGCGGGCTTGGGCCACCGGCTTGGGTGTCACCATCGAGAGTATCCTGGTTGGTTCCGCCGCGCTGTTTCCGATGTTGTGGCCGCAGGCCATGCCGCGGCCGCAAGCGCTGATCGCGTTGCTGGAGCCGGCCGCACCCCTGGCCCCGGCCCACGTGGACGCAGCCGAACGTCCGCGCGTGGTTCGTGAAGCTGTTCGACCTATCGACAAGCGCGTGCTGCTTCTGCCCACGCGTATCCCGCCGCGCCCGGTCATGATTGAAGATCCGCCGGGTGAGGTTGGCGTGGTTGGCATGCCGGATGGGATCGGCATGGGCCAGGTGAGTGGCCCTGGCCTGGGACTGGTCGCCGCCATCCTGGAAAACGCACGTACCAGCCCGCCGCCGCGGATCGAGGTTGCCGCGCCGGCCGCCCGAACTGCACCCGCTGCCCCGCTCCGTCTCCGCCCCGGCGGCCAGGTGAAAATGGCTCGGCTGGTGCACCGCGCGGAGCCTGTCTATCCAATGCTGGCGCGCAACATGCGCGTGCAAGGGACGGTGGAGTTGTCCTCGGTAATCGGGGTGGACGGGCGGCTCAAGGAACTGCGCGTCCTCAGCGGCCACCCCTTGCTGGCCAGTGCCGCGATTGATGCCGTCAAGCAATGGATCTACGAACCCACCTACCTCAACGGCGACCCGGTGGAAGTGATCGCCCCCATCACCGTGACCTTCAAGCTAAACCAATAGGCAGCGCAGCGGGGCAGGCCCGCCACCTTAGGAGCCTTTGAAGGAATATAGCCGCCGATGAACACCGAGAACGCCGACGAATCCTTTGATTTCTTTATCGGCGTTCATCGGTGTTCATCGGCGGCTATGAATTTGTTTTTTCACCGCCCCTCCGGCCGCCGGAACGCTCCCCGCCTCCACTCCAGCTTGGGCGGCTCCGACAAAACAATACTCACAATATCGAATCTCGTCCGCGACCACGGCACTTCCGTGCGCCGCAGGTAGTCTTCGGCCGCGCGCAGCATGCGGCGCTGCTTTTCCTGGCCGACGTTGCGATCCGGCGCGGCAAAGTCCGCGCTCGCCCGGGTTTTCACTTCCACGAAGGCCAGCGTTTCCCCATGCCAGGCCACGATATCGATTTCGCCGGATTCCGACGGAGGCCGGTAGTTGCGCGCCACCACCGTGCAGCCCTGCGCCCGCAAATAGCGGTGCGCCAGGTCCTCGCCCCAGCGGCCGATCTCGTCCGGCCGAAAATACCAACGCAACCGCGCCGCCACGCGCCACAGCCAGCCCATCATGGCCCCCGCCTCACGCCTTTAGAACTTCGAATTCGAATTCCATCGCCTTCCCCCGCACCACGTAGCAAAGGTAGTATTCCCAAAAGCGCCGGTAGCGCGGAAAGCGGTTCACCAGAAATTCGAATCCCAGCCATCTCCAGAAAGCCAGTAGCTTGACGCGGACGGAAATCTCACGAAATTTCACCGGCGAATAGTAGCCGAAGCCGGCATTATCTTTGCCGAAATAGCGGAAGCTGAAGCTGGTCAGATGGTGCTTGTGGGTGGGATCGCAGAACGAGCTGAAGTCGGTGTAGTGCGGCGTCTCGATCCGTACCGTGCCGCCCGCCCGCACCAGCCGGTGAAATTCCTGCATCGTCCGGATCACGTCGTCGACGTGCTCGATCACGTGAATCGCCGTCACCCGGTCGAAGGCATTGTCGGCAAACGGATACGGAAAGCGGTCGAGATCCGCCAGCACGTCGGCATGGCTGGCGGGGTTGCGGTCCAGCCCGATGGAGCCCGGTTGGCGGTGAATGCCGCAGCCGACATCGAGCGTCTTTATTGCTTCGCCATGGCCAGTTTGAGGCAATCTTCGATCGTCTCCATCGCAAAGTCGCACTGCTCGCGCGTCACCAGCAGCGGCGGGCAGAGGCGAATGGTATTCTCTCCGGCGCCCAGAATCAATAGCCCGCGTTCGAACGCCAGTTCCACCACCCGGTCCCGAAGGGCCGGATTACGTTCCCTACTCCGGCGGTCCCGTACCAGTTCGACGCCGATCATCAGCCCCAGGCCGCGCACGTCGCCGACCGTCTCGTACCGTTCCGGCCACTCACGCAATCGCTCCATCAAATATGCGCCCATGTTCGCGGCGTTTTCGATCAGGCTTTCCTCCAGCAAGGCGATGGTCGTCAGGGCGGCCTGACAAGCCACCGGATTGCCGCCAAACGTGGACGCGTGCGCTCCCGGCGGCCAATTCATGATCTCGGCCCGCGCGATGGTGGCCCCCAGCGGCATGCCGCTCGCGACCCCCTTGGCCACCGCCAGAATATCCGGCACCGCGTCGAAATGATCCGCCGCCCACATCCGCCCGGTCCGCCCCATGCCGGATTGGACTTCGTCGAAAATCAGAAGAATACCATTTTGTTCGGCCACCCGCGCCAGCTCGTCGAAGAACTTGCGCGGCGGCACCACGTATCCGCTTTCCCCCTGCACCGGTTCCACCACGATTGCCGCCGTTTCCTTTGCCGGGGCGATGGTCTTCAGAATGGTCTTTTCGATGTGCTGGACGCATTCCACCGCGCAGGTATCGGGCGTCCGCCCCTGCGGGCAGCGGAAGCAATAGGCGTAGGGCGCATGCACCACCCCCGGAATGAGCGGACCGAAGCCCGCCCGCTGCACCGCCCTGCTCGCCGTCAGCGAGAGCGCGCCCATGGTACGGCCATGGAAGGAAGAATAAAAGGCGATGATCTTGTCCCGGCCGGTCGCATAACGCGCCAGCTTGATGGCGCCCTCGATGGCTTCGGCGCCGGAATTGCCAAATGAAACCCGGCGCGGCACCGCGCCCGGTGCGATCCGGGCCAGCTCTTCGGCCAGCGCGGTCAGCTCTTCGTAGTAGAAATCCGTGCCCGACATGTGGATCAGCCGCGCCGCCTGCCGCTGAATGGCCGCGACCACGCGCGGGTGGCAATGCCCCGTCGCCACCACAGCGATACCGGCGTTGAAGTCCAAAAACCGGTTGCCGTCCACGTCCTCTACCATCGCGCCTTCGCCCCGCGCGGCCACCAGCGGATAGCCGCGCGTGTAAGAAGTCGAAACCACCGCCCGGTCGCGCTCGATAATCGCCCGCGCCTTCGGCCCCGGCAACGCGCCCGAGAGCTGCGGCAGATCGGGTCGCCCTAATTCGAGAGTCTTCCCCATCGCATACTCCTTCAAAATATTCAGTTGTGGATTTGGAATCGCCATGCGCGCCTGTAGACAAACCGGCGCGCGCCGCCAGAGCGCGGCGGGGAGCCTAGTCGGACGCGAACAGACCGGGACGAGATTGGGAGGGAACTACCTGCATATGGTAATTCTACGCCATCAAGCTCCGAGGCGGAAAGCCACTGAGGATTTCGCGGGCCGGTTGGCAATCTTTGCTAACCGCGGTAACATGGACGTGAGCCCTTCATGCCGACCCGTAATGTGAATCTGACCGACGATCTCGACCGCTTCGTGCTGGCGAAGGTCGAGAGCGGCCGCTACGAGAACGCCAGTGAGGTTGTCCGCGCGGCTCTGAGGAGCCTGGATCGAGAGGAACGGCAATTCGAGGCGAAGCTTGCCGCACTGCGGGCTGCCATCGATCAGGGCGACACGAGCGGCATTGCCGAAGGCGACGTTTTCGATCGCGTCCGGGAGAAGCTCGACCTTCCCGTGACGCCGCGCTAGTCCGGTGGCCAGAGTCCGTTTTTCGCGACGGGCCGAAGCCGACTTGTACGGCATCGGCCTCCATACCCTTCGCACTTGGGGCGAAGCCCAGACCGCCCGCTACCTCGGCGAGCTTGAAGATTGCTGCCGGCTCGTTGCGGACAATCCGGGATTGGGCCGCCCATGTGGCAGAATTCGCCCTGGCCTGCGACGGATGGAGCAGGGCAAGCATGTCGTGTTCTACCGCGAGGAATCGGGCGGCATTCTGGTTTCCCGTATCCTGCACCAACGCCCGTATCCTGCACCAACGTATGCTGCCCGAAGAGCAAGCCCTCTGGGACGAGGACGACGGGCCGAGTTCTGCTTAGATGCTTTGGCCATGCCGCCGCGCCTTTCATCTCGGAGTGGTAGAATCCAGATAGAGATCGGGTAAAATCTATGTCTTCATCCCTTCAGGAATCCACTGCGCTTCGACAGACCTTTGAAGCCCAGCACGAGCAGGTAGTTCGGGCTGAAATTGAAAACTTCCGCCAACGCGCCAAGTCGTTTCTTGCTGGCGAGATTACCGAGGATGAATTTCGTCCCTTTCGACTCAAGCATGGCATCTATGGGCAGCGCCAGCCAGGCGTGCAGATGGTCCGCTGCAAGATTCCGAGCGGCCTGCTGACGGCCCCCCAGGTGGAACAACTTGCCCGCATCGCCGACGAGTTTGCCGGCGGCAAAGGCCACCTGACTACCCGTCAGAACATCCAGTACCACTTTGTGCCGCTGGGCCGCGTGGCCGATCTCATGCACCTGATGGCCGACGCCGGCATGACCAATCGCGAAGCCTGCTACAACACCGTTCGCAACGTCACCACCTGTGCCTGGGCAGGCATCGCCGCCGACGAAGTCTTCGATCCCCGCCCCTACGCCCAACGCGTCGCCTACGCGCTTCTGCGCAAAGACCTCACCGGCAACCTGCCACGCAAATTCAAGATCGCGTTCGATGGCTGCCAATCGCGCGATTGCATAGCCGGCGCGATCAACGACGTCGGGCTGCGCGCGCTGGTGCGCGACGGCCAGCGCGGCTTTCGGGTCGTGGTCGGCGGTGGCCTCGGTGCGCTTCCCCGCGAAGCTCAGCTCCTGGACGATTTCCTCCCCGAAAACCGCCTCCTCAATCGCATCGAAGCCGTCATCCGCGTCTTCAACCAGTACGGCAACCGCGAGAACCGCAACCTGGCGCGGCTCAAGTTCCTGGTTCGGGACCGCGGCTTTGCCTGGCTCAGAGAGGAAATCGACCGCCAGTACACAGACATCCTGACCAAGGGCGGCATCGAATCGCCCGAACTTGTGCCCGAGGGTTTCGGCGGCTTCAGCGCCAATCCCCGCCCCCACGCCACGCTTCCGGTACTGGACCAGCCGCCGGCCGCCGGCGCCGCCCCGAACGCCGCCTATGACGAGTGGCTCGAAACCAATGCCGTCGAGCAGCGCCAGCCCGGCTATGCCGCCGTCACCGTCCGCGTAGAGCAGGGTAATCTCACCGGCGACCAACTGCGCGCCGTGGCCCGCGTTGCCTCTCATTCCGGCGACGGCTCCGTGCGCGTGGGTATGGACCAGAACCTGGTTCTGGGCTTCATTCCCCTGGTCAACCTTCCGCGCGTCTATCGCGAGCTCGAAGCGGCCGGGTTAGGCCTTCCCGGCGCCCGCCGTATCGACGACGTGGTGACCTGCCCCGGCGCCTACTCCTGCAATTTGGCTCTCACCAAGGCCATGCCCATGGGCGCCGCCCTTGCCCGCGCCGTCGCCGACTATCAGGACGCGCGCGTGCGGCAGCTCACCATCCGCGTCAGCGGTTGCCCGAATGCCTGCGGCCAGCACTGGATCGGCGATTTCGGCTTCTACGGCAATGCCCGCAAGATCGACGGCCGCGAGGTCCCCTATTACCTCATGCTCCTCGGCGGCGGCTTTGACGAAGCGGGCGTCATGCGCTTCGGCCTCGCCGTCCAATCCATCCCCGCCCGCCTCGCCCCTCAGGCCGTCCGCCGCGTGCTCGATCACTTCATCGGCAACCGTTTGAGCGAGGAAACCTTCCGCCAATACGTCCTGCGTCACAAGGTGGAAACGTTCCGCCAACTGACCGCCGACCTCGCCAAACCCGCCGAAATGTTTCCCGAAATTTACCAGGATTGGGGCGACGACCAGCCCTTCTCGCTGGAGCTCGGTCGCGGGGAGTGCGCCGCCTGATTCAATTTCGCGGCGCAGTCTGTCAAAGTCCGCGGCAGAGCCGATCGCACCAGAGCGTTACCCCGCCCGCAGACGCAAGCTATTGCCGACCACGGTGACGCTCGAAAAGCGCCATCGCCGCCGCGGCCAGCATGGGCGAGAGCAGGCCCAACGCCGCCACCGGAATGCCCACCGTATTGTAGGCGAAGGCCCAAAACAGGTTCTGGCGAATCACCCGCATCGCGCCGCGCGAAAGCTGGAGGGCTTCGGCCACGCCGTTCAGGTCGTTGCGCATCAGCGTGACGCCGCCGGCTTCGATGGCGATATCCGTGCCGGCGCCCATGGCGATGCCGAGGTCCGCCCGCGCCAGGGCAGGAGCGTCATTGATGCCATCGCCCACCATCGCCACGCGTTTTCCCTCCGCCTGTAGCCTGCGGACCGCGTCCACCTTGCCTTCGGGAAGCACCTCGGCCAACACGTGCTCGATCCCGGCCGCGCGCGCGATCGCTTCCGCCGTCTCTTTCCGGTCGCCGGTGAGCATCCAAACCTCGATGCCCATGCGGCGTAGCGTGCCCACCGCCTCGGTGGCTTCCGGCTTCAGGGTATCGGCGACTTCGATCTGGCCCGCTAATCGGCCATCCACGGTCACCTGAATGCCAGGCCGGCTCACCGCCACGTCGCGGCCTTTCACGCGGGCGCGAACGCCATAGCCGGCCTGCGCGCTCCAATCGCCGGCCGTTTCGAGCGCGATGCCGCGCGCCGCCGCCGCTTCCACAATCGCCTTGCCCAGCGGGTGCTCGGAGTTCCGCTCGGCGGAGGCGGCAAATTGCAGCAGCTCGCTTTCGCCAAAGCCGGGCGCCGGCGTAACCTTCGTCACCACAGGCTTCCCGGTGGTAATCGTACCGGTTTTGTCGAGCACTACGCAGTCGATGCGATGCGCGGCTTCGAGCGCCTCCCCGCCGCGAAACAGAATCCCGCGCGCCGCGCCCCGGCCCGTTGCCACCATGATCGCAGTGGGCGTAGCCAGGCCCAAGGCGCACGGGCAGGCGATAATCAGCACCGCCACGGCATTCACCATGGCTTGTGAGAACGGCGCGAACCCAAGCCACACGGCGAAGGTGACAATCGCCGCGACCAGCACGCCCAGGGTGAAATAGCCGCTCACCACGTCGGCCAGCCGGGCCACCGGCGCCCGTGAGCCCTGCGCCCGCTTCACCATCTCGATCATCCGCTCCAGCATGGTGCCGCGCCCCACGTGCGTGGCCAGGTAGCGGAAGCTGCCGACGCGATTGATGCTGCCCGCGAAGACTGGGCTGTCCACGTCCTTTTCCACGGGGACGCTTTCGCCGGTGAGCATGGATTCATCCACCGACGATTGCCCGTCCACCACTTTGCCGTCGCACGGAATCCGCTCGCCCGGCCGCACCGCCACGGTATCGCCCGGCCGCACCTCGGCGGCGGCAATTTCGATTTCCGCGCCATCGCGCACCACCCGCGCCATGGCGGGAGCCAGTTCCAGCAGGCGCCGGATCGCCTCGCCAGCCTTGCCTTGCGCCCGCGCCTCCAGCAGCCTGCCCGTTAGGACCAGCGCTATAATCGTGCTGGCCGCTTCAAAGTACACCTCGTGCGCCCCGCGCAGGGTGGCGTACGCCGAATAGAGAAAGGCCGCGCCCGTGCCCAGCGCTACCAGCGAGTTCATGTTCGCCGAGCCGTGCCGCAGCGCTTTCCAGGCCGCCACATAGAAGGGGGCACCGGCGTAAAGGATCACCGGGAGCGAAAGCGCCAGTTGCAGCCACGGCGCCTGGTGCGTCATGCCCAGGTACATCACCGGCGCGGCAAACGCCACCGCGACCGCCAGCCGCCGCCGGTACCCGGGCAGCTCCGCGCCGGGGCGCACTTCCTGGGCCGGTACGCCGTACCCCATGCCCTCGATGGTAGACACCAGCTCGCCCACCCCGATGCGCGCGCCATCATATTCCACCGTCGCCGTGTTGGACGCCAGATTCACGTTGGCGCGTTCCACTCCCGGCGCCGCCCCGAGCGCCAGTTCGATCGACCGGGAACACGCCGCGCACGTCATTCCGGAAACCGGCAGATCGACGCGCTGGTGAGGCTCCGCCGCTTCCGTCTTCATGCCGGCACTTGGTAGCCCAACTGCCGCACCGCCGCCGCCAGCGCTTCCGGGTTGACGCGTTCTTCGTCATACTCCACCGTCGCGCTGTGCTCTTCCAGCTTCACCGTGGCTTTTTGTACGCCCGGAGTGGCCGATAGTTTGCGCTCCACGCCGCGCGCGCAGTTCTGGCAGGTCATGCCGCCAACTGGCATTTTCAAAGTCTGCATACCAATATGATGGCAAGAGAACCAGTGGCGATGCGAGGGGGTGCGCGACACGAAAGTCGAGGCCGGAGCGATTCGCTGGCAAGACGTCCGGAACCCGAGCGCATTATGCAGGCAGGCGGCTGGTGCCATGGTATGGCAGGCGATTCCGCCTGCCATAGGCCGGGCGGAGCTCCGCCGTGTCCGCTGCGCGGAACGCGGAAAAGGGCAGGCGAATCGCCCGCCCTACGTCGGATCAGTAGCTTTTATGTCGCAGCGGCCGTCTCCCCCGTTCACGCGTACAGCCAGGCCGGGTAGCGTTCCCGGATCGGCCTGGTTTTGCGGCCTAGGGCATAGATGCCATCGCCGCGCAGGCTGGTTTCGAGCCAATAGCGGTTCAGCAGGTGCTCCACCCAGGCGAACTCGGGATGGGGCGCATCGAGGAACTCGCCGGTTTCAAGTAACGCCACGTCGAATCCAGAGTTTTCGAGGAGCTGATGGATTTCCCGCGGCGCGTATTCCCGATTATGCCGCGCCTCTACTTCCCCCGATGCCGAGGGCTTGATGTAGGACGCGAAGAAACCCGGATGGTAGCCTTGCAGCACCGCCGAGACTGCCCGCAGCGAGGCTGCGTTGGGGGTGGTCAGCACCAGGTGGCCGCCCGGCTGGAGCACGCGGTTGATCTCGCTCATCATGTGCATCGGATCCTCGAACAGGTGCTCGATCAGCTCACAGCACAGGACCGTACGGAAGTATCCATCGGCGTAGGGGAAGCGATCTTTCTCGGCGTCGAACAACTCGATGTCGCAGGAGAACAATTCGCCGTCGGAGGAGCGAAGCTCGCGATGTTCGACCCGTCCCGCCGCGCCGTAGTAGCAGCCGCGCACCTCGCCATATCCCAGGCGGCTGCGCAGGGCGGGCGTAATTTGCAAATAAGCGCCCATTTCCAGGATGCGATCTTCCGCGCTACCTTTGGGCGCGATGGCCAGAGTTTTTTCGAGACGCGTCTGGTGCGTCTCGAGGTAATTCCGCGAAGCGCGATTCTGCGCCCAGGAAGAGAGATACGCGATGGTCTCGGCCGCCGATTCCGGTTCGGGGACCGGCGCCGGCGCGGCGGCGGGTGCGGGCGGAGCCTCCTCTTCCGGCCATTCCTTCGCCTGCCACACAGCTTCCAGAAATCCGGCGTAACGCCGCGCCACCGAATCCCAATTGCACTCGGCGGCGACGTACTTCCTGGCCCGATCTCCCAGTGCGCGCGCCGTTTCCGGACGCGAAACCAGCAGGTTCAGGTACTCGAAAATCAGGTCCTCCTCGCCCGGCCCGGGCGGCACCTTGAGGCAAACATCCTCCGGGAATTCGGCGAACGAGCCAATCTCCGACACTAATACCGCTTTGCCCAACCCCAGCGCGCGCAATAGCGTGCCGGAACTCTCGCCCACGGTGGGGTAGCGAAGGTTCAGAACGATGTCGCAGGCGGCCAGGTATCCCACGAAGTCGTCGATGGCGGCGAAGCCCAACACCCGCGCGTGAGCGGAGAGGCCGAGCGCGCGGATCATGCTCCCGACCGGAAGCTCGGGATGCGGCTCACCCACCAGGATCATCTTCGCCTCCGGTACCAGGCGTGTGAGGCGGCGAAAGGCGCGCAGCGATTCGGCGATCCGTTTGTAAGGTTTGAGAAAGCCGAAAATACCGATGAGCGGCGTAGCCTCGTCCAAGCCGAGCCGGTCGCGAAACCCGTGCCGGTCCGCGGAGGGAATCCAGGCACCGTGAGGAATCACCGTGATCGGGCCATCGAAGCCGGCTTGCCGCACCTGGTCCCGCATGAAGCGGCTGTGGACGATGGCGCCGCGCGCGCGCTCCAGCAGACGGCGGGTCATGGCCAGCCCTTCGTAATCCGGTCCGACCTCGAGCGCCCGCACCCGCAGGGCGAAGTCGCGCGCCGCGGTACCGCCGTTATATTCGCACTCGCGCACGTACCCGTCCCAATCCTTGCGTTTGATGGTGAGCGAGGCGATCAGATGGTGCAGGTTGGCTTCGTGCATCACCACCACGCCCGGGTGCGCGAGGGCAGTTTCGTAAACGAATTCGTGGTACTCGTTATTGCCGACCTGGTAGAGAGCGATGTCGAACAAAGACGGGTCGTACACCTGGCCGGGCCGCGAAAATACTTCCACCTGGGCCAACGGCCTGAGCGACCGCAACAGCGCCTCGGAATAATCCGCAATGCCCGATCGGGCCGGCGGAAGGGGTGAGAAAAAAGCTATACGCATGGGCGGGCCGGCAGCCCCCTGCCAGTCGGTTTTCACAGTATTGGGCATCGGCATACCTGGTAGGGCGGACCCCCTGGTCCGCAGCCGGCGCCCTGGCCGGCTTGCCCGAAGTGGCAAGAGCATGACCATGCAGCGCAAGAGGGGGTCCGGGGGAACCCGCGCGGACCAGGAGGTCCGTCCCACCACGGGAACTCCACTAGCGCGCCAGCTCCAGAGATAAGGTTCCCAGTTTTGCGGGAATCCGAATCGCCAGCGGCGTGCGCGCCGCGTCGCGCGCGTAGAATACCTCTACCGTAGTATCCGACTTGGGCCCCTTCAGAGAAACCGTCAGATGATCGGTCACGGTCGGCTTATCCCCCACGGGGAGGGTCGCTTCGCCCACATAGGTCAGGTGGGCGGCATAGGCGGAGCCGAAGTAGACCTGCTGCGGCGGCGGCATGCGGCCCTGGCCGAGTTCCTCGCGAGCGTAATAAACATAGGCCACGGCATCGCGCGCGCACGACAGAATACCAAAAGTAGTCTCCCCGCCGCCGGCCGGGAACAGGGTCACGCGTTTGGCCGATCCGGCGGCCTGGTCGAAGATGGTCCGTTCCGTGTCCGACTTGCCTCCGTGATCCATGGTGCGGTCGAGCTGCAGGGAGCACAGGCCGTTGTCGGTGACGGTGTGGTAGCTGTCGTTCAGCGTGAAGCCGGGCACGGCGGCATTCACCGACACCGCGAACACCCAGCCTTTGTCGGTGTGGTGCGCCGTCATGGAGGCTTCTCCCAGGCTGAGCCCGCTTTGCCAGCCGATGCCGTAGCGCAGGGTTTCATCCTGAAAGGGAAAACCGGTCTGGGCCGCGGCCGGGCATGCCAGGAGCAGCCATGCGGCCAATCGGAATGGGGTTTGAGGATTCATCGGCGTCCAACCGTGGCGGCACGTGCCAGGGGACGGGAAGCCGAACCTTCGGCCACCGCGTGGAAAACCTCCAAGGCAAGATCGGCGGCCTTCTGCCAACTGAATTGGGCTGCCCGCTGCGTTCCCAAACGTTCCATCCGGGCGCGCAAATCCGCATCCAGCAGCAAGTCGGCCAGGGCGCGCACCATCTCGTCGGTAGAGTACGGATCGAACAGGATAGCTGCGCTATCCACCACCTCCGGCAGCGCCGTGACGTTGGAGCAGGCTACGGCCCTCCCGCAGGCCATCGCCTCCAAGGCGGGCAACCCGAAGCCTTCATAAAACGATGGGAATACAAACAGGTCGCAGGCGTTGTAGAGCTGCTGCAATTCGTCGTCGCTGACGAAGCCGGTAAACTGAATGCGGTCGGCCACGCCGGATTCCCGCGCTGCGTCCCGTACCCGGCCGGCAAACCAGGTTTCCTTCCCCGCCAATACCAGGTTGTGCCGAAGTTGCGGGTAGGCGCGAACCAGGCGCGCGAAGGCGCGAATCAGGCCGATCTGGTTCTTACGCGGCTGCAGATCTCCCACCGCCAGCACGAACGGGGTGAAAATGCCGAAGCGGCTGGCGACCTGCGGAGCGGCCGCCCCGCGCGGCAGGGGCCGAAACGCCGGACCCGCCGCGTTGGGGACCACCACCACTTTGTCCTCGTCCAGATCGCCGTAGACTTTCAAAATAGACCGCCGCGAGAATTCCGTCGGAGTGAGAATTCTGGCCGCGCGTTTCACCGTCCGGCGCACGGTATATTGCAGTTGCCAGGCCCGCTGGCGGGTGAAGTACTCCGGGTGTTCCAGAAAACTGACGTCGTGCACGGTGACCACCACCGGCGCGGTACAGCCCACCGGGGCGGTGTACTGGACGTGCAGCAGGTCGGGCCGGTCGGCGCGCACCCGCTTGGCGAGGTCGAATCCCAGCCGCAGAAACGGGTCCTTGGCCACGCGGCGAGTGGAGATCGGCGCCGCCAGCGCGGACGCCGCGTCGGCGGACGAGATATAGGCGATCAGCTCGCAGTCTCGCTCGCCGGAGGCCAGTGCGTTCAAAAGGCTTCGAACGTAAACCTCATTCCCGGTGAGGTGCCGGCCGATGGCGTGAGCATCAACGGCAACGCGCATTATCCGTACCAGTATACCGGAGCCTAAGGTCCCAGAGCTGTGTCACAAATCCAAATTTCGCCAAGA